>JAJUGZ010000024.1 GCA_029265715.1 Bacteroidota bacterium
GAGGGGGGGAGTCCGGCAGTGCCGGACGGGGGAGAGTCATGAAAAGTAAAAGAACCGAATAAGAAATAACCAATTATGAACCAGAAAAAACAACCCATTACCCGCCCCCAGCCCGCGATGCTCGCTTTCCCCCTCTCTACGTGTAGAGAGGGGGAGTCCGGCAGTGCCGGACGGGGGGTGAGTTAATAAAAGCAAATGACCGAACAAGAAATAACCAATTATGAACCAGGAAAAAACAACCCATTACCCGCCCCAAGCCCGCGGTGCTTGCTTTCCCCCTCTCTACGCGTAGAGAGGGGAGACGTCAGGCGCAGCAGAACAGGGGGGAGAGTCAGGAAAAGTAAAAGAACCGAACAAGAAATAACCAATTATGACTCAGGAAAAAACAACCCATTGCCCGCCCCAAGCCCGCGGTGCTTGCTTCCCCCCTCTCTACGCGTAGAGAGGGGGGAGTCCGGCAGTGCCGGACGGGGGGAGAGTCAGGAAAAGTAAAAGAACCGAACAAGAAATAACCAATTATGAATCAGGAAAAAAACAACCCATTGCCCGCCCCCAGCCCGCGATGCTCACTTCCCCCCTCTCTACGTGTAGAGAGGGGCAGAGATCAGGTTACTGATCTCGGGGTGAGTCGAGGTGAGTCGGGGTGAGTCGAAAGTCAAGTAATTCACTACAATATTTCCAAATACATTTTAAACCAGTTAAAAACAAATGCCTATGAAAAAAACGCTACACAAACCATGGCCTCCCACGCGGGGGCGCACGCCAAACAAGCCCCGTGGCACATACCTGCCACTGGCAAACCAGTTTTCTGAAAATCAAATCTTAACCAAATTCTTTTATTCACTTTAAATTTTACAATTATGAAAAAGCAAATTTTATTCTTACTGACAGTTTTGCTTGCAATCGCGGTTAGTAATAAATCTTATGGGCAGAATAATGAACCTAATTATCTCGATGTGAGTCCGACTTTTTGTACTCCGGCTCTTCCATTAACATGTACAGTTAGTGATGATCCTCTGCGCCCATTACCGGGTAAGACCTATAATTATTCTATAACGGCTTCTTCTGCAAGCTATGTTTTGTGGTTTGTTACTAACGATTTGAATGTTATTGCTTCTTCAGGAACATTGACATCTACAAGAGATGCAGATGGAGGAGGTGGTTCTTTTATTCTTGACGCAGAAGATGGCGTTTATAATAGTATTACGAACACAGCTACCGATATTGACATTTCTTGGAAATCATTTAATGGGCTAACGAATAATGTTTTGTTAGTGGCCTATGCCATGGATGCCGCAGGTTGTACAGACAATATTCAGGTGTACAAAATTGAGCCATCGTTTGCATTTACATTGGATATTGCAGGTTTGCTTGACGATGGAACTTCTGGAAATACAGAGTGTGTTTCTCCTGTTGTATCTGCAACTTACAGCCCAGGAAGTCCAGGCAATTTGACGATGGATTATGGTGCAAACTGGGTATTCTATACAGTTAATGCTGCAAACTGGGTACATTCATGGCTGCCATCGTTTACTTCGGGAACATCGGGATCAAGTGCGCTTGGCTCAGTTGAATGGGCTTATCCGGATGAAGCCTCCGGATCAACAAGCTTATGGCATCCGGCAACAGATCCTGTAATGGCAAATCACTATGGCTTATCCGCTATCGACAATCTAGGTAAATGTATTGTGTTAAGAGTGCAGGCAGATCATAATAATAACGAAAACTTAGCGAATGAGGTTATAACTGTCGGAGTTAATGGTGTAATGTATGATCCGGCAGCGACTAGCGGGAACGAATACTCAAATAATAGTTTACGCGATTTGGATAATGGATCGTCAGGTTGTGTTCAGGATAAGACCGATGAGGCAACTTACACGCTTACTCTGAGACCTACCATTAGTTCAACAACAGTTACTACAGGAACATTTGTACCTAAAAACTAACACAATGGCAATTGCTTTTTCATAACCCACAATAACCCATTTGTTTCGGGAGGCGTGCCCGTTGCAGATGGAAGAAAAGTTCCCTCCCACCGACTGTCGTGAGACCAGGCGGACTCCCTCCGGGAGGGGGCTTTTAAAAAGACTTCAGAGGTTCGCAGGCCGCTGCCAAAGGCCTGCGGACCGACGAAGGAAAACAGACAAACCAACCAACGTTGGTCCGCTTACTGAGCTTGTCGAAGTAAGCTTGTCGAAGTAACGGGTTGTGAAAAATAGCTGCGGGTAGCGAGACAAAAACTCAGCGAAACGCTGTGAAGCACTCTGTGTTCTCTGCGGTTAAATGTTCAAACGCGAACAGATTGCCACGCTCCATCCAGTCGCTCGCAATGACGGCTGAAAGACGAAGTGGTAAAGAATACAGACGGAAGATTCCGCAACAGATGGTACAGCAACAAATGAATGCACGAAGCGATGGAATGATTTGTACACATCAACTATCTATAAAACCCTCCACTCAACCGGAATTCTGCCCGGAAGAGGTGAACTATATCAGAACGGGTCGCGAGAGACAAGTCGTAAGACAAAAAAGCGCTGCGAAAAACGCTGCGTTCTCTGCGGTAAAAAAAAAGAAAAGCCCCTTTCCCGTTCCCCGGCGGTTGTCGGAGAAAGCAACGCGAACGCTGCGGGAAGCGGGTCCTCCCCCTTGGGGGGGCCAGAGGGGGCCGATAACCGATTAGTTTTTAACCGATGAAATAGCCATAAGAGCCATAGCTCGTGCCAACCGGACATGTACAAATGGCTATTCCATACCGGTGCGAATTTTATTGAAAAGCTAAAGCTGTTACGAAAATTGTACGAACCTGCTTTGAAAATTTATACGGATGAATTTAATGTACACACAAAAAAACAAGCACGGGCCTCCGCTGATCAACGGTGCGCGGGGCGATCCTCCGCTGGTATGCAAAGCCAGGGGCGATCCTTCGCCGGTTGTGGAGAAGAGGCCTCCCCCAACCCCTCCGGATGAGGGGCGAAAGAAAGGCAAGCCCCCTGAAGCATACGGGGTATCAGGAAAGCTAAAAACGCTTCGGGAAGCGGGCCCTCCCCCTTGGGGCGAGTTAGTGGGGGCGTTACAACCAGCCCATTGTGGCCGGACGGGAGAGGTATGCCCGGTAATGATCAATGAAAAATTGAAGGTTACAGATTACTACAGACTGAAGATTACAGATTGAAGATTGAAGACTGACATTGAACATTGGCATTGACCATTGAACATTAAATGTAATTGACCATTTTGGCGCGTAAACACAACATATTGCATAGGTTGCCGGTAGTTTGGCTACTGCTCCTGATGGCTGCGGCATCTGCCGTGGCACAGAATGTTGTGCGCCAGGGTGAAACCTCTCGGTTGCGCGTTGAACAAATGCCGGGCGACACGTACACCTGGGATTTGTACCGCGACTCGACGGTAAACTTTGCGGTTGCGCCGGGCGATTGTCCGCCAACCGATGCCTATTTCCCCAATGGAAATACCGGCGCTACGGTCGATGTCACCTGGCTCGAACCGGGTATCTATTTCTTCCGGGTATTGGCCGTCGATGCGGCCGGGTGTACCAACAACCTGGAGGTGGGGCGGATGCAGGTACTGGAGGCGCTGCCAACAGCCACGCCGTCGCTCGACCCGAACGAGATCTGTGTGAAAGACCCGTCGGTACTGACAATTACCCTGACCGGAACGCCCTTGTGGGGCTTTACGCTCGAAGCTACCGACGAGGATGGCACAAATGTGAAAGATTATACCGATATTGATAACGCCCAAAATCCGTATGAGATAATGGTTAGTCCGCCGAAAACAACGGTTTACCGGGTAACCAAAGTCTGGGATAAATGGGGGACACAGCTTAGTCCGTCCGAAACGGTAACTTTGACAGTGCATCCGTTGCCAGATTTGTCGCCGATTTATTTGAAGGAATGAAGAAGCCTTTCCAACCCCTACCAACGGGGGAACGGAAGAAGAGCTTCTTGATGAGGAACGTGAAAATAGAAATGCAAACGCTTTTAGAAGCGGGTTCTCCCCCTTGGGGGGAGTTAGAGGGGACCAGTAAAATGATGAAACGATTGACATACATCATACTCGTTGTTCTGCTGACTGTTGCACAGGCAATGGCCCAGCCGGGGTATGTTGTCGATCAGGTATGTATCAACGCCAACCGCACCTACCGGGTAAACGGCGAGGCGGGCGCAACCTACGAGTGGCTGCTCAGAGACTCCGGAGGAAATGCCGTGCCGCTGGCCAACTCAGCCGGAACACCATTTACCGGTACCGACCCGGTCTCCGGAAACCCCGTTCAGGGAAGCGAGATAACCATTGGGTGGAACAACCTGGGAACATACAACCTGTCGGTAGTCGAAACCTCGGTTCACGGGTGCGACACCCTGCAGCAGGGCACCATCAACGTGTTCGACCAGCCCGTAGCCGATGCCGGTAGTCCGGCCACGATCTGTCCGGGCAATTCGCATACCTTTACCGATGCCCGGGCCTTCAATTATACGACATTATGGTGGACTACCTCCGGCGATGGCGCCTTCGACGACCCGGCCCGCCTGGATGCCACCTATACCCCCGGGCCCGCCGACCGCTTATCCGGAGAAATAACCTGCACCCTGACCGTGCAGGGATTGGGCTCCGGCACAAGTTGTACGCCGGCTGTGTCGCAGGTAAAACTTTCGGTTTTGCAGCTCGAAGCCCGGGTAACCGCTACCGATATAACCTGTTTCGGGGCCAACGACGGGACGTTGACAATAAGCAACCAGGCCGGTGGGTCTGGCAGCTATGAGTTCAGCATCGATGGCGTTGGGTGGGCGGCAACAACCGCTTATTCGAACCTGCGGCCAGGGACCTACACTGTTTTGATGCGCGACGCGATCGACCTGAACTGTATTGCAATAGCCGGAACGGCAGAGATTGAAGAACCGCTGCCATTAACCGCGTCGTATACCCAAACCGATGCAACTTGTTTGGGAAACGACGGGACAATCTCGGTTATTAACCCGGGAGGTGGATCGGGAAGTTATGAATATTCGATAAACGGAACTGTCTGGGCTACCTCCGGATATTTCGCCGGATTGGCGCCGGCAAGTTATACCATTTTAATGCGCGATGCGAATGTGACAGATTGCCAGGCTACTGTCGGAAACGCCATCATCGATATGCCCGCCCCTGTTTTTGCTGAACTTGACCATACCGACGTGAGCTGTTATGGCGGTACCGACGGAACAATAACCATCGACAACGCGGTGAATGGTTCGGGAAATTACGAATACAGCATCAATGGCAGCGCCTGGCTTGCCGACGACAACGATAAAAAATTGCAGGTGAAGGGGCTTGCCGCCGGAAAATATTCAATCCGGATGCGCGATGCCAATGCCCCGGCCTGTATTGAAACGCTTGGCGACATAACTATTTTGCAGCCCGACGAGCTTATGGCAACGCTCCTTGTTGCCGATGTAAGCTGTTTCGGCTCCAGCGACGGGAGCATCCGGTTTAACAACCCGTCGGGCGGGTCGGGAAACTACAAATATTCCGCCGACGGATTTAGCTGGTATGATACCGGTTTCATTGGCGGGTTAGCGCCCGGTACTTATCACCCTTACCTGGCCGATGCCGATGTGCCGGGTTGCTTGAAAGATTTTGGCGAGGTGAAAATTAATGAACCGCTCCCGCTTCAGGCCGATCTTTCGTCGACCGGCATAAGTTGTTATGGCGCCAACGATGGGACGATAACGGTCTCAAACCCGAAGAACTATCAGGGCAGTTATGTATTCTCCATCGACGGGGTTTATTGGACCAGCAATGGCTTCTTCTCCGGATTGGCGCCCCGGACATACATCGTCAGTATGCGCGACGAAAAGAACTGTACCCGGGATATTAGCACCCTCGAGATTATTGAGCCGAAACCGTTGGATGCCGATGTTGCTTCGACCAATGCAACCTGTCTGGGGAACGACGGGACAATTACCATTACCAATCCGCAAAACAGCGTGTCCGGATTGTATGAATTTACGATCGACGGGACAAACTGGACCAGCAACGGCGAATTTACAGGGTTAACGCCGGGCACATTCTACGTACAGATACGCGATGCCAGCCTGGTAACCTGTACCCGGATGCTTAAAACAGTGGAAATAAGCGAACCCGGGCCGTTGTATGCCGAAGCCGGTAAAACCGATGTGACCTGTTATGGTGGCAGTAATGGGACAATCTCAGTCCGTGATGCCAAAGGCGGGTCCGGAGTTTACGATTTTAGCATCGATGGCGCGGCTTGGTCAACTTCTTTCATGTTTGAGGACCTGCCAGCCGGGTCCTACAACCTGACCATGCGCGATAGCAAAGCCCCCGCCTGTACCTATTTTGTTGGTAAGTTGGATATTGGCCAGCCCGATAAGCTTGAGGCGGTTGCGGTTGCTTCGCCTGTGACCTGCTTTGGCGGGTCCGACGGAACAATCAGCCTGGCCCAGGCGAAAGGCGGATCAGGAGGGTACGAATATACGGTAAACGGCACCGATTGGTTCTCCGGCAAGATAGAGAACCTGCCTGCCGCGACCTACACAGTCCGGATGCGCGATGCCGCCGATGTAACCTGTACCGTGACCCTTGCCCCGGTAACCGTTTCTGGGCCGCCCGCTATAGCGGCAACCCTGACGCCATTTGATGTAAGCTGTTTTGGCGGGAACGATGGCCGAATTGAAGCTTCGAACATACAAAATGCGACTGCCCCGTATGAGTTAAGCGTCGACGGAGGTGCAACCTGGACTGCCGGAACTTCAGTTTCGGGCCTGGCTGAAGGGAAATACAACGTAACAATCCGCGATGCCCGGGGGTGTGAGGTTGTTTTCAGCAACATCGAAATCAGTCAGCCCGACTTACTCGAAGCCAAAGTTGTCCGGACGAACGAAACAAGTAGTGGCGCGAACGACGGGACCATCACCGTCATTGCCCCTCAGGGTGGTTCCGGAAATTTTGAATACAGCCTGGATGCTGTTGTCTGGCAGTTGTCGCCTGCCTTTGCCGGGTTAGCGCCCCAAGCGTATGAGGTATGGGTGCGCGATGCCAATGCCCCCGGTTGTATGATCTCTATTCCGGCGATTGTCTTACCGGCAGGGGCCATCCTGGCTGAACCTGTTCCGGGAAATGTGACCTGCTATAACGGGAACAACGGCTCAATTACGTTCACCAATCAAAGCGGCGCAACGCATTACGAGTATAGCATCGACGGTGGTGCAACCTGGCAAGGGTCTCCTGATTTCACCGGCCTGACAGCCCAGCCCTATGTGCTGATGATCAGAGATGCAGACAACCGGTCGAATGTAACAAACCTCGGGACCATTGATTTAAGACAACCAACAGAAATTACGGCAACAATTACCCGCATCAACGAAAGTTACCCCGGCGAAGGCGGGACTATCATCATTAGCCTGGTATCGGGCGGAACCGGTCCGGGTTACCTGTTCAGCGTAGATGGTTCGCCCTGGACAACAACAACCAGTTATTCCGGACTGACAGTCGGCGAACATATTATCCGGATTAAAGACAGCGCCAATTGCGAAATAGAACGAACCGTTATCCTTCAGCCGGCCGGTTCAATCTCGGCAGAGGTTGCCCACGCCGATGTAACTTGTAACGGGGCCGGAGACGGGGAAATAACCATCTCCGGAGAGTCGGGGGGGGCCGGCGTGTTTGAATACAGTAACGACGGAGGTCTAACCTGGCAGCCGGTCGGCACGTTTAACCACCTGCCTCCGGGTACTTACGGGATAATGATACGCGATCGGAATAACCCGGCTAACCAGGCACAGCTGGATAAAATTGTAATTACAGAACCGGGTGAGCTGAAGCTGACCTGGGGCATGGTCCCGCCGTTGTGTGCCGGCAACAGCGCCACGGTAACAATCTATGCCAGCGGGGGCACAAGCCCGTACTCCGGAACGGGGACCTATATTCTTGCACCGGGAGAAAAACGGACATTCCGGGTTACCGATGCAAACAATTGCTCGGAGGAACTGGTCCTGACGGCGCCAAACCCCGAAAAGATTGTGGCTACGCGTGAGGTACATGCGCCTTTATGTTATGGCGAAGACGGAACAGTTACAATAAAAGCAACCGGCGGTACCGGGATGTATGAAAATACAGGTACGTTTAACGTGAGAGCCGGGGCGCCTTTCTCGTTTGTGGTAAAAGACAGCAATGGCTGCCTTTCAAACCTTATTTCCGGAACAATGCCTTTCGCCCCGGATGAAATAAAGGTGTCGGTAGAGCTTCTTTCTTCAGGTTGTTCGGGCGCGGCAACCGTCCGTGTCACGGCTACTGGCGGAAACGGCCCTTATTCGGGGACCGGCACGTTTACGGCAACCAACGGGCTGAATGTGTTTACCGTTACCGATGCCAATAACTGTTCGGCAACTGGCAGTATTACCGTAACCCTGCAGGACCCACCACCTGCCCCTGTTGCCAGCCTGGTTCAACCTAACTGCTATGTGCCAACCGGGACAATCGAAATAACTTCGCCGGCAGGTGCAAATTATCAGTACAGCCTTGACGGTGGCTTGTACCAGGGTTCGCCAGTATTTGCAGGGCTTGCGCCAGAAACGTCTCATACCGTCCGGGTAAAAGATACAACCACGGGTTGTGAGTCAGAAATAGCTGCATTTGCAATCGATCCAATGCCTGCCGGGCCGGATAAACCGGTTGTTCAGGTAGCCCAGGCCCCGACCTGCAACGATCCGAATGGCACGGTTGAAGTGGTTAGCCCGACAGGCAGTCAATACGCATACAGCCTGAACGGAGGGCCGTTCCAGGCTTCATCGGTATTCAACGACCTGAAAACAGGCATTTATACGATAACTGTCAGGGATATCAATACCGGTTGCGAGTCGGCCTCCGAAGTTTCGGTGCCGGCTATCCCGCCAGCTCCAACCATTGCTGCAACCAGCGTCAACCCGAAATGTTTCGGCGATCCGGGCGTTATCAGCTTCGCCTTCACCAATGTGCCCGACGGAACTTATGCGATTACCTACGACGGAGGGCAATTTGATGGTGTAGCCGTTGCCTGGGGCAAGGCTGTCGTCAACGCGTTGGGCGGGGTATATAATAATCTGTCGATTGAGGCAAATGGTTGTAGCTCGGACGACGATGTGGATGTGACGATTATTCAGCCTGCCGAAATCGTAATAACGATCGTGCGCCAAACCGGTGTCGATTTGAAAAACCTGCACGACGGAAGTATTGATATTGAGGTTTCGGGCGGTACTCCGTTTGTGATGCCTGATGGCACAAAATATTATTTGTATAAATGGAGTACGGGTGAGACAACCCAGGATATAAAAAACCTTTCGGCTGGCGATTATACGGTGACAGTTACCGATGCCTATGGATGTACGCAGAAACGTATTGCGACCATTCCGCAGCCAAACTATCCGCCAGTAGCCAACCCGGATGAGTTTACAACCGCTTGCGGGGCCGTGCATGGCTCGGTGGTTTTGAACGACACCGATCCGGAAGGCGACCCGTTCGAGGTGGATCCCGAACCGGTTATTTTCCCCTTGCACGGTTCGTTGAACTTAAACCCAGACGGTACATTTGAATACATGGCCGACCGCGAGTTCGAAGGCGACGACACGTTCCAGTATGTCATTTTTGATTCGGCTGACCGAATATTGAGTAGTACCGCAGTGGTTGTAATTCATGTTATTCTTGATACCGATTGCGACGGGATCCCGAATAAAGATGATATTGACGACGACGACGACGGAATACTGGATGTGGTAGAAGGCGATATGAATATCGATACCGACGGCGATGGGATCCAGGATTCGATCGATATTGATTCGGATAACGACGGTATCCCCGACAATATTGAATGGCAGACAACCAATGGGTATATTCCGCCAAAAGGCGTTGATTCGGATGGCGATGGCTGGGACGATGCGTACGACCACGATCAGGTTAAATATCCTCCATCGAATCCTCCTGCCGTTTATGACTACGACCAGGATGGAATACCTGATTATCGCGATACCGACTCCGATAATGATAATGTTCCGGATTATATCGAAGGGTATGACGCGAACGCCGATGGGGTTGCCGATGTATTGCCATCGGGAGAAGACCTTGATAATGACGGGCTCGACGACGCTTACGATACCGTGGACCGTTATACCGAATCAGGCAATGCAACCGGGGCCGAAGCTCCTCTGCAGGATTTTGATGGCGATGGCGACCGCGACTGGCGCGATATCAACGACGATAACGACCAGTGGCTGACCAAATACGAGGACCTGAACAACGATGGCGATTACAGCAACGACGACCTCGATTTCGATGGTCACCCGGAATATCTGGATTTGCCCAATGAATGCGACATCCTGATCCCTGAAGGGTTCTCGCCCAATGGGGACAACGTCCACGATTATTTCCAGATTTATTGCATCTTCCCGTATCCGGAAGCCCACATGATGATTTTCGACCAGAATGGCCGAAAACTCTACGACAAGCACCATTACGGGAACTTAGACTACTGGGGCAATTACGAAGACGCCTGGTGGAACGGGATCATTGAACTGGTTCCATCGAAACGCGGGCAAAAAGTACCTGCCGGGACTTATTTCTATGTCCTGAACCTGGGCAATGGGGAAGTTAAGAAATCGTTTGTATTTGTCTCATATCAGTAACGTGAATAATCTATGAAATCCGGCTTGCGACATATGGTTCTGTTCTTGCTCCTGGGACTGTTTGCTACAGTTTCCCGCGCGCAGGAATTCCCGTATGCGCTGAATTATGTCGACAATATGTTCACGATTAACCCCGCTTATGTTGGCATGTGGGAAAAAGTCAGCATCACGTCAATGAGCCGGAAGAACTGGATTTCAATTCAGGGAACGCCGTTCTTTCAGACATTTTCGTATAATTCGCCGGTAAAAAATGAAAACAACGGAATCGGGATCAACTTGCAGAGTTATACCATCGGGCATGAAAGACGGTTTTCAATAACAGGCGATTATGCCTATAATATGCGCGTTTCGCGGACTGCCTACCTGCGCATGGGGTTACGGGTCGGGTTCATGAATTATCGCAATAACCTGTTAGATTACATCCTTTTCCCCGATCGTGTGCCCGATTCGGAGTTTATGACCGATGTAAACCTGAAATACATGGCAACCTGGGGCGTTGGCGCGCTCTTGTTCGACCGCGACTATTATATCAGTCTTTCGGTTCCCAAGATTATAAACAATAGTCTTTCGGTGACGGTCAATAAATATTCATCCTTGCCCGAAATCCGGAATTTCTATCTGGCCGGAGGATACGTTTTCCATTTGGTGCACAACGTGAAATTTAAGCCTGCCGGGCTGATCACGTTTGCATCCGGCGAAGTCCCATATTTCGACGGGTCTGCAACGGTCATATTGCCCAACGACCTGTCGGTTGGCATCTTGTTACGGTCGAATGGGGTAACCTGTTTAAATGCAAGTTATAAGTTACGGAACTTGCGTTTCGGATTTGCTTCAGAATACGCCCTTTTCTCGGATATAAAGAAATACCAGTTGGGGACCTATGAGTTTTATATTAACTACGAATTCAATTTCTACAAACGGAAATATGTAAGGCCAGTCTATTTCTGATCCAGGCCAGGGTCGGCCCCCAAAGATGCCGACGGTATAAAAAAATCAAGGCAGCTTCAACAAGCTGCCTCAAAGCCATGAAAACAATTAAACAATGTTCAGAAAACAGAAAACTAGAAACAATTATATCGTTATAATCTCTTGTGTCTTGTGTTCAAGCATTTTGTCAACCTTCTGGGTAAACTCTGTGATCAGATCCTGCACTTCCATTTCTGCATCTTTTTCAGCATCTTCCGAAAGGCCATCTTTCAATAGTTTTTTTAAACTATCATTGGCATCTTTCCGTGCATTCCGAAGGCTAATCTTTGCAACTTCACCTTCTTTATTAACCTGCTTCACCAGTTCTTTTCGCCGTTGCTCGGTTAATGGCGGAACATTAATGCGAATAATCTCGCCATTATTTTCCGGGTTGAAGCCCAGGTTTGCCGCCATGATTGCTTTCTCAATGGGGTGAATCATCGATTTTTCCCAAGGTTGAATAGCAATAGTCCTGGCATCAGGTGTACTGATATTCGAAACCTGCGAAATGGGGGTCATGCTCCCATAATAATCAACCACTACTCCATCCAACATCCGTGTTGAAGCTTTCCCGGCGCGAATATGAACCAACTCTTTATCGAGATGCTCAACTGCATGAGCCATCTTTTCTTTACATATATCCAGAATAATCTGAACTTCTTCCTCCATACAACAAGCTCTGTCGGGTTTGTGTTGTCAGCAAATATAGAAATTTTTTTAAAAAATAGTAAACTCAAATAAAGTTTAAATTTTTTCTGCTGAAAAATATTTACGAATGGACATATGTTCCGATATTTTCTCCTGATAGGACCTTGTTCAGGTTCCCTTTTACATCCATGTTAAAGACAATAATTGGCAAATTGTTTTCCTTGCACATTGCCGTGGCAGTTAAGTCAAGTACTTTTAATCCTCTTTGATAAACTTCGTCAAACGATATTTTATCAAATTTTACGGCATTGGGATCTTTTTCCGGGTCGGCAGTATAAATTCCATCGACCCGGGTCCCTTTCATCATCACATCGGCCTCTATTTCGATGCCGCGCAATGACGAACCGGTATCTGTTGTAAAATATGGATTTCCGGTTCCCGCCGAGAAAATGGCCACCTCTCCGTTTTCCAATGTATCGATGGCTTTGTCTTTCGAATAAAATTCGCCGACAGGCTCCATCCGGATTGCGGTCAGTACTTTTGATCGAACGCCATAGCTTTTTAGTGCAGACTGAAGTGCCAGACTATTAATAACAGTAGCCAACATCCCCATCTGGTCTCCTTTTACGCGATCAAACCCTTTTGATGCGCCGCTCAGCCCCCGGAAGATGTTTCCACCGCCGATAACAATGCCAACCTGAACGCCCATGTTAACTGCATCTCTAATTTGTTCTGCATAATCGGCCAGGCGTTGCTGATCAATGCCATATTGTTGTTCTCCCATTAAAGATTCACCACTTAATTTGAGTAATATCCGTTTGAACCGTGCCATATTTTTCGTTTTTTTTGACAAAAATACATTTTAAATACGTTGAGAGGTTCCGAAGCCGGAAAATCAAAACACAAAAAAAAGGAGGCCGTTTCCGAACCTCCTTCCTGATTATTGTAAGTGTCCTAATTAATCGGTCAGGGCAAAGCGAACAAAAGCAGTAGCCGTTAATTCTTTGTCGTTGCTGGCAAGGAATTCTTTTACAGTCATTTTGTTTTCTTTGATATATGCCTGGTTCAACAAGGTGCTTTCCTTGAAGAATTTAGACAAAGCGCCTTGGGCAATCTTATCAAGCATTGCTTCGGGTTTACCTTCCATGCGGAATTTTTCTTTGGCAATTTCCAGCTCTTTTTCTACAATTTCGGCCGGAACATCATCTTTGTCTACAGCTACCGGGTTCATGGCTGCAACCTGCATGGCAACGTCTTTTGCAACCTGAACATCAACGCCGGCTTTGTTGAACCCAACAACTGTTGCCAGCTTATTTCCCGGGTGGATGTATGAAATGACCGTTTCGGCATTTAACTTCTGGTAGAAAGGTAAATCCAGTTTTTCACCGATAATGCCTGTTTGCTCAACAATCAAATCGGCGACAGTGCGGCCATCAAGAGGCATGGCTTTAACAGCTTCGAGGTCAGCTGCGCCGTTTTCGAGCGCAGCAGCCAGAATTTTGTCGGCTAACGCTACAAACGCTTCATTTTTGGCAACGAAGTCTGTTTCGCAGTTCAGTACTAAAACGGCACCTGATTTCTGGTCGGCTGATACTTTTGAAAGCACAACACCTTCAGTAGCTTCGCGATCAGCGCGTTTTGCGGCAACCAGCTTCCCTTTTTCGCGGATAATTTCAACAGCACGATTAAAATCGCCTTCGGCTTCGGCAAGCGCTTTTTTACAGTCCATCATGCCAGCCCCGGTTGCTTTACGCAACTTCATTACATCTGCTGCACTAATTTCCATAATATCTTTGTTTTAAATGAGTTGTTGAACGATTATTCTTCAGTTTCTTCTTCCTCGTCAAGCTCGATGTCCTCATCCAGATCAACGTCTTCAACATCTTCGTCTTCTTCGTCAATTTCAGCGTCGAAGTCATCAGCTTCTTCGGCTACGCGCACTTTTTTGCCCTTGGCTTTCACTTCTTTTTCTTCGCCTTCTTTTTCGCGTTCTACTTTACGTTCCGACAATCCTTCGCGGATCGCGTCAGTCATCGCTTTAACGATCAGCTTGATTGATTGAGAGGCGTCATCGTTGGCCGGGATTACGAAGTCAATTCCTTCCGGATCGGAGTTGGTATCAACCATTGCAAATACCGGAATACCAAGGCGCTGTGCTTCGCGAACAGCAATTTTTTCTTTCAGAACGTCAACAACGAATAGCGCAGCAGGTAGACGGGTAAGGTCAACAATACTTCCCAGCACTTTTTCGAGTTTGGCACGTTGACGGGTAATCTGAAGTTTTTCACGTTTTGAAAGGTTATCCCAGCTGCTGTCGCGCATCATTTTGTCGATCGACAACATTTTCTTTACCGCTTTCCGGATTGTCGGGAAGTTGGTAAGCATACCACCGGGCCAACGTTCAACAACATAGGGCATATTTACGCTACCGACCAGGTCAGAAACGATTTCTTTTGCCTGTTTTTTGGTAGCAACAAATAAAACTTTGCGCCCTGATTTTGCAATTTGCTTGATTGCAGCGGCAGCTTCATCGATTTTTACTACTGTTTTTTGCAGATCGATGATGTGGATCCCGTTTTTCTCCATGAAGATGTACGGAGCCATGTTGGGGTTCCACTTTCTTTTCAAGTGTCCAAAGTGAACACCTGCATCCAATAATTCTTGAAAATTTGTTCTTGGCATCTTTTTACTTTTTACTCTTTTTTTACTTCTGAAAAGCAACTGCTAAGTAGTCCCTACCTGTAAAAGCGGGAGTCTCAGCAATTTAGACCCAAAGCAAAATATTTTTGTATAAAAAATATTAACGTTTTGAGAACTGGAATCTCTTGCGTGCTTTTGGCCGTCCAGGTTTCTTACGTTCAACTTCGCGAGGATCGCGGGTTACGAAACCGGCATGTTTCAACTCAGGTCTTGACTCGGGATTGATTTCCATCAGGGCGCGGGTAATCGCTAAGCGCATGGCTTCGGCCTGACCTTTGATCCCTCCTCCGTCAAGGGTTGCAGTAATGTCATACTGTTCGGCAACACCCAGCAAGTGCAGTGGCTGCAAAACAACATACTGAAGGATACCTGTTGGGAAATACTCTGCCAGATCGCGTTTGTTGATCGTAACTTTACCTTTGCCTTCGCTTACATAAACCCGGGCAACGGCAGATTTCCTACGTCCAATCGTGTTTACTACTTCCATTAGTTACTATTTAATTGTATTTAAATCAATTAGCTTGGGTTGCTGAGCTTCTTGTTTGTGCTCTGAACCTACATAAACTTTTAAATTCCCATAAATCTTGCTACCCAACCGGTTTTTTGGCAACATCCCTTTTACGGCTTTCTCAACCACTCTTTCCGGATGTTTTTTCAGAAGTTCTGCAGGATTCTGGAACCGTTGACCACCAGGATAACCGGTATGGCGAACGTAAATCTTGTCGCTCAGTTTGTTGCCGGTAAGGCGAATTTTCTCAGCATTGATCACAATAACGTTGTCGCCGCAATCAACATGAGGCGTATAACCCGCTTTGTTTTTACCCCTCAGGATCTTTGCAACTTTGCTGGCCAAACGTCCAAGCACCTGATCCGTTGCATCGACCAGAACCCATTCTTTATTTACCGTTTCTTTATTCGCTGATACGGTTTTGTAACTTAGTGTATCCACTTGTTTTGTTTTAATTAATTAAACACTCTGCTGTAATTCTCAATAAACCAATTTATTAAAGGAGTTGGCTTATAAATATCGGACTTGTTAATAAGTTTTATACCTTAAACATTTTCAGTGATTTACGAGAACTACCTTTACGGACAATAATCGGGACTGCAAAAGTATTTTCTTTTTTTGAATTTCCAAACAGAAAAACAAGCTGTTTTTGATTTTTAACCAAAAGATTTCCAAAGTGTAACCTCATCTGTTCGTTCAGAAATTCGGACTATTCATGCATATTTTATAGCTATTCGGTAAAAAAAGCAGAAAGAGTAGTTAAAAGTTAACTGCCGGTTTGTAACTTAACTTAACGTTCCACCTTAATTCAAAAAAAACAATGGGAAACCGGATCAAACGAATCAATGCCGGATTAATTGCTCTCTCTGTCCTGCTTATTGTGTCGGGTACGTTCATCATGCTGGTTCCGGGATTTGAAACCCTGGCCCGGGATATTTTTTTGGGGGCCATGCTGGTCGTGCCTTTTATTATTGCAGGAAAGGGGATTGAGTTCATGTCTTCCAGGGATTTTCACAAAGCGGTATTATCGATTCTTGTTCTTTGCGGCATTTGTGTTTTTACCATCCTGTTCATCTTTGTTTGATACACCATTCCATCCGGATGTATTGTTTAGATTTGTAGTTTTGTATCAAATTTCGAACGAATGCAGTTTTCCCGGAAACTTTCTGATAAGCAACACCACCAGGTTTATTTTGCATCGCTGCTTTTGCTGGCAATAAGCCTGCCAACCTCGAAAGGGTTAATGAGCATTTTCCCTTTTGTCAGCCTTGCCAATTGGATTTGGGAAGGTCGGTTTAAACAGAAAGTTCAGATTCTGAGAACCACTCCGTCGATCAGTTTACTTATTTCGGTCTTCTTTGTTTACCTGGTTGGACTAAGCTGGACAAGCAGTATGTTTTGGGGCTTGCACGATCTGAAAATCCAGGTTCCGTTGTTGTTAATGCCTTTAATTATAGGCACGTCGCAACGTTTAAATTTTCGCGAAGTAAAGATTCTGATTGCGGTACTATCTGCTGCTGTGATTTTTGCAAGCATCTGCAGTATGTATGTTTGGCTGGGGTTTTCCGGGAAAGAAATTCAGAACAGCCGGGAAATATCGCTGTTCATATCTCATATCCGGTTTGCCCTCCTGATCAACATTTCGATATTTTCATTGGGCTGGTATGTTTTCAATCCCAAATTACAAACGCCTTCGTCTGAAAAGAAATTATTCAGCGCCGCCATCATCTGGCTAACGTTATTTCTGTTTATACTGAAGTCATTGACCGGTCTGGTCATTTTTTTTATTACGACCGGTACAATCCTGGCCTGGCTGGGCTTTAACACGACAAATCGTCTTCGCCGGATGGCAATCACGCTTTCGGTTATCCTCATATTAATCTTACCCATTGCGTACATCGGATGGTGCATTCAGAAATTTTATGCCATCGAACCGATAACCAGCAGCTTGTTGAACGAGAAAACCAGCCTTGGTAATCCGTATAGCCATGATCTCAAAAATCGTCAACTGGAGAACGGGCACTATATTTTCCTTTTTATTAACGAAAACGAATTGCGCGAAGAATGGTCTAACCGGAGCAATACAGACTACGAGAGTTCGGTCCCTTCGGGCTATAATAAATATGTGCTTTTCAGATATCTCACATCCAAAGGATTGCGCAAAGATGCGGATGGATTAAAGAAACTTACCGATCAGGACATCCGGAACATTGAACACGGAATCCCCAACTACTTGTTTGCCGAAAAACTCCCGGTTTACAACCGGATTTACCAGTTAATCTGGGAATTTGATGTTTACCAAAAAGGCGGCAACCCAAGTGGGCACTCGTTTACACAACGCATCGAGTATTATAAAATAGCCTGGCAAATTATACGCGAACATTTCTGGGTTGGGACAGGCACTGGCGGTTATTTTAAGGCCTATCAGGAAAAATACGACCAGAACCCTTATTTTAAAGACGAACAGTTTAGGCAACGTTCCCACAATATGTTCCTTTGTTACTGGGTTGACTATGGCTTAATCGGATTGGGGTTCATCTGTTTTGCTTTTACTTATCCTGTTTTTCGGGAGAAAAAGCAGAAAAGCTTTCTCCTGCTGATCTTTCTTTTCATTGTGTTGCTATCCTGCCTGAATGAAGACACATTGGCCAACCACGATGGCATCACCTTTTTTGCCACGCTTTATGCTGTGTTTTTATTTGCTGATTACGAACAGTCAGATCAGTTATCAACGGATGACAAACCCGCTTACTGAGAACGATTTGATATGAACCAACGAATTTTACGTGATTTTTTTCTGCGCGACGTGCTTGAAGTTGCCCCGGCCCTTCTGGGGAAAAAGATTGTCCGACGGTTCCCGGATGGGACAATAAAAAAGTATCAGATTACCGAAACAGAAGCTTACCGAGGGATCGAAGACCGTGCCTGCCATGCCAGTAAAGGACGGACTCCTCGCACGGAAGTCATGTTTCAGCAGGGGGGAACCGTTTACGTTTATTTTATTTACGGACAATACTGGCTCCTGAACTTTGTCACCGGAGAAGAAGGCGACGCTTCGGCTGTGTTGATCCGAGGCATGGAAGGCTTCCCGGGACCAGGCCGGCTGGGACGGGAACTGCAACTCGATCGGTCATTTTACGGAGAAGACCTTGTTACTTCCGGACGCATGTGGATCGAAGAAGGAGAAAGGCCCGTTCAGATACAGTCCGGTTCGCGCATTGGCATTCATTATGCTGGCGAGCCCTGGGTTTCAAACCGCTGGCGTTTTTTTATCAATGGGCAAACCGTTTCAGCAAGAACTCCGGATTGAGTAGTAAATATATTCCGTAATTATACGATATCCCCGAAGCATTCAGGTCGTACCAGCTTTCAAACTGCCAGGCAATCCGGGCTTCCGGGGTAATTTGCTTTTGCCAATAATACCGCAGCGAAAGCACCGACCGATCAGCTTGCGACAAAACAACATCTTTATCCGAAACAGACTGGTACAACAGCCGGCCTTCAGGAGCCACAAAGCGGTAGGCATTCCAAAAACTTAGCGATAACTTACTGCACCGGGTAAGTGCACTCAGGCCAAGCGAAAAAGCATGGCCTTTGTCGTACGGATAAAACTCGCTTTCCCCCGCTGAAGAATAGCCCATCCAATACCCATCGAAATTAATTGATTTAAGTCTTCCGCCAGAGAAAGGGACTTTCATTTTCCATCCGGTCGCCATATTCGAAAGGGTTTCGACACCCAAGTCTGTTGCATCGATTTCACCTCCCCAGTGATAAAACAAAGCATGCGCAGGGATTGTGACACTCAGTCCCGGATTCTTCATGACGTTCCATTCGCCACTCACGCCAACCACAAAGTGTTCGCGAAACGGGTCGTCCCGCACGATGAATTTTTCCCAGTTTAACCAGGTCTGCCAGTTCAGTTTTCCTCCGGAATATAGAAACTGGAGCCCCCCTTCCGGCTTATCGGTCAAAATCCGTTCAGGCTCATATAGTTGTTGCGGAATTCCGTGAGCCCGGTTTTGATCAAGATTGCCAATGATTACCGACCAACGGTCGTCGAACCGGTATCGGACAGAAAACCAGGGTTGGATGTTTGCTAATTCATCGCGGCCGTAATATTTTAGGAAATGGGCTCCAAATGCCATTTCCAGGTTGTTGCTCAGGGCATAGCTGATTCTCGGCCTGACGAAGCCGCCGGGTAAGGTATATCCATCAACAATATCTCCAACGTACTCGTTGTTCTGGAAAAAACCAACCCCTTCGAAACGTAATTTTAGTTCTCCGGATTTTATACTGTCGGCTTGCTGGTAGCCGTCGTAAAGTTCGGCAAAACTTTGGGCTGAGCTATTCAGCCTG
Source organism: Bacteroidota bacterium (assembly GCA_029265715.1). Taxonomy (GTDB): domain Bacteria; phylum Bacteroidota; class Bacteroidia; order Bacteroidales; family Prolixibacteraceae; genus Aquipluma. The sequence goes on from JAJUGZ010000024.1 coordinate 19,846, forward strand.
AAAAATCCGCAAAAAAGAAGGGCTAGGATAATATATTTTTGCATGTCGTTCGGGTTAACAGGGCAAAAGTAAAATATATCCTGGTTCTTTTGGTTTGATGGCAATTAATTGCTTGTAATTTCTGATGCTAATCCGTTTTTCGGGGCAAAATGAACCGATCGTAGAGGAACAGAAAAACAACCGCCGCGACGGCAATCCCCGAATAAACCATCCAGATATGTGCCGGATGATAATTGCTCCATAAAAATCCGGAAAGATCGGTGCTGCTCATATTCATTTGTTTCGCGGCTTCAGTAAAATAATCATTTTTCGAAAACGTATCGCCGATCTCCGGAATGGACAGCCCCCGCTTAACTACTTCTTCTTTAAGCAGGAAGAGCTTATCCGAAGTTCGTTCATAAATACCTCCCGACAACCATCCTGCCAGTTGGTGGGCAGCGGCGATCGGTAAAAATGAAGTACCCATGTACAGCGCTTTCTTGTCTTCAGGGGCAATACGCCCAATGTATTCGGTAAACTTTGGCGAGCTGGCCATTTCGCCCAAACTGAAGATCAGCATGCCCAATAAAATCAGCCATCCGCTTTGAACGGCAAACATCAGCCCCACACCTCCTGAAAGGACCAGGATGCCCCCCATCATGGCCGAAAGCGGCCTGAAACGCATAACCAGAGCCGACACAACGATTTGGAAAACAATAATAAAAAATGAATCCATACTACTCAGCGTAACCGCCGAGATAGTTCCATCGGCAGACCCGATCGATTCGGCCAATGCGGGGAAAACAGCATGTAACCCGTTGTATAAAACAGAAGTATCGACCCAGTCTTCAACAAAAACCGGGAATGAGTAATATAACTGATTAAAGGCAGTCCAGAATAAAATCATGATAACTAAAAACAGCAGATAGCGCCAGTCAACAAGCGTTTCACCGATATTCCGGAATGCTTTAGCAATGCTTTTCCCAAGGGGGGTTCCCCCTTTATCTTTGATTGGCTCTTTAAAAAAGAGTAAGGTTATCACGAAATTAACCGCAATAGCCGTCATTGACATGAAGAAAACGTAATCCCAGCTTTTATTCATCAGTACCCCGGCAATAAACGGCCCGATAAACCCGCCGATATTGACCATCATGTAAAAAATGCCAAAGCCAATGGAGGAAGTCTCGTCGGTGGTCGTTCGCGCAATCATCGCCGAGATGATCGGTTTAAAAAAAGCCCCGCCAACACAGATCCAGACGAACGATAGAAAAACCATTTCATAGCTGTGGAATGTCCGGATCATGTAAAATCCGGACAGGTATAGCGAGAATGCGATAAACAAGACTTTTTTGTACCCGATTCTATCGGCTATTGCCCCCGTAATAATGGGCAGAAAATACAAAAGCATCGAACCGGTTCCCATAATGGCCCCTTTTTGCACCTGCGAAAAACCCAGTGCCCCCGTGTCTTTCGAATTTACCAGGAATAAAGCGAACCCCATATAAAAACCATACCAGGCCCAGCGTTCAAATAGTTCGATCACGTTCGATGCCCAGAAAGTTTTGTTGTACTTCCTGAAAACTTGTAAAAAATACATGAATACCCCCTTTTTTAGGACCCCTAAAGTAATAGAAAAATACCGGACTTCTGCCGTTTAAGAATAATTAACGAATAATAGCGCATGGAAGGAGGCTTAAAACAAAGCATTTGCTACTTTTGTTACTTCATAAATGAAAGATCAAACGATGAAGTTTTCAAGATTTAAGAAAGCAAGTATTGTAGTTGTCAGCATTCTTGTTTTAGGCATTGGATTCCTGAGTTTTAACCGCGACGACAAAAACTTTCAGATTGCAAAGAACCTGGATATTTACTATACCCTGTTTCGTGAACTGAACGCATTTTATGTCGATGAGGTTGATCCCTCGAAACTGGTAAAAACCAGTATCGACAAAATGCTCGAATCGCTCGACCCTTATACGAACTACATTAGTGAATCGGAGATGGAAGATTTCAAGTTCATGACCACGGGCGAATACGCTGGAATTGGCGCGCTGATCGGGAAACAGAACAACAAGATCGTGATCTCCGAACCATATGAAGGTTTTCCGGCACAAAAATCAGGACTGAAGGCCGGAGATGTGATCCTGGAAGTTGCCGGGAAATCGACCGAGAAAATGTCGACCGAAGATGTCAGCAACTTGCTGAAAGGGCCGGCCAATAAAATCGTCACGGTTAAAATTGAACGTTATGGTCAGAAAAAACCATTGACTTTTGACATCGTTCGAGAAAACATACAGATCGATCCGGTTCCGTATTATGGGATGCTTAACAATGAAACCGGCTACATCCGTCTGAGCAATTTTACCGAAAACTGTAGCGAACGGGTTAAATCGGCGTTAATCGACCTGAAAGAAAAACACCATGCCAAATCGTTGGTGCTCGACCTGCGCGGCAATCCGGGCGGCTTGCTGATCGATGCAGTCCGGATCACCAATCTTTTCGTTCCCCGGGGGTCTGAAATCGTTAGCACACGTGGGAAAGTAAAGCAATGGGACAAAGTGTACAATGCCACCGAAAATCCGGTCGATACGGTAATGCCAATTGCCGTTTTGGTAAACCGAGGCTCTGCTTCGGCGTCTGAGATTGTTGCCGGCGCCCTTCAGGATTTAGACCGCGCGGTGATAATCGGGACACGCACCTTCGGGAAAGGGCTGGTGCAAACTACCCGCGATCTAAGCTACAATGCCAAGCTGAAAGTAACGACAGCCAAATACTATATCCCCAGCGGGCGTTGTATTCAGGCGCTCGACTATTCGCACCGGAACGAAGACGGTAGCGTGGGTACGATCCCCGATTCGTTGATAACTGCCTACAAAACCAAGATTGGGCGCATTGTTTACGATGGCGGCGGTGTCGTTCCCGATATTGTGCAGGATCCGGAACAATACAGCAACCTGGTTGTGGGCCTGATATCTCAGTTCAAAATATTCGATTACGCAACCTACTTTAACAACACACGAACAACCATTGCCCCTGCTGAAGAATTTACAATTACTCCTGAAATTTATGCCGATTTTGCAGCTTTCCTGAAAAAGGACGATTTCAAATATGAGTCGGAAACCGAGGAAGCCATGGATGAACTGATAAAGACGGCCAAACGAGAAAAATATTACGATTTCTCGAAGGACGAATTCGCCAAACTTCAAGAAAAACTGGGGCACAACTTAGATAAAGACCTGGAACAATTCCAGGATGAGGTTAAAGAACTGCTGACCGACGAGATTATTTCAAGATATTATTATCAGAAGGGCGCCATCAAGGCTTCGCTGAAGGATGATAAGAATATTCAGAAAGCAACTGAAATATTAAAAAATCAACCGGAATATGCAGGGATATTCAAGCCTGGGAAAGAGATAAAACTGAAATAAAGATACACACTGGCCCTATTGCAAACGAGCCCGGCAACAATAACGTTACCGGGCTCGTTTCTTCCTGACGGTATGTATATTACATCCCGAATGTCTCCGGGTTCATGATGGCATAAGTGATGACAAAAATGATTAAAAGGACCAAGGCTGAAAAGAACAAGATTACTCCAACTCTGTAGCGTTTGTTCGATTTTACCAGATGATTAACGGATTGGATCTTCTGAATCTTGTTCACTAACTTTTTAAGTGCCATCTGGTCTTTCACGATATAATCGTAGGCCCCGTATTTCATGCTGTTGATGGCAACATCAATGCTGTCCTGTCCCGAAAGAAAGATAAACTCAATATTCGGGTTTATTTTCTTTGCGCGTTTCAGTACTTCAATTCCATTCATCCCTTCCAGCAAATAATCCTGAATAACAATATCCGGATTCTTGTGCATATTGTTTAACGCTTCTTCTCCTGAATAATACGCCTCAACATTAGTCAGTTTGTTTGTTTTCAGATAACTAACAACCAGCTTGCTATACATCTGGTTATCCTCAACAATAAATATCAGCGGATTTTTAGTGTTTTGCATAATTGTAAAAATACAAAAGTTATCGAAATCCCCTCTGCGCAGTTTATTGTCAAGATTTTGAATTATTTGAGTTCAAAGCCTCAGCAACACGCAGAAAATATTTGCTTTTACAAGATATTCAAATTTATGAATAAATTTGAATTAGAAAGCATTTCAATTGATATAACGTCGGATTTTGTTCTATTGTATGTATCTTCTCAATTATTTTCAGGAAATTACAGCAGGACAAACGCAATTACTAAATAAGGCACTATGATACTGGGAATCGATATCGGGAATTCAAACATTGTGTTTGGCATCAGCGAGAACAATGAATGGTTAAAGGTCTGGCGGATACAAACCGATCCGATGAAAACCGCGGACGAATACGAAGTCATCTTCCGGTCGCTTTTTGCCAGCAGTCACATTGCCAACCCGGATATCCGGAAAGTCATTATCAGCTGTGTGGTGCCTTCGCTAAACCGGTCGTTTAGCGAAATGATCGGGCAAATGCTGGGATTTCAGCCTGTTTTTGTCGGTCCGGATATGTACGAAAAGCTACCCATCCAAGTACTAAACCCATATGAAATCGGGGCCGACCTGGTTGTAAACGCCACTGCCGCTTACAGTCATTATGCCCATTTATGTATGGTCATCGATTTTGGCACCGCATTAACTTTTACAACGATCAGCGAAACAGGTGCCATTTTAGGCGTTGCCATTGCTCCCGGACTCCGAACTGCCATGAGATCGTTGGCCAGTAATACCGCGCAGTTACCCCATGTGCAACTAACTGCGCCGCCTTCTGTCATGGGAACAAATACGATCCATGCCATTCAGTCCGGCTTAATTATTGGCTACACGGGTCTGGTTGGCAACATCATCGAAACAACTGAAAAAGAGTTGGGAAAATCGTTGAGTGTTATTGCAACCGGAGGATTAGCCTATTCCATTGCGCCATATTGCAAAAAGATTCACCGGATTGATGAAAACCTGACTCTGGATGGCTTAAAAATAATTGCAGATACAATTTTATAAAGCCTGTCTGGGCTTTGCCTTTTCTTTACCGGTAAAAACCTGCTTTTCAGCGAAAAAAGCCGGGACGGAAATTTTAGTTCATATAACTTGGTTCAAATTTCAAAAATCGACTGGTTATGCAAGCAAAACTGAAATTAAGTCCGGCTTATCTGCTAATTGTAGCATTCTCATTTTTTGCAACTTCTTGCATTTTTTTAGGTCCTTCGATCAATGGGAATGGGCATGTAACCGAACAGGTCCGGGCGGTTGATCCATTTACCGAGATCGAGGTCACCCACGGGATGAATGTTTATATCAGCCAGGGCAGTCCGGCCAAAGTAACTGTTGTTGCCGACGAAAACCTGCATGAATACATTGAAACCGAGGTTGATGGCGGAGTTTTGAAAGTATCGACCACCGAACGCATCCGGAGGGCCCGTGAAAAGAAAGTGTTGATTGTGGTTGAAAACTTGGATCAGGTTTCTTCTGAAGCGGGGTCGAATGTTTATTCGCAGGGCATCATTTCTTCCGGACATCTTACACTAAGTGCTTTTGCCGGCAGTAACCTGAAAATGGAACTGAATGTCAAACGGCTAAACGCCAAATCCTCGGCCGGGGCCAACATTTTTCTTTCCGGGAAAGCGATGGAAGCCGACTTGCAGGCCTCTTCCGGCGCCAACCTGAAAGGAGAAGAACTGGTTATCGACCGCTGTCATGCCAAAGCCTCGAGTGGTGCGAATATATTTTTTGAAGTTTCAGACGAACTGGATGCCCGGTCGTCATCCGGCGGGAATATTTTTTATTGGGGAAATCCGTCAAAAACCGATGTCAGTACTTCTTCCGGAGGAAATATCATAAAAAAATAGCCGGCTGGTGCAACGTTAAAAACAGGCAGGCGTCGTATAGACATAACAAAAACTCATAAAATAACCTGCCATGGAACGAGCCATGAGATATAGTCTTGCACAAGCATGATCATAATGGCGAGTTCCATCTGACAACTTAAAAACAAATTATTTGCAGATGAAACGAACATGCCACGGTAACAAAATTTATGGTGGTGGCACCAAAGGCCATGTAAATATTATTAGAGAAGCTAATTTTCATGGCATGGAGTTCCATAAGTATACACCTAAATTTCAATATTTTAACAACAATGTTTACTTATGAAATAGCCATGTGCGCCAACGTTCGCACCAACCGAAAATGTACAACTGGCTATTCGCTTCGCGGATTTCGCAAGCTCAATTCCATGTCGGTGCTAAATTGATTGAAAAGCAAGAGCTGTTACGAAAATTTTATGAACCTACTTTGAAAATTTATACAGATGAAATGAGCATGATTCGCAGAACACCAATAAGAATGATTATTCTTCTATCATGCGAATTCCATGCGACAAATTAAAAACTGCTAAAAAATAAACGCATGAAAACAATTAAACGTTCAGCCATTATCGTTATCCTGTTGTTTGTAATCCTGTCTGCAAATGCCTTTGCCGGAACAAACCTGGGCGGGAAACAAAAACGGATAGTCGGGTCCTTTTCCGGGGTAAGTGTATCGAGCGGGATCGATCTGTATTTGACACAGGGAGTTGCCGAAGAGGTTGTTGTGGAAGCTGATGAAGATATAATCAACAACATAATTACCCGGGTTGAGGATGGCGTTTTGCGGATTTACGTAAAAGAATCTCATCACCTGTTCAACTGGAACTGGAATGAAAAAAGAAAGGTGTATGTTACATTTAAAGACCTGAAACTGATTGATGCTTCAGCTGGTTCGGATGTGTACGGTCAGGGAACAATTAAACTTGAACGCGTCCGGATAGAAGCCAGCAGTGGCTCTGACCTGGAACTTGCGCTGACGGCACAGGATGTTGAAATACACACCAGCAGCGGCTCTGATGCCACGGTTCGCGGAACCTGTGCCACACTCGATGCTTCTGCTTCTAGCGGAAGCGATCTGGACGCCTCGGGCTTACATTCAAAAAAATGCCGGGTGAGCGCTTCCAGCGGATCAGATGCCTCGGTTTATGCCTCCGAAGAGTTGGATGCAGATGCCAGCAGTGGAAGCGACATATACTATTCAGGAAATCCGGCGCAGAAAAATATTAATGAATCGAGCGGTGGCGATGTAACCCGGCGATAATAAAAATCGGTTCTACCCAGGGTACACGAGTTCTTCTTCTTCAGGTTCTTCTTTGGTTTGTTTCAACTCGCTGGCGCGAAAAACATAAACTAACCCGTACCGTTGTGCTTTTTCGCGTTTCAATTCGTCGGGCAGGTCCTGGTAGGTTTGTTCTACTTCGTTCCACATTTGCTGGATCAGCTGGTCACACTCATCGCGCAGATCGGCTACCTTTTGCGAAGCCCTGGCTGTTGCAGTCTGCAACATTTTTTGGGTATGGTAAGCATCCCTGAATTCTTCGTAATGCACCTTAACCAAGGCGATTGACGGACTATAAATGGGGCTTCCTCCTTGTTGGATTCGTTTCTGCTCGCCGGCAATTGCGCGTTCGCCCCAAGCTAGAACCTGAGATTCGAGCCCTAGCTGAGGGATGACTTTCGAATTGGCTTTCATTCCGTAATACTCGCGAACCTGAGGTTTCAATTCGTCACGGATAATCGCAAAATTTAGAACCTGAAGGAAATGAGATAAATACAGGCGTGCTTTTCTTAACTGTTCTCCGTAGTCTTTCGAACGGTCGAACTGGGTTTGTTTGGCCACGTGCAACTGGCGTACGGCACCAGAAAACTTCGGGTAAAACATCTGTATCCGTTCCAAGGTCAGCCGGCTAAAAGCCAACTGGGGGGCTGCTGTCCTTTTCCCCATTTCCAACCCGGCCTCCATGGCGCGGAGCCTGACCTGATCGGTATTAGGTAACCTGCGATATGGCATACATTTGTTTTTAGTGCTTCTATGCCCGAAGTTACAAAATCACCTTACACCATACAGCATTTACCCCCAACAACTAATCAACAGCCCGATGTTGAAAACCTTGATCCGATTGCGATCATCCATAAGGCCCTTCTGGCAGATAAAAACAAAAAGCCTCTTCGAAATGAACGAAGAGGCCTGAATTATCGGGTAGTTAAATTCTTACAAACGGTTAACGTGCAAAGCAATTTCTGACTTCAGGTTGGCTGCTTTGTTTTTGTGAATAACATTCTTTTTAGCAAGTTTATCCAACATCGACACTACTTTAGGTAGTTGCTGAGCAGCTGCATCTTTATCAGTTGTGTTGCGAAGAGCTTTCAATGCATTACGCATTGTTTTTGCATAGTATTTATTTTGAAGGCGCTTTGCTTCGTCTTGCCTGATTCGTTTTTTTGCTGATTGATGATGTGCCATTTTGGTCTTCCTAAAAGATTCTTAAAAAATTTAAGTAGCCCGTAGGGGAATCGAACCCCTGCTACAAGAATGAAAATCTTGCGTCCTAACCCCTAGACGAACGGGCCAACATAGTGTTCCCTAATTTTTGGGACTGCAAAAATAGATCATTTTTTTTAGTCTCCAAATTTTATCAGGATTTTTTTTGCCTAATCGCATCGGCTTCGTTTAGCCTTTGCCTTTTTGATTTTGGCGATGCAAAGAAAAGTAAGTTTTTTGAATCTACAAACAGGAACCGAAAAAAAATTTTACCGCCACTCAACAATTGTTCCCCGATCTTTTTGCAAAAGTTTTTCGGGGGTTGCTGCCACAATTTCTTTCCATAGCAGTTCAATCAGCTTGTGTTTGGCAAAATGCCGGGAATACACCAAGCTTACTTCGCGTAATGGATTGATGTCGCTAAAACTACGCACATGGTCGAATCGGGCCTCACTCATACCAACTGTCGCCAGTTCCGGGATCAGGGTCATGCCTCCCTCCTTGTCGATGATATTCATGAGTGTTTCCAGTGAGCCCGCTTCGAAATGAAAAGGAAGTGCTTCGTTAGAGGCTCCTTTGAACGAACACAAGTTGATAACCTGGTGCCGGAAACAATGCCCGTCGCTTAAAAGCCAGATTTCGGGTGTTGCAATATCTTTTACTGCGATTTTCTCTTTTTGGAACAAGGGGTGGTTCTCATTCAAATAAACGAGCATCCCTTCGTAAAAAATTGGCCTTTCGTTTATCCGCTCCTCGTGAAGGGGAGTAACCAAAATTCCCACATCAAGCAAATCGCGGTGCAGATGGTCGATAATATTTTCGGTCGTCAATTCTTCGACGGTGATATTGATATTTGGATACTTGCGCTTGTAATTCCCGATAAAAAGCGGGAGCAGATACGGGGCCAATGTTGGAATGATCCCGATTTTCAATTCCCCGGAAATCTGGTTCTTGTGATCTTTAATAATTGTATTGATAATTTCTGCATCGTTCAGGACGATCCGTGCCTGATCAATGATGCGCTTGCCAACATCAGTCGGGATTAACGGCTGTTTGCTACGATCGAAAATGATGACTTGCAGGTCTTCTTCCAACTTCTTGATTTGCATGCTCAAGGTAGGCTGAGTGATAAAACAGTGTTCGGCTGCCTTTCCAAAATGGCGAAATGTATCTACCGCAACAATGTATTCAAGCTGGGTTAATGTAATCATGGGTTTTACTGATTAAATCCGTCTAAATATAGAAAAAAACAATCACCCCCTAATAATCCCGCTCCAAGAATCAATGTGTACTGTCAGCCACATCGGGTGCCTATAATTTCAGAAACCATCATTTTCAGGATCCGGCTGGTTTAGCGAATTAAAAAACTACCTGTTTTATTTCCATCCGTCGTCGGTTATTATTTTCTTTGAGTTGAAAAAAACAGGATCATGAGATACGTTACGAGAAAAACCATAAGCATATTTCTGCTGTCCGGATTATGTGTTGCCGGCATTTCGTGCGGAAAGTTCAAAAAGAAACTGGCCAGCGAAAGGTTATCGCTGGCTTCCGAGTTCTGCCAAAAGGGCGACTCAACGGGCGCATTGCTCCAGCTCGATTCCATAAAAATTCTTTATCCGGAAGAATTCCAGGTATTAACAGAGGCTGAAATACTGGGCAAAAAGATCAACTCGGAAATCATGTATCGGAAACAGGATCAATTGGATACGATGTTAGCCAGAATTGAGCGACTGGAGAAGAAATTCGATGTCGAAAAAACAGAATTTGACCGGTTTGCCCAGTATATTCATAAACGTCAAAACTCTGAGCGACGCTGGAATAAATCGTACATCCAATTCCATCTGGATGAACGGGGCGACCTGTATATGTCGAGTAATTATTATGGAAAAGAGTGGCTCGACCATACCGGGATTCGTGTTTACGATGGCGAGATCCAGGCAAAAACCGAAGAAATTCCGGTAGGCGATGTAAACAATCACCATAGCGATTTTATGGAAACCCATTGGGAAAAAGTTAGTTACCGTGATGGGAAAGACAATGGGGTTATCCGTTTTATTGCAGAGCATGCCGACCGGAACCTCAAGGCTGTTTATTTAGGGAAACGTCTTTATTTCATTATTTTGGAAGACTATGACAAACAAGCAGCCAAAGATGCTTTAGCCCTTTCGGAAGCTCTGAAAAACAAAACCCGGCTCGAAAAAGAAATTAAAGCATTACAATCGAAAATATAAGCTGATAACCCTTCTTAAAATGTTGTTTATTTGATGCTTTCATGAATAAAGAACATTTGGAAGGCTTTGCCTGCATGTCAATTATTGTTTCAGTCGCGGGGAAAAGACGTTATTCCCGAATTGTCTTGTCTGAAATACGTTAGCCTCTAACGTTTATCTAACGTTTACAAAAAATGTGGCCTTTTTTGATGAAGACAAATGATATATCAGAACCAGTTTTTCCGCTTCAGCCAGATTACCCCAAACAGAGAGAGGGTTAAAGAGAGGCCGGCTACCCAGAAAAAGGCATACGGCGAATTTTCCAGACTATTTGGAACGTTCATCCCATACATACTAGACACCAGCGTAGGGATCATCAGGATAATGGTTACCGAGGTCAGCTGTTTCATGACCACGTTCAGGTTGTTGGAAATAACCGAAGCAAACGCATCCATCATTCCACTCTGGATATCGCTGTAGATATTTGCCATTTCAAGTGCCTGACGTGTTTCGATAACTACGTCCTCCATCAGGTCTTCATCATACTCTGCTTCTTGTATAATCCGGCTGTTTCGCATGCGGGCCAGGGTCATCTCGTTGGTTTTTAGTGATGTGATGAAGAACACAAGGCATTTCTCCATCCGGAGTAAATGGTGAAGTTCTTTATTTTTGGTTGAGTGCTCCAGGTCTTTCTCGATCAGGGCTGTTTGAACATTGATTTCTTTCAGAAATTGCAGGAACCAAACGGCAGAGATCATGAATATGCGCAATACATAATCAATTTGGCTGGTGATCCGGATGCGGTTCTCATTGACTGCTTTGATCAATGAAGGGATGACTTCGTTTTTACGCGAACAAATTGTTACGATTTGGTTCCCTGATAAGTAAATACCCAATGGAACAGTTATAAACGGAATGCCATTATTCTGATTGTGTAACGGGACCCTTAAAATGATCATGATTTGCCCCTCGTCGAATTCAATACGCGAGCGTTCGTCGGTATCGAGAACGTCCATGATAAAATCACGGGGAACATTATACTCGTTAATTAGTAAATCAACTTCTTCAGTGGTGAGTTCCTGGGAGTTTACCCAGCAATCGGGTTGGTATGCATTCAGACGTGTGAATGTAGTACCGGTTTTCCAAAATGTAATCATAGTACCTCCGTTTTTACGATAAACAGAAGCTATGACCCGTTCTGTTTACCGGATTAATACATAAAACTGGCTTTCCGAATGATAGTCGTCCATATCGTTTATAAATTTTGCGCCACAAAAGTAACTTTTAAATTGAATATACCACATTTCGGGCGATTTTTTTTGATGCTTCCCCAGATTTTTTAACAATTATCAACAAATAAAAACCCGTCTGATTATCAGACGGGTAAAAACCAAACTTGACTGTATTTCAGAGTCATTATGAAAAAACTATAATTCGATTGCTTTCCCGTTGTAGAAATCAAGAATTTTTGTACGGAAAATGTATTCGTATTTTGCCTGTAATAAATTGCTTTGTGCTTGTGTGAGGTTGTTCTTCGATTGGTTGTATTCAACCGAGTTTATCATTCCGACATTAAATTTTTCTTCGGCATAACGGAAGGCTTCTTTTGAGGAAGCAACTGCTTTTTGATTCGAGATGTACCGTTTAAATGCAGCCAATGCATTGGCATAGGCTTGTTCGATCTCTTTTCGGAGTGTATTTTTGGTATCCTGTAGCGCTAATTCATAGTTGGTAACCTGGATCTCGGCATTGCTGATTTGCGAGCGGGCCTGGAGTTTATTGAAGATTGGAACACTCAGCGAAAACCCGAACCCATACCGCTCATTGCTTTTCATCTGATCGGCAAATGAAATTTTGTTCCCCTGGTAATCCGAATATTTATCGTTGTACAAGTTGTAATAGCTTCCGCTCATCGACAAGGATGGATATAAATTACCTTTGGCAATGGCCAATTGCGATTTGGCGCTTTCAAATTTATATTCGGCGCTTTTTACTTCCGGTCGGAAACCAACAGCAGTACGGAAAATATCCATCGAGTTTAGCAGCGTTTGGTTTGCAGCCAGTTCGGGCAACGTTGGTTTTTCTATCTGGAAACTTTCGGTTGCCGGAAGATCGAGCAACTGATAAAGGTCCAGATAGGCTAATTGCAACTTGTTTTGTTCATTAACCAGACTCAGTTCCTCGCGGGCATACTGTGCTTCGATTTCGAGAAGGCTCCCCTTGGCCAGGCTTCCGGCGTCGACCAGCTTGGTTGTCCGCTCAATCTGGAGTTTGGTAACCTCCAGCTGACTTTCAGCAACAACAACCAATTCCTGTTCAAAAAGGATGTCCAGGTACGATGCAGCAATATTCAGCATAATATCGTTTTTGGCTTTTTGTAGGTCTTCCAGGCTGGCCCGCAGGTCCATGTCGGCCTGTTTAATGGCGTTTTTCAGGATGAACCCATTCCAGAGGGTTACTCCGGAAGAAAGGCTTCCGCTGGTTTGATTTGAGTTTCCGTTTTCGTAAGTGTTGTCAACCGTAAGCGAACGGCCATAACTGGTGCTGTTCGAAAGGCTCCCATTCAGGTTGGGCAGGCGGTTCAACTTCGACTGCATTAACTGATTGGAGTAATATTGTGAATTCAATCCCTGCTGCTTAATCTTAATGTTGTTGTCGAGCGCGTATTGGATACACTTTTGCAACGACCAGGTTTCCTGGCCTTTAGCGCTGCCAAACACAACCAGCAGGCCAAGTAACACAAGGAGGTTAAATATTCTGTTCATGGGTAAATTGGTTTTTAATATCTATTCAATTCAAGCTAAGTTAATTAAATGATCCTGAATCGTCATTATCCTTGCTTCTTTTCGCCTTCTTTTTGTTTCTTCGGATCAACTTTTTCTCCTTTTACCTTATCATCTTTGGTTAGCCCTGAAATGACCTCAATGTTGATCCCGTCTGAAATTCCTGTTTTCACATAACGCTTCTCGAAAACCTGGGGCGTAGCCGTTTCGACTTCAACAAACGACGAGTCCTTTTCAAATTTCAGCATACCTTCGGGAATTACCAGGACACTGTCTTTGCGGTCGAGGACAATATTGGCGTTGGCACTGTAACCCGATCGGATAAACTGGCCTTCTTTCAACTGTACCTTTGCCTTGATCTCGAACTGGATCGCTCCGTTTTCTTCCTTCCCTTTGGGCGAAATGTATTCGAGCACCGCATCAAATTTATCTTTTTCAATCGCCCCGATTTCCAGCTCGATGTTCATGCCTTCCTTGATTTTTCCGACTTCAGTTTCATCAACTTTGCCCTGAAAAATCATATCCTGCATATCGGCCACGATGGCGATGGTGGTCCCGTCGTTAAACGTGTTCGACTGGATGACCGAGTTGCCTTCTTTAATTGGCACGTCGAGCACCATCCCGTCGATGGTTGAGCGCACCAGCGTATTGGTAGCTGTCTGAGCCTTCTTTGTTACACCGTTTTTTATTAATTCGAGATTGTTTTCGGCAGCGGTCAACTCTTCTTTGGCCCCGTCGAAATTCACTTTTGCTTTTTTGTATTCTTCGTACGAGATGACATTTTGATCATACAGTTTCTGCTGGCGCTCAAAATCAATCTTGGCATCGTCATAACTGATTTTTGCACGGTTCACACGGGTTTCGGCGCTATTCAGGTTAACCATGTCGGGGATAATCTTGATGCGGGCAATCACCTGGTCTTTTTTTACAAAGTCGCCGGCCACAATAAACAATTCGTCGATAATACCAGACACCTGCGGTTTGATTTCAATTTCTTTCCGAGGAAGGACCGAGCCGGTAGCCACGGTTTTTTTGACGACGTTCGATACAAACGGTTGCTTGGTTTCAAACACATCTGGTTGCTTTTTTGATTTAGTGTAGAGGAAATAAATTGTTCCTCCGAAGATTCCGACAAGAATTACAATTCCTAAAATTTTGAAAATCCGTTTCATGACTTGGTATTTTTTATTTTTTGTTTCTGTTGTCTGATATTTTTATGTTTTCAGGATTTCTGGTTTAACCGATTGATCGGGATTATCCTTCGTCGCGCAGGGCATCGATTGGTTTTATGCTGATGGCACGTTTGGCCGGGATAAGCCCGGCAAAAATCCCGGAGATAACCAACACCGCCAGCGCCGAAAGGGCCATGGCAAGATTTACCTGTGGGTTTCGGAAGAAAACCTTTTCTCCGGCCGATTCGAGTATTTTATTGAGTACTTCGAGTACTCCTACTCCGAGCGACAATCCGATGTAACCGGCCATCACAGTCAGGAAAACGCTTTCGGCAACGATGTGCATGATAATTTTTCCGGGAGTAGCCCCGATGGCCCGCTGGATGCCAATCTCCTGTGTTCGTTCCTTAATGATTACCAGCATAATATTGCTTACCCCGATTACACCGGCCAAGAGTGTCCCAATACCCACGATCCAGGTAAGCACCTGAATGCCGGTAAACAGCATGCTGAACTTTACAAACTCTTTCTCAATATTGAATGAGCCAATGGCCTGCATATCATCGGGCGCAATTTTATGCCGTTTTTTCAGGATCTGTTTCAGTTTATCTTCCAGCTCGCTTACTTTAGTTCCTTTTTTTGCGGTCACCGAGAAAAAGTGGACTACATCGCCATAGTTGTAAGCTGTTTGCATCGTCGAAAAAGGGATGATAATTGTTTCTTCCTTTTTTCCGCCGCCAATATTGATACGTGTTTCAGGGTGGATTACGCCAACGACCTGAAAATAGACCCCGCTGATTTTCAGATACTGCCCAATCGGGTCCTCGTCTTTGCCGAACATGACTTCAACGACACGCTCGCCAATATTACAGACTTTGCGTTTCTGCTGAACGTCAATTTCATTGATTAGTCGGCCCTTTACCGGGGTCCATTGGTCGATTCGGTAATAATCCGGATAGTCGCCGTAAATATTGAAAGCGCCGGTGCGTTCGCCGCGAACGGTATTATCTCCATTTTGCTGCCATCCAAACAACCGGGGTGACAAATATTCAACTTCGTTGACGTTTTCGCGGAGATATTGGATGTCTGTATTGTCGTAATTCCAGCGTCGCCCGCGCTGAAAACCTTCGTAAGGTACACTGGTACGCTCGGTCCAGAAGAAAGCCGAATTGGTGGCAAAGGCCCTGACGCCGTCAAGCACGCCGTTCTCCAGTGCCCGACCGGCTCCCGACATGATGATGAGCATGAAAATACCCCAAAACACGCCAAAAGCGGTCATAAAACTGCGCAGTCTGTTCTTTTTTAGTGCGCTTAATATTTCGTTCCAAAGATCAAGATCGAACATTGTTTCAGGTTTTTGGGGGTTATTATTCGTCGCGCAAGGCAACAATTGGTTTTATGCTGGCGGCGCGTTTGGCCGGAATGTAACCAGCAATTGCGCCGGCAATAATCAGTAACAAGGTTGCCGACAGCGCAATATTGAAATCGACCGTCGGGTTCAGGAAGATTGTTTCGTTCATGTCAGTCGGGGCTGCCGCTGCCGATTGCACCATGAAATAGTTGATTAACTCCATTAACCCGGTTCCAAGCACCAGCCCGATATAGCCGGCAACGGTTGTAATCAGGATTGACTCAAGTAATATCAGCCCGATAACCGAAGCCGGGCTTGCACCAATGGCTTTCCGGATGCCAATTTCTTTGGTCCGCTCTTTTACAACAATCAGCATGATGTTGCTGACCCCGACAATCCCGGCGATCAAAGTCCCGATGCCAATGATCCAGATAAATATTTTTATCGCCTGGAAAATCCGCATGGTCTGAATGTAGTTTTCAAGCTTGTTGTAAAGGCCAAGCGCGCTTTCGTCTTTGGGATCGAATTTGTATTTCCGGGCAAATGTGTTTCGGATTTGTTCTTCCACCTCCTGGCTCTCGGCCAGTGTTTTGCTGTTGATGGTAATGGCCAGGTTGTGAAGCCGGTTCGAGCCATTAAAGATCATCTGGGCGGTAGAAACCGGCATGTAGGCATTTCGGTTCCGGGTCGATCCGGGTTCGGAGCTGATGCCAATCACCTTAAACGGAACGTTGTTGACTTTGACATATTCGCCAAGCGGAGATTTATCTTTAAACAGTGCGTCGGCAATATCTTTGCCCAGCACAACAACTTTGCGTTTCTCGTTCACATCGACTTTATTGATGAAACGGCCCTCGTTGATGATCAGGTTTTCGACGTTTTTTAAATCCGGATGACAGGTTATGGTTGTATATTCGCCAGTTTCTTTCTCATAAGAGTAGCGGGTATTCCCCATGAAATAGCGTCCGGAGGCAACCTCAACGCCCGACATCTGACGGATCATATCGTAGTCGTCGTTATGAAACTGGATCGGCCTGCCACTTTTCATTCCTTCATACGGGATGGTTGTTTCGCCCGTCCAGATCCACATGGCATTTACGGCATCGTTCATGAAATTGGCGGCTACTCCGTTGCTCAGTCCGTTCCCAGAGCCTAACAAGATCATTAGCATGAAGATACCCCAGGCAACCGAGAACCCGGTCAGAAATGTCCGCATCCTGTTTTTTCTGATGGTGGCAAAAATTTCCTGCCAAATATCGATATCAAACATGTCGGGCTAATTAGACGGTTTCCAACTCTTTCATGTAGGCATGGCGAAATTCTTTCAATTCGCCGTTCCGGATAATTTCGTGGATCAGTCCGTCTTTCAACCGGACAATCTGACGGGTCATGGCAGCGATATCATGCTCGTGCGTCACAATGATCACGGTGATCCCATCACCATTAATTTCTTTCAGGATTTCCATAACCTCGTAGGACGTTGCCGTATCAAGTGCCCCGGTTGGTTCGTCGGCGAGTATAATTTTGGGTTGTGCAATCAGGGCGCGGGCAATGGCCACGCGTTGTTTCTGCCCGCCCGACATTTCGTTGGGCATGTGTCCGGCCCATTCTCTCAGCCCAAGTTTATCGAGGTATTCCATGGCCATCAGGTTTCGCTTTTTCCGACTTACTCCTTTGTAGTAAAGTGGGAGTGCCACATTTTCCATGGCATTTTTAAACGAAATCAGGTTGAACGACTGAAATACAAAACCAACCATCTCGTTTCGGTATTGAGCGGCTTTTTTTTCGCTCATGTTTGCAATCAGGGTTCCGTTCAGATAATACGAACCTTCGTCGTAATTATCGAGCATCCCCAGAATGTTTAGCAAGGTTGATTTGCCGGATCCGGACGATCCCATGATAGAAACAAAATCTCCTTGTTCGATATGAAGGTCGATGCCTTTCAGGACATGGAGCTTGTTGTTTCCCATCACATACGATTTGTGAACATTGTTTAAGTTAATCATGGCTTTAGCTTTCTGCTTGTTTTCTGATATCAAAAGTGAAAAAACCAGGTTATTTACCTCAACTTTTTTCGATAAACAGACGATTTTTTCGTGTAAACGGATTAAAATTTCGGTTTTGTCACGTGTCGGTTTTATCGAAAAAGAAATTGATGCTGTTTTTTTCTTTTTACGACCAATACGACGCCCGAAGAATAAAATAGTTACAGCCGGATTGATTTTATTTGGGGACCACCTCCGGATCATATTTCTTATGGGCTGTTTTTCAGGCTTCCCGGCGCGACAGGGAAGGGGAGGGACCCTACAGAACCTGGGAACAGTTAACCGGAGGGGGGAATATCAGGTTTTCTCCGGAAGGTATTTCCAGAAACGGCGGGGTAAAAACTGACGGTGGACTTTGTCGTTTTTGCGCTCCCGGATGGCAATGCTCTTGAAATATTGTTTCCAGAGTTGCTGGAATAGTTTCTCATCAGCCGACTGAATCGAAGAATGCAGTTGCCCGTTTTGCGGGTTCACTTTCAGGTCGTCGAAAACGACCCGGGTAACCTCTTTTAAATCGTAATAAAACCCGAAATTTCGTTTCAGGTCGTAAATAATCCATTGCTGGTCGGCAAAGCGGTCGCGGAAATGCGGGATGCAAAGCGGCAGCACATTGTATTGCGGGGCAAACGAGGCATAATAATTTCCTTCGGCTGTTTTCTGAAAGCGGACAAACATTGCTGTCCGTTGGGCTTCGCGGCAAACCTTTTGGTGGATCTTATGCACTTCGAGCACTGAAGGCTCTGCAAAATTGGTCTCCTGATTGGTCGGCGAATCAATAATTACGCGGATGAACCGGTAAAGGAGCAGGGGTACGCCGGGCAGTTCCGATAAAAACACCCGGTAGGCACGGTGCGCGTTTTCTTCGGATGAATGGGCGACTATGCCTTTCCAGACGCGCTCGGCTTTGGCGTCGTCGGTTGTGATGGTTGTGGTTGAGGCAAACAGAAACGGCTGGCTCCCGGTTGGACCAACAATTTCATCGGGGGTAATCTTTAGACGGTAGCTCTCGAAAACCAAGGTGAGCAACCCCTCAAATGTGTTGTCGAACGAAAAAACATGCATCTCCGGAAGTTTAGCGCAGGGCCGGCATGGTTGGCTGGAACAGGTTTAACTGGACAGCTCCATCGGGTGCGAGGGTTTGCTTTTCAACCAGGAGCTGGCGAACAACTTCAGGCTTCAGGTCCTGGACCGAGCCGCGCATCGGTAATTCATTGCAGGTGATGAAATACCGGGCCCGTTTCATCACCACGCCCATTTTTTGCAGATGGGACGCATTGAGCCGGGTATGTTTGCGCGCCAGCAAAATCAGCTGGACCGACCTGGTGCCAATGCCGGGGATGCGCAGCAGCATTTGCGGGTCGGCTTTGTTGACGTCGATGGGGAAAAGCCAGGGGTTACGCAGGGCATACATTACTTTCGGGTCGAGCTCCAGATCGAGGTTCGGGTTTTCGTCGTTCACGATCTCGTCGGTTTTAAATCCGTAAAAGCGCAGCAACCAGTCGGCCTGGTAAAGCCGGTGTTCGCGTTGCAGCGGGGGTGAGCTCAAGGCTGGCAGCCGGTTGTCGTAGCTGTTTACCGGGATATATCCGGAGTAGTAAACCCGTTTCAGGTCGCGACGGGTATATAATGCCGACGCTAATTTCAGGATGGTTTTGTCGGTATCGGGGGTGGCCCCGATGATGAGCTGCGTGCTTTGCCCGGCCGGGCTGAATAACGGCGCCTTCCGGTATTTTTGCCGTTCTTCTTTCGACTCCAGGATGTGAGAGGCGATGGTCTTCATTGGCTCCAGCACGCTTTTAAAGTCTTTTTCCGGAGCCAGGATTTTCAGGTTGTTCTCCGTCGGGATCTCGATGTTTACACTCAGGCGGTCGGCCCAAAGGCCGGCTTCATGAACCAATGCCTGACTGGCCCCCGGTATGGTTTTCAGGTGAATATACCCGTTGTAGCGGTGTTCGGTGCGCAGTTTTTTGGCCACGGCAACCAACCGTTCCATCGTGAAATCCGGATTTTTCAACACGCCTGAACTCAGGAACAGCCCTTCGATGTAATTGCGCCGGTAAAATTCGATGGTCAGTTCAACAATTTCTTCCGGAGAAAACGAAGCCCGCGGGACATCATTGCTTTTGCGGTTGATGCAGTAAGCGCAGTCGTAAATGCAGTAGTTGGTAAGCATGATTTTCAAAAGCGAGATGCAGCGCCCGTCTTCGGCAAAACTGTGGCAAATGCCCCAGGCTGCGGCATTCCCAATACCTCCGGATACGTTGCTCCGCTTGGTCCCGCTCGATGCGCACGACACATCGTATTTGGCGGCATTGGCCAAAACCTTGAGTTTTTCGAGTGTGTTTTCTGAGACCATGGTTTGTTTTCTGTTGTGCTAAGTTAAGAACCACATCCTGATTTACAGAGTTAAAACACGGAAAGTTATTGACAAAAAGGAAGAGCCTCAGAAAGGGAGAATGGGAAATGAAATGATGGAAATATGGAATGTTGGGGAGCCTGCCTGTGTGTTACGATTTGAACGTGAAAAACCGTTGCAACAGGTAGCTCAAAATAATAATGATGCCGGTGATAATGGCTTTTGACGGTGTTGGGTAAAAATGAAACTGTTCGACAAAAAGTTTCAGCAACGCATAGTTCAATACGATGTTGAGCATGGCCACCGAAAAATAGCGGACCAGTTGCACCCGCCCGCGGATAATCGAATCGGGGAAAACCAGGTTCCGCATCAGGATAAAGCCGAGCGGGAATGTCACCGAGAACGAAATGAGGAAGGCGGCAATGTGCGGACTAATTGATATGAACGAGGTTAAGTGGACAATCTCTTTGTCGAGAATAAAATTGTACGAAACGAAATACAGGAAGATATCGAGCAGTGTATTCGAGCCGCCAACTGCCAGATAGCGAAAGGTTTGCAAATCCATAAACGGTCTGAACAACGGATAAAACACGTCGATCACGCTGAGTATGGCCGTTTTGGTTTTTAAGTATTTTACTGTTTCTGGCATTTAACTAATAATCCGGATATTTATTCAGGTCCCGGTTTTTTATCATCCACAGGGCGATGCCTATTTTTCTTCCGGGAGAGCAGCAAAGTAAATGGTTTTCCTGATTAATTTCCAAAATTAAGGCGTATTTTTTCAAATCGGTCTTTTCCTGGAAACTGTTTAAATTTCTTTTAGGAATTAAACTCGCTCCGTTGTCCGGCAACTGCCGGACTCTGCCCCTCTCTACATGTAGAGAGGGGAAAAAGTCCGATTTATCGGGCTTGGGGTGAGTCAAAAATTGAAGTAAAACAACCAAAAACAATATTCTTTCTAATTTTAAACAATTTCTTAATGAAATTTCTCCGGATGGTGAATGATGAGGATCGAAGGACATAGGTTCAGCCATGGATACCGGGCATCCATTATTTTTTTCCAGCTTACATCGGATACCATCAGTAAATCCTGTCCGCGAAGCAGCTCTTCGTCAACAGGTTTGTTCACGAGGTTGATGTGGTTGGGGGCAAACTGTTCGATGTAGCGGATGGATTCTTTGAATTCCGTTTCATTCCGGATTACACCCGCCACGTCGGCAATGGTAACCTGGGTTCCGGCATTGTGGATTATTTTCTGGATGTACGAAATCAGCGTCTGGTCGTGCCGGTCAAAAACCGGGACCAGGACACGGTCTGTTTTTTCAAAGTTGGTATCGATCAGGACCCCGACCGGTATTTTGCTGCCGGAAATAATTTGCCGGGTGCGTTCGTCGAAAGGTGAGTCGGCAAACAATTTTTCGCTGCCCGTAAATTTCCCGATAATCCGTTCCGGATTGATGACGTGCGTGGTGAATCCCAGTATTCGACCCAGCAAACTGCCTTCGAAGATGGATTGCCCGATCCCGATCAGCAACAAATCGTAGTTTCCTTTGCCAGCCACTTCGGCAATATCCGACTCAATGTCGTTTGACGGTTTAAACAGGGTTGTTATTTTTTGGTTCAGGGCCTGCGACTCCAGTAACACCGGTTCGAAGCTTTCCCGTTCATACTCATCGATGTTGTAGTGATGAAGTTCGGTGCTGGGCGACAGGTGCATAACCGTGACTGCAACATTTCCGTTCGACTTTTTTATCAGGCTGTTGGCCAGCCGCAATAAGGATCGTCCCCGGATCGGGTTGCCAAACGAAATCAGTATCCGATATTTCCTGATCTGGCTGATTCCGTCAGCATCCGGAACTGGTTTCTTCCTGAAAATCCGGTCGGCCAAATCGAGCGCGGGGCCGGTCATAAACGTAGTGACCAAGGCCATAATAACCAGCATGGCAAATATCTCAGAACTTAACACGCCCAGATCGTACCCGATGTTCAGGACAACCAGTTCCATCAGCCCGCGCGTATTCATCAGTGCCCCGATGGTAATGCTTTCGTGCCAGTTTTGTCCGACAAACCGGGCAGTCAGTGCGCCCCCCAGAAACTTTCCGGTTACCGCCACCAAAATAATCAGGGCTGTATCTTTCCACAATTCCGGATTGTTCAGTAACCCGATTTCGGTGCGAAGCCCGGTAAATACAAAGAACAGCGGCAGCAGTAAAACCATGGCAACGTCTTCAACTTTTTCGATGAAAATGTTCCTGAAGCGGGCATTTTCAGGCATAATCACGCCAGCCATGAAGGCCCCGAAAAGAGCATGGATGCCGATAATTTCGGTTGTGTAGGCCGAAAGGATCAGGCATAAAAGGAAAATGGCAACAACCGATTTGTTCAGGTTTTCGCGGGAGGTGTGCAGTTCGCCGATCCGTCGCAGAAACGGGCGGACAAATTTGAGCATCAGAAAAACATATCCCAGGGCCAGTCCGATGGTGTACAAGGCGCTGACAAACGATCCGGCTTTGACGATGGCAATTACAACAGCCAGCAACGACCAGGCTGTTATATCGTCGGCTGCCGCACAGGTTATGACAACCGATCCCAGGCGGGTTTTGTGAATGCCCCGCTCCTGGACGATCCGCGCCAGCACAGGGAAAGCCGTAATGCTCATGGCAATGGCGATAAACAGGGCGAACGAGGAGAAGCGGATCCCTTCCGGGGCAAATGACGGGTAGATGTAGTAGGCCAGTCCGATCCCAAGGGTGAAAGGAATAATAATGCTTGCGTGGCTTATAACAATGGCATCGTGGGCTTTTGTTTTAAGCACTTTCAGGTCGAGTTCCATGCCAACGACAAACATGAAAAGAATAAGTCCGATTTGGCTCAGAAACTGGAGGTTGCCAAGCGAATTGTCGGGGAAAAGGGCTTCGGTGAAGCCGGGAAAATACATTCCGATCAGCGATGGCCCCAACACAATCCCGGCAATGATTTCGCCGATAACCGTTGGTTGCCCGATTTTCCGGCAGATCCATCCCAAAAAACGGGCAACGACAATGATGGTCACAATCTGGGCCAGTAAAATTGCCAGCGGATGATGAAAACTTTCAATGAACGATTCGCGAAAATCTAACCAGGGAGTTATGCTGGTTTGCCGGGTTACAATCTGGCGCCCTTCTTCAAGATATTGTCCCCAATCAATTATTTGATAAATGATTGCAGAGAACCCTCCAATGACCAGTATATAGAACAGGATATTGCGGTATTTCTTCATCTTGTCCGATTGTTTTTAGTCAGAAATTATGCCATGCGGATAATGATATAAATAAAGCCCGGTCATCTGAGAGGAATTCCGGACTTCATGATCATTCTTGCGTTTGTGTCTGTTGTAAAAATTGGAATAATTCATCAAACAATGAACGGATTGGAGTCAAAGCTGTTCATTTTTGTAACAAGCAGGCAAAAAACAGGAACGATTATTTTTCAACTAACCTCAGGAAATTGTTCCGGAAGGCGTCGCCCAGGGTCAGTGTCCTGAATTTCCCGTTACTGTCGGGCAATGTCGTTTCAATTTGGTCGTGAGAGAAGAAACGGACGCAGCGCAACGCGATTATTTCCCGCTTATTAACCCGGCAAAACCGATCGGAGGGCAAAAGCTCCAAAAGCTGGTCGAACGAGATGTTTTTCAGGGTAAGCGTTTGGTTATCGTCAAGCAAAACTATTTTGTCGCGGCTGTCGGTTGCCGAAACGGCAATGTAGCACAGGTTTTCGAAATACAGCAGTGTTTTGCCTTTGTCGGTGTTCAGCTGGACGAAGCTTTTTTGGGGGGCGGCATTCCGGAGCCGGTCGCGCATTTTTTCGATGGCTTTTTCGAACCGTTCTTTCCGGATTGGTTTCCGGATGTAATCCACCGCTTCAAGGTCAAATGCTTCGGCGGCATATTCACTGAAAGCGGTTGTGAAAATGATGGGGATGCCGGTCAGTAAGTTGGCGATGCTCAATCCGTCGAGCCCGGGCATGTGGATGTCGAGTATGCAGAAATCGAACTCAAGGGCATCCTTTTCCCGGAGGAAAATATCCGGCGAATTAAATGCTTTGACAACTTCCAGGTCCGGAACCTGGTCGCAAAGCATTTTCAGGTACGTCAAGCCTGGGAGCTCATCGTCTAATATCAAGCATCTTAGCTTTGTGTTCAAGCAGGTATATTTTTAAGTGGGCAATGTACACATCGCCTTCGGTAAAACGGTCGAGTTTGAAATTCTCCTTGTAAATAATTTTAAGCCTTTGCTCGAATGTTTTTTCGCCTATCCCGCCTTTTTCGCGTTGCATGGGCGTTTTGGGCGATATTTTATTGGCAACGGTAAGCCCGAATGTGTTGTCGCTAAACTCGAATGTTATCGAAATAAACGAGTCGGGACTTTGCAGGTCGGCATGCTTAAAGGCGTTTTCAATCAGATTGGCGCAAATGAGCGGGGCCATTAGCCGTTGGTGGTAGAGCGGTTCCTGTTCGTTGATTTTCAGTTTAACTTTCAGGTCGAACAGCGGGCTTAGTTTTATCTTGTTGATTTCAATCAGGTTGCGGGCAAATTCAATTTCTTCGCACGGGGTCACGTATTTTTGACGGCTTTCATACAAGATGTAGTCGAGTACCCCGGCCAGTTTGTCAATTGTGTGGTATGTCTGAAAAGCGTGCGACTGGATCGAGTTCAGGATGTTTTTCAGCAAATGCGGGTTCAGGTTTGTTTCAAGCGATTCGAGCCGGGCCGAGTCGATTTGTTTTTCCAGTTGCCTGAACTTTTCAGCGGTAATGGATTGTTCTTTCCTGAGCCGGTTCAGTTTTAACAAAAGAAACACGATGACCGTTAAAAGCACGATCCCGGCTGTCAGGCACCCAATTATGATTAACGGAATGTCGGCATTTGGTTCCATTTTGAACGGCTTTTGAGCAAAGATATAAAATGGCCGAAAGAAAAGTCACTCCCTCAGCATCTTTATAAAATCTTTATACCCTCCGGTAATTCCTGATAAAAGCCTTATGGATTGCGGTGCAATTTTGTATCGTAGTAAAAGATTCAGACAATGGAACGCATGATTTATGATTTGAGAGAGAAACTTGTTCAACGAAGGAAGAATGAGATCAGAAGTTTGGAAAATTGCGAAGAAGACGGAAGCAGGGACCGTTATTTAATTACCTCAGGGAAGATTGCCGAACTGGAATATTTGATCAGTTATATTGATGACTTGTTAGCTCACCATAGTCAACCACATAGCTCAACGCGATAGAACTTTAAAGAATCAGGAAATGATACCTGTTTTCAATCATTTTGCAGTGTCGATTTTCGGTCGGAAAAAGAAGACGAAACGAGATGTTGATAACGAAACCTACCAGATTGTTCTGAAACAAATCGGGACGTTGTTAAAGTTGTTGGGAATAATTTTGTTTGTTCCGTCGGTTGTTGCCATTATTTATTGCGAATGGTTTTCACTTCTGGGCTTTGTTTTGGCGGGGCTAATTGCATGGACGAGCGGATTCTTCATTTGTCAGGCTTATCGGAAAGCGGATGAACCCTATTACGACCAAGCTATGATGATTGCGGCTTCGGCTTGGTTGGTTCTGACCTTCGCTGGCGGGCTTCCGTTGTATTTCATTGCCTGGCTTACGCCGGATGCGGTTATGCAGCAATTTGTCCCGCAGGGAGCTGATTACTCGTCAAGCCTGTTGTTTTTCAGGAATTACCTGCACTGTTTTTTTGAAAGCATGAGCGCTTATACAACAACGGGCCTGACAATGACCGTGCATGAGCCGTCGGTCGGGAAAGCGGTTTTGTTTTATCGTTCGTTTGCCCAGTGGATCGGTGGAGCAGGAGTGATTGTTTTGTCGCTGGCCATGCTTAAGCAGGGTTCGGGACGGAGCGTACAATTGCTGTACAGTTCCGAATCGACCGGGATGAAACTGAAGGCACGGGTAAAAGAAACTGCCCAAGTTATCTGGAAATCGTACCTTTTTGTTACGGTTTTCATTATCCTTTACCTGATTGCAGGCACCATCCTGATTTTGCCGGAATACCCGATAGGCGATACCGTTTTCGATGCGGTGAACCATGCCCTGGCCGGGCTTTCATCGGGAGGCTTCAGTACACTCGACGACAGTATTGCCAGTTATCATTCGGCCCGGATGGACTACCTGTATCTGCTGCCCATGATTTTAGGTTCGTTTTCACTGCCGTTTTATTTTCGGGTCATCTTTCAGAGAAAGTTTAGTGAAATCTGGAATGATGTGCAAGCCCGATCATTGCTGATCCTTTTTTTCTTTGGAAGTATTGTCTTATCGCTTCTTCTTTTCGATGCGGGGATTGTCCCGGAGCCGGTCAGGGAAGGTGTTTTTCAGTATATCAGCGCTATTTCAACTACCGGTTGGCAAACCTCGAATATTCATGCCTGGGATGCCCGTTCCATTCTTTTTAGGGCATCTCTAAAAACCCCTTTTTCTCTGTCTATAGTTGACGTCTTTGTTGCCTAAGGCTGGGCCATGCTTCTTGTTGTTTTTTTTATAAAGCACACATAATCAGTGTTTTATGTTATTTTTTGTTGATTAATGGAC
>JAJUGZ010000154.1 GCA_029265715.1 Bacteroidota bacterium
AAGCCATTTCCATTTCCATTTTTCACCGGTCGGGTCGGTGTACTTCAATGGGTTGTTCAGGCAATACGAGTAGCGGTTCAGGTTTTGGGTAAAGTAGGGATCCTGCACCTGCGGGTCGGGACTAAGGAAGCGGCCAACAACTGGGTCGTACAAGCGGCCGTTCATGTTATAGAGCTTGAAATCTTCGAGGTACTCGTGCCCGGTAAAGCCGCGGTCGGCAAACAGGGCCTTGTCGTTGGCATCGAGGGTATAGGTCCAGTTGGTGGCATTGCGCCGCCGGCCCCAGGCATCGAAGCTGTACTCGTCGGCCGCACTGCTGCCGTTTTTCAGGTGGGTCATGGTGCCCAGATGGTCGCGGAAAATGTTATACACGGTCCAACTTCCGGTACCTACTTTTTTTGCAACCGCAACTGCGGTATAAGCATCGCCGCCAATCCAGATATACTGGGTGGTTACCCCGTCTGCCACCTCGCGCTCGCAACTGCTGCCAAAATAGTAACGGGTTTTGGTGGCTGTACCGTTTGTTTTCAGGATCATGCGAATGCGTTGCTGGTCGGCATTGTAGGTAAAATCTGCTGTTTTTGTGCCTTCGGTAATCTTTTTAACCTTCCTGAACGAATAGTATTCAATATTCTGGGTGGTGGCCGAAATGTTATTGGTACTGCTTACCACCTGGTCGACAGCATACGGCTGGGTGGCATCGTACACATAGGCGCCGGCATCGCTCTTGGTCAGAATATTCCCGAGTTTGTTGGTGGTATAGCTTACCGACGAGTTTGCCGGGCCGGTAACTGTGGTCAGCCGGTCGAGGTTTCCCTGGTCGTAACCAAAATATTCGGTTTTGTCACGCAATGAATTGGTCCGGTAATTCAGGTTTCCGGTGTTGGCATCAAACGAGTACGAATACCCCTGCACGCCGGTAGCCGTAATGCCCGAAAGCATATTGTTGCTGTCGTAACCCCACGAGGCCGAAGTTGCCCCGATTGTTGCCTGCCTTATGCGTTTGTATTCGTCCATGGTTGTTAGTTGCCAAACGGTTGCTCCGTTAAACCGGATGCAGTAAAGATAACCACTATTTGTGTCATAATCGTATTGTTCGTAGTCGGTTGTCCCGTTAAAATATTTCCGGTACAGGCGCCCCTTGGTATCATACTCAAAAGTAACCACATCGCTCAGCCCGTCGATGGTTTCGGTAACTGTTTTTACTTTGCCCGCCTCGTAAGTATAGCTCCGGCTTACGCCGCCCGGCGAGGTAATGGTATTGACCAGGCCGTTTGTGTAGTACGTGTAGTTGGTTTCACCTTCGGGCGACGATGTTTTTTGTAGCAGCCCTTTCGAGTCGGCATAATAAGTATAAGTGGTTGTTTCTCCTTTGGCATTCGCTATTGTTTTGGGTTGGCCGGTTCCGTACCAGGTGTTGGTAATAAGGCCTGCGCTGGGGTCGTTCAGGGTTAGCCGGTTGCCGTTCTTGTCGTAGGTCATCGAGGTGGTTATCGAACCCGGGGCCAGGACTGATTTCAGCAAGCCGTTGGGCCAGTAATCATACGTGATGGCACCTCCTGGATCCAATACTCCGGTAACCGAACCTGTTGCATCGATGGTTGTCTCGTAAGTTCGCCCGTTGATAGTCCGCGTGGTGGTTGGGTCTCCAAAGTTATATGAATAGGAGGTAGTTGCCCCGTAATACGGGTCGCTTGATGTCATTTGACCATAATCGTTGTATTCCAAAATGTTCCAGTACGAAGGGGTGCTGGTACTTGGCTCCGAAACCTGGACCAGTTGGCCTTTGGCATTGTATTGCTTGTCGGTTTTTATCAAGGTGCCGCCGTATTTCTTCGTTTCGGTGCGCAGTTCCCGGCCCAATTTATCATACCAAACTTTGGTTTCCGACCCGTCGTTTCCGGTTTGGTCAATATAGTATCGTGCATACGACGGGCCGCTCGTTATGTTGAAACTGCGGGAAATGGTGGTTGTAATTCCATTGGAGGGAACAATGGTGTATAGCTGGTCGGCGCTGTTGTAATTGTAGGTTGTCATATTACCAAACGGGTCGGTCTCGGTATGCAGCAGTCCCGTTGCATCATAGTAGGTATAATTGGTTTCTGTCCCAACCGGATCAGTTACTTTCACTAAATTGATACCCGTAGTACCATAATCATAGATCGTATGGGTTTCGGTTAATCCCGTTGTGGCCTTGTGTACCTTCCATAAATTGCCAAACGGGTCGTAATCCCGGTTTAGTTGCCACCAACTGGCGTCACCAGAGTTGTTTTGGTCAATATCCGGCGAGTTGTTGGTGCTAAAGTAAGTCCGGGTTGTGACAAATGTTTGCGTATCGGAGCCTTTTACCGAGGTCTCGGTAATGGTTGTGGGGCGGCCAATCAGCCAACTTGCCGGAATTTCATTGCCGTACAAATATTCAGTTTTACGGGTATGCCCGCCGTCATACTCGGTCGTGACCGATTTCTGGTTGGCATACTCGCTCGTTGAACCTGGCTTTTCGTAAACGGTGGTTGTGCCCACTGTAAGCCCAGTTAACCCATTTGACTCGGAAGATGTTGAAATATATGGGAAGAAACGCTTATCAGAAAACGCAAGATTGCTCCATTGGTTTGTCGTTGCAGTGATAAAATCGTTGCCATCTCGTCTGGTAACAAAAGATTTCAGTTTCGGGTAAAAATAAGTCGGGTCAATCTCATACGTGTGATTTGTTGATACACCGGTGGCTGAATTTGTTCCGGTCACTGTCGAAAATCCCAGAAACCCTTTGCCCTGTAAATGTACCTCGGCTCCTACGTATTTATAAGTGGTAGATGTCGTTCCGCCGATACCGTTATCGGCGCTTGCCTGGTAAACGAGTTGTTGGGGTGAAATAAAGTCAACGAGAGGATAGGTAGCTCCTGAGCCTTTAGCATAAACCGCACTGTTGGTCATTGGCAAATAAGTTAGCGTGGTTTTGTTCCCCAGCCCGTCAACGAAAGCGCTTAATAGATTGCTTGGAGTGCCAACCGTAAACGAATAAAGTCTTTGGGATCCAGGTTTGCTATAAAAAAAATCATCACATCCATCTCCATTGTAATCTGCAAAATAGAAGTATTGAGTAAGAGTATCCGCCATATCGAAAGTAACAGATTGTACATATTCTGTTAAGTTATATTCGTATCCATTACCACTGTTAATTGCTACATTGATGTGATTAGCGCTGTTACTTGTGCTATTCCCTTTTCCCCAGATGACAATGTCTTGTATTCCATCTCCGTTCACGTCACAAATTCTCCATTGATTATTTGTACTAGTCATATCAAAATCAGAAAAAATGCTAATGCTACGCCAACTATTGACATTCCCCGTAGCAAAAGTGTTGATATCGAAGTATTTATTTAAGGGTCCGTGTGTTTCCAAGATGTCGGTAATGCCATCTCCATTGAAATCGCTTAAATCAATTTTTTCTCCTGCTGATAAGTAATTTTGTTGACCCGCCTGTGGATAAGTTTTAAGTAGCTTATTTTCAATGTTTTTAAATTCATATAAAATCAAATTAACACCATTGACAGCTATAATATCAGAACATCCATCGTTATTGAAATCAAAAACTTCAGCTGTCCTATCTTTGTGTTTTCCTGCATCTTGCAAATCATAATCGGCCCTGCCGTCGCATATTTTTGAACCCGAATAGGAATACAGAACGTAGTCTCGAGTTCCAAAAACAAAGACCTCTTTTTTCCCATCACCATTATAGTCAACTACATTGAAGTTATATTTGTCGAAGACGTCATCGTCGATGCTCCAATAATATGAGTCATCGGGAACCAGATCATTTTTTGTTGAAACATATAAACATAGATCGTATGTTCCATGAAGACCTATGGTGTGATATATCGTCATCATGTCAGTAAGTCCATCACTGTTAAAGTCTGCAATGAGAATGTCTACCAGATTGGCTCTAAGGTTAGATTGAGATTTATAAGTCATACCTCCGGAAGTATTGGCAACATAAAGTTTCCAATTTTCAGATCCATCGTAATACGTTTTTGACGGTATAGTAACAAAATCCATTCTCCCGTCTCCATTAAAATCACCGTGGAAGAACCGTTCTTTAGTTGAATTGACGTAGAAAGAAGAAGAAGTCATTAGATATTCATATTGATTAGTATATGCAAAAACCGTAGGGTTCAGCGGTTGGTTCTGGCTGCTGTTTTCGGTTACTTTCAGCAGTTGGGTCCGGTTATCGACTTGGCAATAGGCCATTTCATATTTTTTAAAGGCCTGCCCGTTGTTGGTTATTTCAATGTTGTCGAGCAACAAGTCGCGTGTAAACTCTCTGCCTCCATACACATAGGTACTAACATCGCTGCGTTGTTTATAATGAAATTTGACTTGGGCAAACGGCGATTTTCCCTGGGCGCTGTTCCCTGTATAGTCGATCTGGCAGATAAGTTGCTCGTCGTCCGAATCGAAATAGCTGAATGTAATGTAATTGCTGTACCGGTCGGTAATCCTGTTCAATTTCCAGGTTAAAACACACGAGCCATCGCGTTTTACTTTCGAGTCGGCCGTGTTTCCGTATTGGTAGATCAACCCCAAACGTGTAAACACTTCAAAATATTCCGGGCCTTGACCGGTAGATCCGTGCGCTACGATTTTCGAGAATTCTTCAACCTCGGTCCCGTATACGCTGTTGTCGTAACCGTAAGTGCCGCTGATTAAGATCATCCGGTTCCCGTTCAGGGCATATTTATCGGTCAAATTGCCCTTTATGGGGTTTGACTGTCCGTCGAAATACAGGTTTTGGGTTACCCGGCTGATTGATGATAAACCACCAAGGTCCCAGCCAATGCCCAGCATGCCATCGATAAACGTACTAGCATAACTCAGGTTCAGTTCAGGCTGTAACCCATTAATGCCTTTGGGTAAACTGACAGGCAGCGTATAGCCGGCCATTCCGGAGACAGTAAGCTCGCCGGGCGTTTTCACCACTGCCAGCGATGTGTTAATGGAATAAGACGAAGGGTCTATCACCGGCGAATATGCAACTGTGCCGGTGACCACGGGGTTCACAATTTCGGCCAGCATAGTTCCTCCGTTGGGTGTATAAGAATACCCGGCTGCAAAGGTGATACTGTTGCGGGCCTGGTGTGTTTGGTTGCCGCTTTCGGCCGCACTGAAAGTCAGGTCGTAGGGTTGCCCGACGGACGAAAAAGTCCATACCAACCCCAGGATGAACGTGTATAGAAGTCGTTTCATCATTTTTCTTTTAATTTGGTGATAGTACAGGCAGGATTATTCCTTAATGATTTTCCATTCTTTCTTTTCCTGCCCCACATGTATGGTTAAGATGTAGAACCCCGAAGGACGGGCCGAGAGGTCAACCGTATTGCCGCTCTCTACAGCGGTTTGCTGCATGAGCAGGGTTCCCCGCGAGTCGAATACCCGGATCGTGGCATCACTACTCAATGTGGGCAGGTCGATTCGGAGCATCCCCTTGGTTGGGTTCGGGAAAATGCGGGCCTGCTGAAGCCCGATTTGGTCTTCGAGCGCTTTTTCGTTTTGGCGGGCCACAAGGGTGTCGCCCGGGATGACAGCGCTTTTCAGGGCAATAACAGCCCGGGTTACCCGGTGGCCGCATTCATTGTAAGTAAACTCAAAGGTGGTTTGAGCGTGGGCCGTTGCCGTGATAAGCATTAGTAACAACAACCAGCCCAACAGGTATTTCTGTTTCATATCGGGCTGGGTTATTGTTTTTTGACCAATTTCTTTAACTCTTCAATCTGGGCTTGCTGCTCCTTGATGGCTTCGACTAAAACCGGAACTAACCGGGTATAACTCACCGAATATAACCCACTGGATTCGTCATAAAAAACAACTTCAGGAAATATCTCTTTAAGTTCCTGGGCTAGGAACCCTATTTCATTTTTCCCGTCTTCGGTAAGTTTAGCTTTGTATTTTGCATCCGAAACGTTAAAATAATCTGCTTTCAGGTCGTATTTTACACCTCGCAGCCTGGTGATCTTACTTAACGAATTGTCTAACGTTTGGATGTTTTCTTTAACAGTTTCATCGGAAGTTTCTTCCAGGTCTCTGGCTATGACATGATCAGCATATATTAATGCAAATCGTTTAGATGAAGTTCCTAAACAACCAAACCAATCATTCTCTGGATGGATCGTTGGTAGATTACCATAGCCTGTATCATCAAACAAAAGAACACCGTTTGTTGCCCACCAACGGCCTGTTCCAAACCAGTCTAAATTATAGGCTGGATAGAATTGGTTTATCCCTACATACCCGCTGCTGTTTACTTTAATCTGCGCGAAAGCGCCCAGGGTACATGTTACAAAACTCAAAATGAACAGGGATAGATACTTTTTCATAATTTTAACTGATTTTTTGGGAGCTCTGGCTCCCGGTTAATAATAATTGTTATTTGTTGCCCTGTTCGGTGTGTGAGACCAGGCGGGGCTTTGTTTTTTTGTTCGTTTAAACCTGACAGGTTTTCGAAACCTGTCAGGTTTAAACTGACCCGGGGCGTTTTCCGACAAAAAATGTGAGGGAACGGATTTGTTGACAGCCAGCAGCTG
>JAJUGZ010000191.1 GCA_029265715.1 Bacteroidota bacterium
AAAATCGGCTGTCCGACAAATTTTATTTCCGTATTTTTACCCATGTTGTGGTTTTTTCGCAAAACAAACTTACAACATGGGGCCAAACCTTCGGGGAGTAACCCCTATTTTTTAATTTTTTACTCGTTCAGTAGTGATATAAAATGGAAATTTTAGGAAAAGCAATATTCCATTTTTCCACTATGTGATTATGTATAACTTATTTGTCATAGCAGCGGCGGTTATTATTTGTGTGAATGCGTTCACATAGAGAATGATTTGCTGTGCTGCAAAAGGGCTTTTCTCTGTGTGACGGAGGGAAGCCCTTTTTTTGTTTAATCCACTTAAAACTTTATTTATGCAAATCAACTACGACGATTATTTGTCGGACCGGAGCCGGAATATTCCGGGTTCGTTTATCCGCGAAATTTTAAACCTGACCCAGCAGGACGATTTTATTTCGCTGGCCGGTGGCCTGCCTAATCCGCAGTTTTTTCCGGTCGACGAATTTCAGGCCGCCATGCAAAACGTCTTGTGCCAAAACGGGAAACGCCTGATGCAATATGGCGTCACGCAAGGCTTGCCCGAACTGCGCGAATGGGTGGCAAACCGTTACCGGAATTTATACGGGGCCAACATTGTTCCCGAGCAAATCATTATCACCAATGGCTCGCAGCAGGGGCTTTTTCTTTCCGGGAATGTTTTTATCAATGCCGGAGATCCGCTGATGATTGAAAAACCCTCTTATCTTGGGGCCATCCAGGCTTTTTCATCGTTTTTCCCAAAATTCTGTCCGGTCGATTTGGAGGCCGACGGTATTTCACTGGCCGATTTTGAACGGGTGGCCAAACATTCCGGGGCACGCTTGTTTTACGGGATCCCGAATTTCCAGAACCCATCCGGCATATCGTATTCTCTGGAAAAACGCGACAAACTGGCCGGATTGCTCCGGAAATATGAAGTTGTTATGATTGAAGATGATCCGTATGGCGAAATCCGCTTTTCGGGCGAGCCGGTTCCTCCGGTTTACAGCCATCTGCCCAAACAAGTGATCTGGAGCGGATCGTTTTCAAAAATGATTTCGCCCGGCATCCGGATGGGCTGGTTATGCGTGCCGAACCCGTTGCTGAAATATTTTACCCGTTCGAAAGAAGCGATGGACCTGCATTCGAACAACCTGTTGCAGGCTGCGATTTTGCAATTTCTGACCGACAATGATATCGATGAACATTTGGTAACAATCCGTAAAGCCTACTTTCAGCAAAAAGAAACGATGCGGGCCGCCATTGAAACATATTTCCCCCCGGAAATTAAAATAACCAATCCGGATGGCGGTATGTTTTTGTGGGCCGAACTTCCGGAAGGAATTGACATGCAAACACTGGTTGAAAAAGCCATTCAGGAAAAAGTGATGTTTGTTCCGGGACAGTCGTTTTTTACCGAACCCAACACGAAGAATTATATGCGGCTGAATTTTTCAAATGCTTCGCCTGAAAATATAACCGAAGGGATCAGGCGGTTGAGTGTGGCCATCGAACGGGTGGTTCAAGTCGTGGCAGGTTAAGTCGGCAGTTAGCTGACAGGATAATTTGTGGTTAAGAGGGCGTCTCAAAAGTCCGAGACACCCTCTTCTATTGGTGCGCCGTGCATGTTTATCACCTGGATATCACTTGGAAGGTGCAAGTCTTTTATGGGGCTAAGACACCATTGATGGGAATGATTTTTGCGGTTAATTACCTCTTCACAAAAGTGAAGCCATTATAACCCCGGGTTCTAAAACTTTTTATACGGGCTATTCTTAACGCTTTTTACCATCTTTGAGAAGGACTTCTCGTGCTTTCTTTTTTCGAAAACCGATGCTGTATAATGCCACGCTTCCTTTCTTAGTTTAAGATAGTTCTCATAAACCCCTTTGTCAATTTCTCCATTTCCAACAGCCCTGATAACCGCACAACCTTTTTCGTTAATATGCTGGCAATCGGAGAACAGACACTGGCCTTCAAAGTTGCTAATGTCCAAAACTTCCGAAAGGGAATTAACATCGTCGTTGGTAACTCCAAACAGTTTAACTCCGGGAGTATCTATTAAAACACCGGATTTTTCCAAAAGAACCATTTCCCTTCGGGTTGTCGTATGCCTTCCTTTGCCGGTAGAAGTGCTTATTGTAGCCGTTTGTAAAATATCCTGTCCAGAAAGGCTATTTATCAGCGAGCTTTTGCCAACACCAGACATACCGGTAAATACAACCGTTTCACCCACTGAGATAAACTCGTGTATAGCCATAATACTGTCCGGCTGATGAATACTGGTAAAAAAGACCGGGATTTTGTGCGAGATATGTTTTAATGCGTTTTCGACATCCTCTTTGTTAAAACCTAAATCTGTTTTAGTCAGTACCAAAACAGGCTGGATGTTTTCGTCTGCCAGCTGTAACATAAACCGCTCAATCCTGCGAACGTTGAAGTTATCATCAAGGCTTTGTACAATAAATGCCTTATCGACGTACGAAGCAATGGCTTGTTTTTCGGATACTGTACCACTTTTTAAACGATAGAGCGTTTTTTGTCGTGGTAACATATCGAAGATGATACCTCTTTCTGCATCTATTGGCTGAAAAATAACCCAATCGCCTACGCAAGGCAATTCAATAACCGATTTGCCGAACATCATATTTCCTGTCAGTTCACATTGAAATAATCCATTTTCGGAAATAACTTCATAACAAGTGCGATGTGCGATAGCTACACGGCCATGAACCAAGGCTTTATGCGCTGATTCTTGTTTTAGTTGGTTTAACTTGTCATTCCAACCATACGTATTTAATTCTACTTTAACACATTTAAATTTTTAGATATGAGCTGTTTATGTCTCGTTGTCTGATAAGGTGTCGATTGTACATTTGGTCAAAGAATTGTTCTTCGGTCATTTCTTTATAAAGTTTAAAAACGAACCACTT
>JAJUGZ010000161.1 GCA_029265715.1 Bacteroidota bacterium
GAATTAATATATTTGTAAGCACGTCTGAATAAGAAATAATTCTTAAATAAATTGCCATTAGAAATAAAAAACATATCCAAAGTCAAAAATATTTTTAAGTACCACTCGATAATTTGAAAAAACAAATAACACATTCTCTAACACACTAACAAACAACACTTTATGACAAAGTATGTTTACACATTTGGGAACGGCACTGCCGAAGGGAAGGCAGGAATGAAAGAACTGCTTGGAGGCAAAGGAGCAAATTTAGCTGAAATGAACCTGATTGGCGTCCCGGTGCCTCCTGGTTTTACCATTACCACCGAAGTTTGCACCGTTTACAATAAAAAAGGGAAAGAAGCCGCCATCGCCCTGATTAAGCCGGAAGTTGAAAAAGCGGTTTCATTTATTGAAGAATTAACAAACACCCAATTTGGAGACAAAGACAATCCTTGTCTTGTTTCCGTTCGTTCCGGGGCCCGGGTATCCATGCCTGGAATGATGGACACCGTCCTAAACCTGGGGCTAAACGACCTGGCAGTCCAAGGGATTGCAAGAAAATCGGGGAACCCGCGTTTTGCCTGGGACTCGTACCGCCGCTTCGTACAAATGTATGGCGACGTTGTACTGGGGCTGAAACCAGTAAACAAAGAAGACATCGACCCGTTTGAAGAAATCATCGAACAACTCAAAGAAGAAAAAGGAATTACGCAAGATACAGAGTTTTCAACAGAAGACCTGCAATTACTGGTAATCCGGTTTAAAGAAGCCGTATTAAAAAACACGGGACACAGTTTCCCGGATGATCCGTGGGAACAGTTGTGGGGCGCCATTTGTGCCGTGTTCGACAGCTGGATGAACGACCGCGCCATTTATTACCGGAAACTGAATAATATCCCGGTCGAATGGGGTACCGCTGTAAATGTGCAGTCGATGGTATTCGGGAACATGGGCAACACCTCGGCTACCGGCGTGGCATTTACCCGCGATGCAGCCACGGGCGAAGATATTTTCAACGGCGAATACCTGATTAATGCCCAGGGCGAAGATGTTGTGGCCGGCATCCGGACTCCCCAGCAAATCACCAAAGAAGGTAGTCGCCGCTGGGCTGCTCTGGCTGGTATTTCAGAAGAAGAGCGCGCCAAAAAATATCCGTCGCTGGAAGAAACCATGCCCGAGTTGTACAAAGAACTCGACCAGGTACAACAAAAACTGGAGGACCACTATTCGGATATGCAAGACCTTGAATTCACCATTCAGGAAGGTAAATTATGGCTGCTGCAAACCCGTAACGGGAAACGTACGGGCGCGGCCATGGTGAAAATTGCAGTCGATATGATGGAAGAAGGCAAAATTTCGGAAAAAGCTGCGTTGTTACGCATCGACCCAAATAAATTGGACGAATTGCTTCACCCGGTTTTTGATCCCGACGCGATGAAACGGGCAACCGTACTGGCAAAAGGCTTACCAGCCTCGCCAGGCGCTGCCACCGGACAAATCATTTTCTTTGCCGATGAAGCTTCGCTATACGAAAAGACAATCCTGGTCCGCATTGAAACTTCTCCGGAAGATTTGGAAGGAATGAACATTGCCCAGGGAATCCTGACGGCCCGGGGCGGGATGACTTCGCACGCGGCAGTTGTTGCCCGCGGAATGGGTAAATGCTGTGTGTCGGGAGCCGGCGCCGTAAAAATTGATTACAAAACCCGCATCATGACCATCGACGGCAAAACATACCAGGAAGGCGACTGGATCTCGCTCAACGGCTCTACCGGCGAAGTTTACGAAGGCCGTGTCCAGACCAAAACCCCGGATATGGGCGGAGATTTTGGAAAAATCATGAAACTGGCCGACAAATTTACCCGGATGTCGGTACGTACAAATGCCGACACACCACACGATGCACGTGTTGCCCGCAATTTCGGGGCCCAGGGAATCGGGCTTTGCCGTACCGAACACATGTTCTTTGAAGGAGAACGCATTAAAGCCATGCGCGAAATGATTTTGGCATCAGACACCAAAGGACGTGAAAAAGCACTGGCCAAGCTGCTGCCTTATCAGCGTTCCGACTTCGAAGGGATTTTCGAGGCCATGGAAGGATTTGGGGTTACCATTCGCCTGCTCGACCCACCATTGCACGAATTCGTCCCTCATCAGCAAGCCACTCAAAAAGAATTGGCCCACGAAATGGGCGTCTCAATCGATGTGGTGCGCAACAAGATAGCCGAACTGGAAGAATTTAACCCGATGTTGGGGCACCGTGGTTGTCGTCTGGGAATTACCTATCCGGAAATTACCGCAATGCAAACACGGGCCATTATCGAAGCCGCCCTCAATTTGAAAGCCAAAGGCATTCAGGCGCATCCCGAAATCATGGTCCCGCTGGTTGGCACTGTTGCCGAACTGAAACATCAGGCCGACCTGATCCGGGCTACGGCTGAAAAAGTGTTTGAAGAACGTGGCGACCGGATTGATTATTTAGTCGGTACGATGATCGAAATCCCGCGAGCCGCGCTGACCGCCGATCATATTGCTACCGAAGCCGATTTCTTCTCGTTCGGAACCAACGACCTCACCCAGATGACGCTTGGCTATTCGCGCGACGACGCCGGCAAGTTCCTGCCCATTTATCTGGCCAATGGCATTTTAAAACAAGACCCGTTCCAGGTGCTCGACCAAAACGGCGTTGGCCAATTGGTTGAAATGGGCGTTCAGAAAGGCCGTTCGGTAAAACCGGACCTGAAAGTCGGGATTTGCGGCGAACACGGCGGCGAACCCAGTTCGGTTGAATTCTGCGACAAAGTGGGCATGAACTACGTAAGCTGCTCGCCGTTCCGCGTACCGATTGCACGCGTTGCCGCCGCCCAGGCCAATGCGAAAAGGAGCTAAAATTCTATGATTTTTTGAAGAGGGTGTCTCAAAAGTCCGAGACACCCTCATCTCATTCTGTTAGAAGTCGTATTTTGAATTCCTACACAATCATTGTCGTGGCAACCAGACTTTCATCTCGTTGATACCCCGGTTATTCCACACAAAATATGGGATGGCTGTAATTTTCTGAGCCTGTTCTTTTTTCCCTTCGACAACAACCGCCCCGCCCGAAATAGTCACTACCCCGGTCAACTCTTCCGGATGAAAGATTGCGCTCAATTTCGACGAATCGGGCAAGGCCAGTTTCATCAGGGTTGGCCCATTGTCAACCCCTTCCAGGCAGTACACAATGGGCCCGCGTTCGATAGCGACTTTAGCCGAATCGTCTTTTACCAACGCATTGGCTTCGACCCGGCGAATTTCCATCGGAATCGAAAACCCGACCACATCGCCCGGGTTCCATTCGCGGCTGATCACGGCATAGCCTTTTTCTGTTTCATACAAAACCGGCTCGCCGTTTACGGTCAGCGAAACAGCCTGCGAAGGCGGGGTAATAAACGAATACAAATCGCTTGGCACAACCTGCGTTCCGGCCCAACCCGGAATGCGAATGCACAACGTAAACGAGCTCTTCTTTTCAGGAGACACCGTGATTTTTACGTTTCCTTCCCAAGGATAATTGGTTTCCTGGCCGATTTTAACCGGAAGCTTTTTGTTCAGTTTAACAGTCGAAGAACTTTGAACAAACAGGTTCACGTAAAGCTTGTCGCCCGATTGGGCATAAATATACCCGGGGACGGAGGGCATAAACCGGCACAGGTTGGTTGGGCAGCACGAACAATCGAACCAAGGCTGCCGGTCGAACGTTTCGCCGCGGTTGAACTTAAAATGCAGGTCGCATTCCAACGGGTTCGGGTAAAAAAATGTTTTCCCGTCCAGTCCCACGCCGGAAATCACGCCATTGTATAAACTCCGCTCGAGCACATCGATGTATTTGGCGTCGCCGTGAAGCAAAAACATCCGGTAGTTCCAGTACACATTGGCAATAGCGGCACAGGTTTCATTGTAAGCCGTCAGGTTGGGCAACTCATAATTGTCGCCAAACGCTTCTCCCTGGTGACGGGAACCAATACCACCGGTCAGGTACAGTTTCTTCGACACTGTATTTTCCCAGATTTTATCAATTGCAGCCAGGTAAGCTGAATCACCTGTCAGCGCCGCAACATCAGCAACTCCGGCATACAAATAGCCGGCGCGAACAGCATGTCCCACCGCCTCATCCTGATCGACCACAGGCTTGTGGTCCTGCGAATAAGCCTTCTTCGGACTGTTTTCCTTGCCACGGCAATCGATGAAAAACTTCGCCAAATCGAGGTATTTTTTCTCGCCGGTAATGCGGTACAGTTTCACGAGCCCCATTTCTACAATTTCATGGCCGGGAGCATCGTTGCGCTTTCCGGGGCCAAAAACCTGAGTCAGCAAATCTGCATTTTTCAGGGCAATATCCAGTAAATTTCGTTTTCCTGTAGCCTGGAAATGAGCAACTGCAGCTTCAAACAAATGTCCGGAGTTATACAACTCGTGGCTCCCCTCCGATTCCCGGACCCAGCGTTCTTTCCCGGCCCATCCGTGTGGATGTTCAGGATCAATCGTACGCGCAGTGTACAGATAACCATCGGGTTCCTGCGCTGCACCTACAATCGTAATAAGACTGTCAACATAATGACCGAGTTTCGGATCAGGATGAACAATCATTGAATACGAAGCGCCTTCGATAATTTTATAAATATCAGTATCGTCGAAGGGGAAAGTAGTACCAAAGCTGCCTTCTTTTTTGGCCGCTTTCACAAAATTTTCCACACGGCCGGTTTCTTCGCATTTGGCAAACGAAGCCGGGATGGTCACTGTCCGGTTTGTTTCGATTTTAGGCAACCAAAACTGGTCGCTGATTTTCACTTCGTTGAACGGGACTCCCTGAATGGGATAATCCACTTTTTCGGATTTGGTTTGGCAGGCAAACAAGCCCGACAGTAACAGAAGCCAGGCTAATTTAGGCCGTTTCATTTTCTCCATGATTTAGGTGTTTTTATACTGATTTTAAATTTTGTATCAGGACAAATGAATCTGGTATTTACAGGTGGGGGCTCCGCGGTGCACCGAAGCAATCACCTCGGCTTTAACCGGGTGGCCCACAACTGTTGAAAACATCAGTTCCGAAAATCCTTCGGAACAGTAACACAGCGCTCCGGGTTTGATACCGGTTTTGTGGTTGATCATCGGGCACACACAGTTGGGTTTGTTTTCATCGGCCACGATGGTTCCTGCCGATTTGTCCCAGGTTATATTCCAGCCCCATTCTTTTTCGATCATCCCGATAAAACCTTCCAGATTGTTCTCATATGGTTTCAGGAATTCATCCATGTTGAGGTATGCATAGTGTACCCGGGCCAACTGTTTGATGGCTTTCCGGCTCTCCTCTTCGGTGAGGCTTTCCTGCAAATTTAGCAGGAGTCCGCCAAGGTATTCCTGAACCAACAGCAAACGTTTATCTTCTTCCTGAGTTGAAACAGGAGATTCGGCATTGTTTCCGGAAGAGAAAGCCAAAGAGCTAAAACCGCAGAAACATCCTCCTGCGGCACAAGCTCGTTTTAGAAAATTTCTGCGGTCTGTATTATTCATTTAAAATCACTATTATCCGACTAATCTAAAATTCTGAAGATATTGTCTTCTAATTTTCTGGTAGCCAGTTATTATTGTTTTTATTTCAGAAGTCACCCCCCTTCAAAATGCAAGTTTTGTTTGCAAGGATGATGCGGTGAACTCCGTTTTTTTCAAGTATTCCCGTTTTGTACTACGAAGTAGTTCAAATACATCCAGTAAGCTAATCAGGTGTATCCGAACCAGTGATGCAACA
>JAJUGZ010000126.1 GCA_029265715.1 Bacteroidota bacterium
AGACTGTAAATCTGCTGGCGTACGTCTTCGTAGGTTCGAATCCTGCTCTCCCCACAAATAATTGCGGGAGTAGCTCAGTCGATAGAGCATTAGCCTTCCAAGCTAAGGGTCGCGAGTTTGAATCTCGTCTCCCGCTCAAAAAATAAAGCCTGTTTCAATAACGAAGCAGGCTTTGTTTTTTGAGTAACTGTTTCTTATTTGCATTGGAAATCAATCATTCCCTGAATGGCTTTTTGACAAACAGGGCAGAAAATATCGATGGTGTGAATGTTGTTCATCATGCAATTAACCCACGGGCGATATACCCCTTTGTCGACATACCCGCCACCTTCGTAAACACCTAATTTCTCCGAGTTTGGTTTGTCGACCGGAGTCGGAATCTTTGTTCCAGGGGCAAGCATGTTTTTCCATTTTTTATCAAAATCAACGAGGGTTGTCAGGTTGGCTTCCCAAGGTTCAACTCCGACTGGGTAGAAATCGTTGTATTCAGAACCGCCAACGTATTCGTCGCCCAACCCGAGGAAAAGATGGCCAAATTCGTGGATGTATATCTTGCCGGTTTCTGATTCGTGGTGGGCAGCGCTGATCCCGTAAAAGTTGTAAATGGCACCTCCGCCATATTTAGCCGTATTGGAAAGGACATAAATGTAGTCGTAAGGTGCGTTGGCTGCTACGTCGCGTACTTTCTGAAAATCGGTAATCATCTGGTAGCGTTCCGAACCGAAGGTGTAATAAGAAGCCTCCAACCGGGTTTTATTCCAGATATGCTCGCCCGGGATGTCGGGACCGGCTTCTAACGACGGGGCCCAAACACCACGGATGTTGAATTTATTCTTGTTCTCCTTGTAGGGAGAATAGGTAAAAAATGCATCGGTAAACGTCTGGCAATCGGCTTTAAATAGTTCAAGCTGATCGGCTGTATAACCTTCCGGGATCAGGACGATATCTACTTTTTTGTCCGGAGCGCCAGAATAAACTAAATCGAACGTTGGCAACTTCTCACGGTCACGTTTAATGAAATAACTTTCCGGGTCGATTATGTATTCAAATTTCTTTTCGAATATTCCTTTTTTATTGCGGCTCAGAAATTCGATGCGGGTTTTGTTTCTGGGGTAGGGCATAACGACCGATTCAGGGAAACATTTATCGATGGTTTTAGCCTCATCAATGGTTTGCCATTCGCCAAACAGTGTACAGAATCCGCGCGAATAAATAAGCTCATTATTTTCAAGGTCGTACAGCCTGAATTCATAATTTCCATAGCCGGTATTGTCGATTAAACTGACTTTCGATCCGCCCCAGAAGGGCTCTTCCATCATTTTGTCGTAGTAATAGTGATCTTCCGTGCTATTTCCGCAGTGATAATAATCGAACCGCAGGGTTTTGTCAAAAAAATACTTTTCAAATTGAGCCTTT
Source organism: Bacteroidota bacterium (assembly GCA_029265715.1). Classification (GTDB taxonomy): domain Bacteria; phylum Bacteroidota; class Bacteroidia; order Bacteroidales; family Prolixibacteraceae; genus Aquipluma. Next base: position 1,417 of record JAJUGZ010000126.1, read on the forward strand.
CCTGTTGAAAAGTAGGCAAGTAGCACAATTAAAATGCACAAATGTTTCATCATTCTTGTGAATTATGTGGTTACGTTATACAGGTTTTGGGCAATGCTTGTTTGCAAAATGCAAGTTTTTCCTGAAATGGCAGTGAAAATAGATACAGATATCGGCGAAAAAAATGATAAATGCCCGAAATTTCAGTTTCGTTTGGGCTCAATATGGCAGGGAGCTATCAAAAATAAGAACCTCCGATTGAAAAAACGGAGGTTCTTGTCTGGATATTCTGTATCCGTTATTTAAACTTCAATGTTGCGCCCTTTTTCAGATCATCCTGCCTGATAATGTAATTGGTTATCGGCTTGCCGTTTAAAGATACATTTTCAACGGGTTTGTATAACTCGGGAGACGAAGATACCAACCTGAATTTCTTTCCGGGATAATAGGCCGGGTCGAGGTTCAACGTAACTTCATTGAAAATGGGAGACGACAATTGGTATTCGCCGGTTCCGGGGCAAACGGGGTAAAAACCCATCGCGGCAAAAACATACCAGGCCGACATTTGTCCGGAATCTTCGTTGCCGGGAACTCCGCCCGGAGAGTTCATATACTCCGTTGCGAGGATGTTTTTCACACGTTCCTGTGTTTTTTTGTAGTCGCCGATGTAGTTATACATAAACGGAATCTGGTGGCCGGGTTCGTTGGCATGCCAGTATTCGCCCGAGTCGAATAACTCGTCTAATTTTCCCCTGAAGTTGTCTTTTCCCCCCATTAACCCGATTAGTCCCGGAACATCCTGAGGTACGTACCACATATATTGCATGGGCGATCCCTCGGTAATGTATGGTTGCCTGACGAAGGCATCGAACGGCTCAATCCAGGTTCCGTCGATGTAGCGTCCCCTGACACAGTTAACATCGTCGTCGAACACATATCTGTAATTTTGGGAGCGTTTGGCCAGTATTTTGGTATCGTCGTCTTTGCCTAATTTTCGGGCAACTCCAGACAGTACAAAATCGGTCATGGCATATTCGAGCGTGCGTGAAACCTGTTCATTTTTGTGGAATGCTTCTTTCACCGAATCTTCCAGCGGAATATATCCGTATTGCAGGTACGACGAAAGAGCACGACGGCCTTTGCCATCTTTATAGTCCGGTTCAGAAGGTATTTCGAATGCATTTTTTCGCATGTAAATCCAGGCGCTGTCGATATTTATGTCGAAGCCTTTCAGGTAAGCATCGCCTAAAGCCGTGGCGCAATGATCGCCGATCATGGCCGAGGTATAGCTGTTCCAGCAAGGGAAAATAGGCAGCCAGCCGCCTTGTTCGGCTTTTAATACAAGCGATTTCATCATGTCTTCGTATTGGCGGGGGGCGATCAGGCTCACCAGCGGAAGTTGTGCCCGGTAGGTGTCCCACATGGAGAAGTCGTCGTAATAAGTGTGTCCGGCTTCAACATTCATTGTCTTCTTGTTCCCGGCGAACGACGGATAGGTCCCGCTTACGTCATTAAATGTCCGGGGATATAATAACGAATGGTACAGGGCCGTGTAGAATTTAACCTGATCATCGGGAGAACCGCCTTTTATTTCGATAGTCGACAGCGTTTTATTCCATTCTTCTTCGAGGGCAGCTTTGGTGTTGTCGAAATTCCAGTCGGGGATTTCGGCGTCCAGGTTGGCGCGTGCTTCTTCGATGCTGGTAAACGAAGTTCCGACTTTTACCTGGATCACGTCAAAATCTTTGGCTGTAAACTCCATGTACGCGCCAATGTTTTCCTGACCTGATATTTCGTTTTGCCCTTTGAATTCTTCCATCTTCCGATAGCAGCCATAGGCTTCGAATTTGCGATCGAAACGGGCCACAAAATATCCGGCGAAACCAGCTGGTTGACCCCAGCCCTGATAAATCCGGTGAACCGGATTGTATCCGTAGATTTCTTGCTTTTCCGGATCGACTTTGATATACCCCTGGCCTTCGTCGCTGTTGGGTGTTAGCAGAATAAACGATTTCCCGCCTTTGGCATACGAAAAGCGGAAAAAGCCTGCGCGGCTTGTTCCGGTCATCTCGGCCATAATCAGGTAACGCTCTAGCATGACTGAATATGATGCCGGAGTTGATTTTTCGTTTTCGTGCAGAAAAAGCGAAGCCCTGTCTTCGGCAAATGTGCGTAACATTCCGCTCATCGGCATCAACGTAAAACTGCCGTAATCCTGTACGCAAGACCCGCCCAGCCAGTGTGTCCCCCGGAATCCCTGAATTTTTTCGGCCGAATAATAATAGGGGGCAACACATTTTTTTTCGGTGTCGCCGGCTGTTTGCGGCGTCCACTGGGTCATTCCGAAAGGGGCTGAAACAGCCGGGATTGTTTGCGAGTAAGCTTCGGTCCCTTCGTTGTGTTTTTTGCCGCTCGGACTTTCTGAAATGTATGTCCCGATTAGCGGATTGGCGTATTGAATCAGGTTGGGGAAAGAAGTCGGTTTACACCCGATAAAAAAAAACGTGGCTGTTGCCACAAGCGCGATTTGTTTTAGTGGTATCATACATTTACGGTTAAGAGGCCTTAAATGTAATCGAAATCACAGAACTATAAAAACCTGATCTTGGTGTGAAATGATTCGGGGAAAAGGTGTCACATTTTTATTGATCCGTGTTGGCCTACCTTCAGCTCGCTTTACCCATACCAGTAACGAGAGGAGATATAAGGCACTGGCAGACAAGGGTTGAGTGGCGTTTACCATTCGACGGTAAATTACTTTGCCATCTAATAAAACATGCTGATATTGATGGAGTTGTGCTTATTCTTGTATCGAACTTACGTTGAATTGATTTATTTCGCCAAACGACTAAATTATTGATTGTGTAGTAGTTGTGTTGGTTGTGCTGCATTCATGTTATAACAAGAATGCAGACAGATTAGGAATGCCCAAGTGATAGAATCGTCTGTGGCTTGTCTTTGCTGTCTGCAACATGCCCGTTATTCTTATTGGTTATGATTGTTTCGGGTATTGAGGTGGTATGAAAATATTGATAAAAAACATTTTAGAGGTAACCGGAAATCCTGTTTATTTGTGTTGGCAAAAATCAGGGGGCGGGAGATTGGGTTGTCGGTTCCCGGCAAACTTTAAATACAAAGAACACATAACTAAGTTTTTATGGCGATTATTTTTCCCGAAAACAGGTTGATAAACTTGTTGTTGCATGCTTTGTTCTGGATTTTATTCTTGTTGGCAGGGTCTTTTCTGGTGAGTTACGAACAAGACTTTCCATACTTGTTTTATTTTCTCAGCGTATTGGTCAATATTCCCGTTTACATGGCATTTACCTATGTTGTTGTATATTTGTTGGTTCCTAAGTTGTTGTTGCACAGGCGGATTGTTTTGTTTGTGGCTTTGCTGGCCCTGACCTCTTTCTTATTCTCCATGCTGAAGATATTGGTCAGCAAACACGTGTTTTTTGTCTATTTCATTCCCAAGGTTTTGCATCCGGAAGAATGGTTTACCCGCGAAGCTGTTTTTACCAATATGCTTTGGGTTTTGATGCCTGCCGTCATTTTTGCCATGATCAAATTTTTTACGGATTGGGTCAGTTCGGTGCAGAAAGCTGATGAAGCCGAACGGAAACGCCTAGTTTCGGAGTTGCAGTTGCTGAAGGCCCAGTTGAACCCTCATTTTCTGTTCAACACGTTCAATAATCTGTATGTGCTTGCGTTGCAAAAGAGCGATAAGACGCCGGAAGTTATTTCCAAGATGTCAGACCTGTTTCATTATATTTTGTACGAATGCAATGCGATGGAGGTGCCCGTTGAAAAAGAGATAACCCTGATTGAAAACTACATTGAGCTGGAACAGCTTCGTTATGCCGACCGCTTAAATGTACGGTTCGAAAAAGAAATCGGAACCCCCTTTTTCCCGATCGCGCCCATGTTGCTTTTTACGTTTGTTGAAAACTGTTTCAAACATGGCAGTAGCAAAGACCCGGGGTCTCCGTGGATTTTTATCCGAATAAAAACAACTGAAGACTGGATGTATTTCCAGGCACGGAATAGCCTTCCCGAGAGTAAGCCAACGCCGCGAAACACAACCGGGCTGGGATTGGCTAATATTCAGAAAAGGCTCGGACTGATTTATCCGGGGCAACACGTGCTGCGGATAGAGATGAAAGAGGATTGTTTTGAAGTAAACCTGGATATAAAAAGGAGAACCGTGAAATGAAAAAATGGTATCGGGCTTTGTTGTGTATGGCTGTCGGTTTTTTGCTTTTTTCGTGCCTGAGCGAGCAGGAAAAAGCCGAACAAATTGTCAGGCACCTGATCAGGAAAAACGAAAAAGTATTTCATTACTATTATCGCCAGGAAGGGTTGGCATACTGGGAAGCGACCACCCACAATACGACATCGGCTTACGACCGGCTGGTAAAGCTGGAACTTGATTTCAGGGAACAGAAAGGAACACACAGCAACAAAGATTTTCTTCCGGAGCGGATGAATTTTGTTCCGGATAAAATATTTACCGAAGAGCATGATTTTCAGTTGATAAAAAAGATCCGGGCTTCGGGGTTAGTTAAAGATTCTATGTTGTCGCGCCAATTGGACGGGTTATATCATGATTATATGGATGGATTGATCGAGTCGGGAAAATTTAACGATTTGGTGGCCACCGAAGTCCGCATTTACCAGGAACATTTCGGATTTAGGGTTCAGCTGGATGGTAAATCGTACACAGCCAATCAGATTGATTCGTTGCGCCGGGCGGTTAACGATCCGGATTTGCCGCGTCGGATTTTTGAAGGCCGTCGGATGCTGGGCGTGCGAATTGAGGCAGATATCCGGCGACTGGTCTCGTTGCGGAACGAGTTTGCCCGGATGATGGGCTATGCCAATTATTACGAGTTGTCGCTCGAAAAGGAAGATGAAAATGTCGACCAAGTTTTCGAAATATTGCACGAAACGGAACGGCGTACCCGCGACCGCTATTTTGAGGCCAAACGGGAGATCGACCGGATGATTGCCAAACGATACGGCATTGATACTTCTGAGATTATGCCCTGGCATTATTTCGACGACCAGTTTAGTTTGCATCCCGTTGATTTTTCGTCGCAACTCGATAAGCTGGTTAATGGCAGTAACGTAGTAGAAATTGCCAGAACGTACTTTAATCAAGCCGGTTTATCGGTTGACCAGGTTTTGGACAGGAGCGATCTGTCGGCCAGAAAGGGGAAGGCCCAGGGGGCTTATTTAATTCCGGTTGACCGCGACGATATTCGCCTGGTGGGAGATATTCAGAATAATTTCCAGGGGCTGGAATCGATTATGCGGCTGTGTGGTTTTGCATCAACTTACGTCTATGTTTCCGACAAAACTCCCTTGTTGCTATACGACCCGCATTATATGATCTCTGCCGGCGTTGGCTTGTTGTGTAAAGATTTGACAACCAATATCGCATGGTTGCAGTCGGTTGTAAATATAGCGCCCGGCGACATGGCTAAGTACAAGCTTCTGGTCAATCATGCTTCGCAAATCGATAAACTGTTCAAGTGCCGCGAACTGGTAGTTAAAGCCGAGTTTGAACGGGCCTTGTATGAAAACCCCGATCAGGATTTAAGTAAATTGTGGTGGAAATTAAACCAGCAATACCTGGGCGTAAAAATTCCGGCATATATTTCAAAATACGATTGGGCCTCGATCCGTGTAACTTCTTTATTAACCTGCAATTCGCAAAATCAACTTTTAGCCGATATATTTGCGCAGCAATTGCGACATGCCTTGCAAAAACGGTTCCCTGAAAAAATAACAAATGCCTGTTGCTGGGCGTCAAACCCGCAATTGGGTACTTTTTTACGAAAAAATTTGTTCCGGTACGGTAATTATTTAACGTGGAATGAACTAATTAAAAGAGCAACAGGAGAGGAGTTAACGCCCGATTATTATGTGGAGTATCTTTTAACCGATGATATATAAAAAGCCAAATGAAAACAAAATGTATTATTGTTGACGATGAGCCTTTAGCCAGAGAGCTGATTCGTGGACATGTCGAGAAACTTGAAAACTTTGAAATTGTTGCCGAATGCAGCGATGCCATGAAAGCGCTGAATGTTTTGCGCGAAAAACAGGTCGACCTGATGTTTATGGACATTCAGATGCCGCAGATTACAGGTATCGAATTTCTGAAAACACTCAAACATCCGCCCAAAGTGATTATTACCACTGCCTATCGCGAGTATGCGCTCGAAGGCTTTGAACTTGACGCCGTAGATTATCTGTTGAAACCCATTACATTTGAACGATTCCTGAAAGCAATCAACAAGTTTTATCAGATCAGTCAGGAAGAAATGCAGGTTCTGGTTGGCAGCCCAACCGGCGAAAAAGCTGTCGAAGAAGCATACATCTATGTCAAGGAAAACAAACGGGTCGTGAAGGTCTTGCTTTCCGAAATTAAGTATATCGAAGGGTTGAGCGAATATGTCCAGATTTTTACCGATAAGCGGAAAATTGTGACCAAAACCAGTATGTCGCAGATGGAAGAGAAATTGCCTCCTGAAAATTTTCTGCGCATACACAAATCGTTTATTGTCTCCATCACAAAGATTGAAGCGTTTACAGCCAATACGGTTGAAGTGCCGGGAAAGGAATTGCCAATTGGGCGCAGCTATAAAAATGCTGTACTTAGCGCTTTGAACTTTACCGGATCGATAACGGGTGTCTGATTACCAGCCTCCGGATAAATCAGGAGAAGGTGTCTGCCAATATATTGATAGCTCCAGTCGCCTTTCTCCGGATGCCTGTAAGGTTAGCATCGAGGTTTGTGTTAAAAATGATACTTTCGTTTCCGCAAAAAACTAAATACAGAGAATGGACCAGCATATCATCCGGCTGCTGTCGGAAAAAATTGGAGTTCAGGAATTTCAAATTCGAAATACGTTCCAGTTGTTGGACGAAGGGGCCACGATTCCTTTTATTGCCCGTTACCGGAAAGAACGTACGGGCAGCCTCGATGAGGTAAAAATTACCGAAATACGCGACGAGAAACTGAAGATGGAAGAGTTGCTCAAGCGTAAGGAAACCATCATTAGTACGATCGCCGAGCAGAATCAACTGACCGACGAATTGAAGGCCCGTATCCAAGACTGTTATGATGCAACAGAACTTGAAGACATCTACCTTCCGTATAAACCCAGGCGCCGGACCCGCGCGACCATTGCCCGTGAAAAAGGGCTGGAGCCGCTGGCCAAAATCCTGATGAAACAAGTGGAAGCCGATCCACAGTTCCGTGTCCGGAAGTTTTTAACTGATGAAGTTGGATCGGTTGACGACGCACTGGCCGGGGCCCGCGACATTATAGCCGAATGGGTGAGCGAAAACGAACGGGCCCGGAATATAGTGCGCCGTTCGTTCGAAGTGGGGGCAAAAATCAGTAGCAAAGTAGTAAAGGGTAAAGAAGAGGAAGGCGCTAAATACAGTGACTATTTCGATTGGGAAGAACCCTTGAAAAAATGTCCGTCGCACCGGTTGCTGGCTATGCGCCGCGGCGAAAATGAAGGCATCTTGCGCGTGTCGGTTTCTCCGGATGTGGACGAGACCATCGACCGGGTCGACCGCTTTATCGTTCGGGGAAACAATGAATGTGCCCGGCAGGTCAGCTTGGCCGTGGCCGATTCGTGCAAACGCTTGCTGATCCCGTCGATCGAGACCGAATTTAGCAACCTGGCAAAAGAAAAAGCCGATGAAGAAGCGATCCGGGTGTTTGCCGACAATCTGCGCCAACTGCTGTTGGCTGCTCCGTTGGGGCAAAAACGGGTGCTGGCTATCGATCCGGGTTACCGAACCGGCTGCAAGGTTGTTTGTCTCGATGCGCAGGGGAATTTATTGCATAATGAAACCATATATCCACATAAACCGCAGGAACAAACCACCCTGGCAGCCAAAAAACTGACTTCGCTGGTTAGCGCTTACCAGATCGAGGCCATTGCAATCGGCAACGGGACAGCCAGTCGCGAAACCGAGCAGTTCATTAAAAAACTGAGGTACGATCGCGACCTGAAAGTTTTCGTGGTGTCGGAAGACGGAGCATCGGTTTATTCGGCTTCGAAAGTGGCGCGCGATGAATTTCCGCAGTATGATGTAACCGTGCGGGGCGCGGTTTCGATTGGGCGCCGCCTGATGGACCCGCTGGCCGAGTTGGTAAAGATTGACCCGAAATCGATCGGTGTCGGGCAGTATCAGCACGATGTAGACCAGAAAAAATTGAAAACCAGTCTGGATACCGTCGTCGAGTCGTGTGTGAACATGGTTGGCGTGAATGTCAATACAGCTTCACAGCACTTGCTCACGTATGTCTCCGGATTGGGCCCGCAGCTGGCACAAAACATTGTTGATTTCAGGAAAGAAAACGGGCCGTTCGCCAGCCGGAAAGAACTGCTGAAAGTTCCCCGCATGGGGGCCAAAGCCTTTGAACAGTCGGCCGGTTTTCTCCGGATTCCCGATGCCGCGAATCCGCTCGATAATTCGGCTGTTCACCCCGAATCGTATGGGGTTGTTGAAGTGATGGCTTCCGATCTGGGTTGTACGGTTCAGGAATTGATTAAAAATCAGGAGTTGCAAAAGCAGATCGTACCGAAAAAATATATATCCGGCGACATTGGTTTGCCCACCATTCAGGATATAATAAGCGAACTGGCCAAACCCGGACGGGACCCGCGGCACACGATTAAAGTGTTTGAGTTTGCCCCCGGCATTTTCAAGGTCGAAGATTTGCAGGTGGGCATGGTGCTGCCGGGGATTGTGACCAACATTACCAAGTTTGGCGCCTTTGTCGATGTGGGCGTGAAACAAGACGGGTTGGTTCACGTTTCGCAACTGGCCGACCGGTTTATCAGCGATCCGGGCGAAATTGTAAAACTACACCAGCATGTAATGGTTAAGGTAATCGAAGTCGATCTGGTTCGGAAACGCATTCAATTAAGTTTGAAACAGGCGCCACAAGTGTAATTTATTCTCCGGATGTCGTTGTGGCGAAGAAAATTCCGGCCTGGTAAATGGTTCCGGTTGGTCCGGTTGCTTTTCATTATGCGGAACAATATTTGCATGGGAAATACCGTTTCAGAAACGTAAAATTTAATCATGGAATAGCCATGATTTGCAAACACCCACCGATAATGAAAATGATAACCGGATCATGGCTGTTCCATCGGACAACTAAAAAAACAAATTATTTACAGATGAAATAGCCATAAAAGCTGAAGCTTATACCAACCGGGAATGTATAAATGGCTATTCCATCTCGTTGAAAAACTAGTTTGAAAAACAGAAATAGATACGAAAATTGCAAGAAACAACTTTG
>JAJUGZ010000143.1 GCA_029265715.1 Bacteroidota bacterium
AACATGCCACGGTAACAAAATTTATGGTGGTGGCACCAAAGGCCATGTAAATATTATTAGAGAAGCTAATTTTCATGGCATGGAGTTCCATAAGTACACACCTAAATTTCAATATTTTAACAACAATATTTACTTATGAAATAGCCATGATTTGCAAACACCAACAGATAATGAAAATAATAACCGGATCATGGCTATTCCATCTGACAACTTAAAAACAAATTATTTACAGATGAAAATTAATTACAATGACAGATTTTATCGAGATTCATCCCGATGCGAAAGCACTGATTTTTGATCTTGACGGAACAATTGCCGACACGATGCCCATTCATTATACTGCCTGGAAAAATGCAGCGGCACGTTATGGAATTGATTTCACCGTCGAACTTTTTGCCCAATTGGCCGGGATTCCGTTGTACCCGACTGTTGAAAAACTCAACGAATTGTTCGGAAAGAATATCGACCCACGCGAAATGGGCGATGCCAAGGAAGAAGAATTCGAAGCCAATATGATTTATACAAAAGAAATAAAACCGGTTACCGATCTGATTCGTCAGTATCACGGTAAATTGCCGATGGCTGTCGGGACCGGCGGATCGAACCGGTTAGCTTGGAAAACGCTCGAAATTGTCGGATTAAGAGATTATTTCTCTGTACTGGTTTGCAGCGAAGATGTGACTAATTTTAAACCGCATCCGGAAACATTCTTAAAATGCGCCGAACAAATGGGTGTGGAACCCCGTTTTTGCCAGGTGTTCGAGGATGGTATTTTAGGGATTCAGGCTGCCCTGACAGCCGGCATGTTTGTGACCGATGTCACCAAATATTACAAAGTAACAATCGGGTAACCATTGAAATAGCCATAAAAGCTGAAGCTTATACCAACCGGGGAATGTATAAATGGCTATTCCATCTGACAACTTAAAAACAAATTATTTACAGATGAATTACAATGAAGCTAAAATTTAGGAATGGGTTAAATTTAATTTATAGCCGCTCAAACTCATTTCGTCGTCCAGCAGCTGTAGAACGTTGTTTTTCTCGATGCACGGAGAGGGGAGAAGACCGATTTATCGGGGCAGGGGTGAGTAAAAAAGACCGAATTGAGGTTAAAACTCTTCAACAAATAAGTTTTAAACACCTTCTTTTGGGGGTTCTTTTGCTGTTTACTTACTTCGGTTTTGGTGAGCCAGCCAATAATCCGGCACGAAAGCAGTTCACGATTCTGTTCTACAATGTTGAAAACTTGTTTGATACGCTGGATGACAAACACATTCAGGATAACGAGTTTTTGCCTGGCAGCAAGAAAAATTGGAATACGACAAAATATGAAAAAAAAGTAAACGATATTGCCAGAGTGATCGCTTCGGTCAGTCCGTCTGATTTTCCGGAACTGGTTGGGCTTTGCGAAATCGAAAACCGTTCGGTGCTGAACGATCTGGTTCGCGCTGAATCAATCCGCGGCAGTCGTTATCAGATTATTCAGGAAGAAAGCCCCGATCCGCGCGGCATTGATGTAGCCTTATTGTACCGTCCGGGTGAGTTTCGGGAAATCTCGCACGAGGCAATCCCTGTTCGCTATGAAAACGACCCGAAGAACAAAACCCGCGACATTCTCTACGTTTACGGAAAATTGGGGGACCAGCCTGTTCATATTTTTGTCAATCACTGGCCTTCGCGTGTTGGCGGAGAGGAAGAAAGTGAAGCAAAACGGGTTTGGGCGGCTTCGGTTTTACGCAAAAAAGTGGATGAAATTTTAGCCAAAGACCCATCGGCCAGAGTGATGATCATGGGCGATATGAACGATGAACCAACAAGCAAAAGTTTATCTGAAACATTAGGCGCAGCCGGGCCAAAATCCGGGGCAAAACTGGTAAATTTGATGTTGCCCGAAAAAGAAGCCGGGCATGGATCATATTATTACCGGGGCGATTGGAACATGTTGGATAATTTAGTTGTTTCTTCCGGGCTTCTTTTCGGAAAGAAGCTTAAAGTAGTTGCAGGCAAAGGGTTTATTTTTAGTCAGGATTGGATGATTTTTGAGACGAAAAATGGCGATAAAAGTCCAAACCGCACGTATGCCGGTGAAAAATATACTGGCGGGGTAAGCGACCATTTCCCGGTCTATTTCAAACTGTCGGCAAACTAAAAGCTAACCGCTCGAAGCGAATAGTTAACAAATTAATAACCATGGATTTTAAACTTGTTTCGGATTATAAACCCACAGGAGATCAGCCTGAAGCTATTAGCCAGCTGGTAGAGGGGATAAAAAACGGGGCACCCTGTCAAACCTTGCTGGGGGTTACCGGCTCCGGAAAAACGTTTACCATGGCCAATGTGATTGCCGAAGTAAACCGCCCCGCACTGATCCTGAGCCACAACAAAACCCTGGCGGCCCAGTTGTACAGTGAGATGAAACAGTTTTTTCCGGAAAATGCCGTTGAATATTTCGTTTCGTATTACGATTATTACCAGCCGGAAGCTTATTTGCCGGTCACTGATACTTATATTGAAAAAGACCTTTCGATCAACCAGGATATTGAAAAATTACGGTTGAGCGCTACTTCGGCCTTGCTCTCCGGGCGCCGCGATGTAATTGTTGTTTCGTCGGTTTCGTGCCTGTACGGTATCGGAAACCCCGAAGATTTTCATGCCAATGTAACACAGGTTTCAAAAGGTGAGACAATCTCCCGGAATGTGTTTCTCCGGAGGCTGGTTGATGCGCTTTATTCGCGTAACGAAGTGGATTTTCAGCGTGGAAATTTCAGGGTAAAAGGCGACACAGTTGATATCTTCCCGGCTTATGCCGATACAGCGATCCGGGTTGTTTTCTGGGGCGACGAAGTGGAAGAAATCCGGACTATCGATCCGGTAAGTGGCAGCACAATCGACAAACAGGAGCAGGCGATTATTTACCCCGCGAATATCTTTGTAACGACTAAAGAACGGATGCAATCGGCCATCCGTGAAATTCAGGATGATTTGGTGCGGCAGGTCGATTTTTTCAAACAAATTGGCAAGCCCGTCGAAGCCAAACGCATTCTGGAACGGGTAGAATACGACCTGGAAATGATGCGCGAATTGGGTTATTGTCCCGGAATAGAGAACTATTCGCGGTATTTCGACGGGCGAAAAGCCGGAACGCGCCCATTCTGCCTGCTCGATTATTTCCCGGACGATTTTTTGACAATTATCGACGAGAGCCATGTTACCATTCCGCAGATCCGGGCTATGTTCGGCGGCGACCATTCGCGTAAGGTTAACCTGGTAGAATACGGGTTCCGTCTGCCGGCAGCCATCGATAACCGGCCGCTGAAATTTGAAGAATTTGAAACTCTGGCAAAGCAAACGGTATTTGTTAGCGCCACGCCGGCCGATTATGAACTGGAACGCTCGGAAGGGGTCGTGGTCGAACAAATTATTCGTCCCACGGGCTTGCTCGACCCGGTTATTGATGTGCGTCCGAGCCTGAACCAGATCGACGATCTGATGCATGAAATCAGCCTTCGCATTGAAAAGAACGAACGCGTTTTGGTGACCACGCTGACCAAACGTATGGCCGAGGAGCTGAGCAAATACTTAGCCAATATGGGTGTGAAAACACGATACATTCACTCGGATGTTGATACGCTGGAACGCGTGAAAATTATGGAAGACCTGCGCAAAGGAGAGTTCGACGTGCTGGTCGGGATCAACCTGTTGCGAGAAGGACTGGATTTGCCAGAGGTTTCGCTGGTGGCTATTCTGGATGCTGACAAGGAAGGTTTTTTGCGATCGGAACGCTCGCTGACACAGACGGCCGGACGTGCGGCCCGCAACCTGAATGGGATGGTAATTATGTATGCCGACAAGATTACCGACTCGATGCAGAAAACCATCGATGCGACCAACTATCGTCGATCTAAACAAATGAACTACAATACCGAAAATAACATTACGCCGAAAGCGATTGTAAAACCAACCCGCGAAATCATCGGGTACGAATATCGTAGCGATTATTCACCTCAGGCGTATTCCGGAGGCGACGATCATGTGGATGTGGCCGCCGATCCGGTTGTTCAGTACATGAGCGCCGCTGCCCTCGAAAAGGCCATCGCCAAAACAAAAAAAGAAATGGAAACGGCTGCCAAAGCGCTCGACTTTATTGAAGCTGCACGCCTTCGTGACGAAATGTACCGCCTTCAGGAATTGCTGAAAAACAAACAGAAATAAATTGCTGACTTTTTCCGGATTTTCAAAAAAAATATCCTGGTTTCCCATAGGGTAAAATGTAATCGAATTGTAACATCAGTTAAAAGTCCGGAGTTGGACAACTGGATTTGGTTTCTGATGTTTGACCAACCGTGCCCGACTGATTTATCACAATACGTTTAGATTAAATTTTATGGGAATGAGTTTAAAGTATCTTCTGGCAAGTATTTGTCTGGTTGGGGTGTTTTTAGCCTCCTGCCAAAAAGAAACGAACGATGAGAATGTTTCGTCGGATGATGATGAAGTGGCAACCGGGGAGATTAACGAAAGTTCTTCTGATTACATCTGGGAGGCATCGACCGTAGCGGCAATTACCCTGAATGGATCTTCAATTACCGAAAATACAGGTGGCGCTTCGGCCAGCGGAAGCACGCTGACAATTACGTCGTCAGGAAATTACAGCCTGTCCGGGACACTCTCAAATGGACAGATTATCGTGAATACGGAGGACGATGAAATCGTCCGGTTGATTTTAAACGGGGTGTCGGTTACCTGTTCAAACAGCTCGGCCATTTTTGTGAAAAAAGCGAAAAAAGTGCTGATTGTACTGGCCGATAACACGATGAACACATTGACCGATGGAACAAGTTATTCCGGGGTAACCGACAACGAACCGAACGCGGCAGTTTTTAGTAAAGGCGACCTGCTTTTTTATGGCAACGGTTCGCTGACCGTGACCGGAAATTACGCTGACGGGATTGCCAGTAAAGATGGCCTGATTATTAAAAGCGGAACCATTTCGGTGACTGCGAAAGACGACGGGGTGCGCGGAAAAGATTATTTGGTGGTGAGAGATGGAAATATTACCGTGAACGCCGGGGGCGACGGGCTGAAGTCGGATAACGGCGACAGCGGATCTGTTGGTTTTATTCTGATTGACAGCGGAAAATTCAATATCACGGCATCCGGCGACGGACTATCGGCACAAAGTAAGCTTGTTGCGAACGGAGGAACTTATGTGATTACAACCGGCGGAGGCAGCTCGAAAACTATTTTATCAACCTTGTCGGCCAAGGGCATAAAAGGGCTTACCAGTGTGTCGCTCGAAGGTGTTTCGGCAACCATCAGCTCGGCCGACGATGGCATTCATTCTAACGGCAAAGTAATTATTGGTAGTGGAACGTACCAGATTTCTTCAGCCGATGACGGGATCCATGCCGATTCGGAAGTAACCATTACCGCAGGCGATATTCTCATTACCAAAGCCGTTGAAGGGGTCGAGGCGCACTACATTACAGTGAACGACGGCTCTCTCAGCGTTGTAGCTTCCGACGATGGGCTTAATGCGACAGCCGGCATGGCCACCGAACAAAACGACGGGAGCTTTATTTACATCTATGGCGGGACTGTCGTTCTGAGTACTACCGCCGGCGATGCGCTTGACAGCAACGGGAGTATTGTTATGAAAGCCGGCACCGTTATTATTCACGGTCCGCAATCGCAGCCCGAAGTTGCAATGGACTACAATGGAACGTTTAACATTTCAGGTGGATTTCTGATTGCTGCAGGCCCCAACTCCGGAAATATGATCCAGGGCGTTAGTTCCGGTTCGTCGCAATATTCGCTAAAATTGACGCTTGGTTCATCGGTTTCGGCTTCGACGCTTTTTCATATCGAAGACAGTAGCGGAAACAACTTAGTGACCTTTAAACCGGCCCGAAACTATTATTACATCGTTTTTTCTTCTCCGGATTTGAAAAGCGGATCGACTTATTCGGTTTATACCGGAGGCTCTTCGACCGGGGCTTTAAGCAATGGCTTATATACGGGCGGGACCTATTCGGGCGGAACCCTTAAAACAACGTTTACCGTATCGGCTTCGGTTACAAGCATATCAGTGAGGTAACGCCTGTTTCTGCAACCTATATTAATCCTCAATTCCTGAAACTTATTTGAAGCCAGGAATTGGGGATTTTTTGCAAAAAACACCTTCGTTTATCGGACAATTATGGGTGTAATCCGGGCTTTGATCGTTCAGTTTCCTTGTTTGTTGGTTCAACTGCCCTGTTTGCTCATTTCGTTTCTCCTGCTTTACAGAAAATAGCAATTCTGCCTGTTCAATTTCGTAACTTTTCATTCCTGATTGTTAGGAGATTAACGCAAAATAAATAACCTCCGAAAAAGTTAGGGTGAAATCTTCTGAAATGTGAGAACGACCGTTTTTTTTAGAAGACGGTTCGAATGCTGTCCAACCCTTTTCGGGTTTCTCTTCTTATCCGGGTATTTAAACGACAATCCGGATGTTTCCACCGCTGAATGTTGTTCTTCGATAAACTAAAAACAAGCAACAATTCCCTTTATATTTTTTTAACTGCACCTGCAGGGTGGGTATTAAGAAACCTTAAAATCAAAACTATGAATAGAACGTTACTTTTTTTGAAACAACTAAAATCGGTGCTGCTGTTTTGTAGGGCCGTACCGATTGTTCTGCTTTCTGTTTTACTGATCGGCAGCGTTTCTTTTGCGCAGGAAGTAACCCTCGACCAGGCCGACCTGGACTATGCACCGGGCGAAACGGTGTATATAACCGGCACCGGTTGGGAGCCGGGTGAAGAAATAAGCCTGATGGTTATCAATGAAACCTACGAGTATTTAAATTATACCGATCGTTATGCCGAATGGTTCGTAACAGCCGATGAAAACGGAAACTTTACCTCTTCATGGAATGTTACCGAAGACGAATTAAATACGTCGCTGGTACTAACGGCCTGGGGACAGGTTTCCGGGTTTAAGTATCAGGTATTCTTTTCCGATGGGAATGCTGTTATCATTAGCGTTGGCTCACAATCTGGACCTGTTGATACCGGAGTTGGAGGGAGTGTGACGTATAATGTATCAGCACTGCGCGATGGCGCCAATAATGCATTCTCAACTACGCTTAGCGTTAGCGGACTACCGGCTGGGGTTACGACAAGTTTTTCTACGAATCCATTAGAATTTCCTAAAAATCAGCCGAATATAACTTTGAGTTCGACACTTTCTCTCACGGTAGGCAGCAGTGTTCCTGCAGGAAACTATCCTTTCTCTGTTACAGCTTCCGGAGGTGGTACTTCGGGAACAGGAACGTTGACCGTTAGTGGTTGCATTGCTCCTTCCTTTACAGCCTGCCCTGGCAGCCAGACTGCAAATACTGGCACAGGAACCTGCGATGCAGTAGTTAATTACATTGCAACAGCAAGTGGCACTCCTGCTCCGTCATTAACTTATTCATTTTCCGGGGCAACCTCTGGCAGCGGCAATGGTACCGGCAGCGGCTCAACATTTAATAAAGGGGTTACCAGCGTAGTTGTAACTGCAACCAATACTTGCGGAACTACAACCTGTAGTTTTACGGTTACAGTAAATGACAATACTCCGCCGGTTGCCCTGTGCAAAGCGGCTACGGTTTATCTTGACGCAGACGGCAAAGGAAGCATCACCGCAGCCGACATCGACAACGGTTCAAACGATGCGTGCGGAATCCAATCGCTTGCCCTGGATAAATCAGCTTTCAGCTGCGCAGATGTTGGGGCCAACACGGTGACGCTGACCGTGACCGATAACAACGGCAACACATCTACCTGCACCGCCACGGTTACCGTCAAAGACGAAGTGGTTCCGGTTGCCCTGTGCAAAGCGGCTACGGTTTATCTTGACGCAGACGGCGAAGGAAGCATCACCGCAGCCGACATCGACAACGGTTCTTCTGACGCGTGCGGGATCCTTTCAATGTCTTTGAGCAAAACAGCTTTCACGTGTTCAGATATTGCAACCAACCCGAATGTGGTAACCTTAACAGTTACCGACAACAACGGTAATTCAAGCACCGCAACAGCCAATGTAACCGTGGTTGACA
>JAJUGZ010000005.1 GCA_029265715.1 Bacteroidota bacterium
AGGCCTAGCATATTGATATTCTTCATTGTTGCTCTTTTTTGTACTGTAAAATAGGCAATCTAACCATATATCCCATGCTTAAAATATTAACAATTAAACAAATATATTAACATTGGGTTTTTAGAGATGCCCTTTAATTAATTTCCACCTTTGGTTTTCTCATGCGATAAGCCTTCCCCAAAAACATGAGCGGTTAGAAAACGGCTGTGTTTTGTTTTGGTTTTTCAATGTATAGGCAATCGGTGTTCTGATTAGTTTTGTTTTTGTATCTTGAATGATTATGAATGTAATTTTAAAGCAGGTTCAGTCGAAGAAAGAGTTTACCGAGTTTATTTTTCTTCCGGAGAAAATTCACAAAGGGCACTCAAACTGGCTTCCTCCGGTTTATTTAGATGAACGTACATTTTTTAATCCGGAGAAAAATCATTCGTTTCGTGATTGTGATACCCGCATGATCTTAGCCTATCAAAATGGGAAGGTGGGGGGCCGTATCATGGGGATTATTCATCATGCCTACAATCAGTCGCATGGTGTTCGGGATGCCCGCTTTGGGTACCTTGAATGCCCAAACAATCAGGAGATAGCGCACGCGCTCATACAAGATATTGAAACATGGGCCAGGGGAAAAGGGATGGAACGGCTCATCGGGCCATACGGATTTTCAGACAAGGATGTGCAGGGGCTGATGATTGAGGGCTTTGAACATCAACCCATTTTAGATAGTGCCTGTAATTTCCCGTATTTGGTCGAGCTGGTTCGAAATGAGGGATTTGAAAAGGAGGTTGACTGTTTGGTTTACAGATACAAATTAAATGGGTTCCCGCCTGACATTTATCGGCAGATTCATGACCGGATTGAAAATAAAAATGGGTACCGGTTGATTGAGTTTACTACGCGCAGGGAACTGAAACCCTATATCTTACCGGTTCTTCGGGTTGTAAACGAAACCTATAGCGACTTGTATGGCTTTGTTAAGATGGAAGAAGATGTGATGCTGGAATTGGCTAACCGGTATTTGCCGGTGCTCGATCCACGTTTTGTGAAAGTAGTCATGTGTGGCGAGCAACTGGTAGGTTTTTTAGTTGGGATCCCCAATTTTACCCCGGGGCTGCAAAAAGCACGGGGCCGTATGTTGCCTTTCGGATGGTACCACATCCTGAGATCGATGAAAACGTCCCGTCAGTTGGATTTGATGATGGGGGGCGTTTTGCCAAAGTTTCAGAACCGGGGGCTCGAAATTTATATGGCTATGCGGTTGATCGAATCGTGCAAGCGGGCCGGATTTAAACAAATTGAGGTGCACCTGGTCCTTGAAACAAACCAACGTATGCTGGCCGAGCTACATAAGATTGGGGCTGTGCCACACAAGCGGTTTCGGGTATTTCAAAAAGCGCTTTAGTAAATCAGAACTTTCTTCTGCCGGTATCAACCACCAGCAATCGAGCAGGGTGAATCTGGATGGTTACCGGGCTGTTTAACCGGGTCGGTTCCCCGTCGATATGAAATTGGTTTTCAGGCGTAGAAATAATTACGGGTTGGGTACTCCGGATTATTCTCAGATAACTGGTCGGTTTTAGTTTCCCTAAAAAAAGGCGCAAGACGATTTGAGGAAACATCCAAAGCGGAAACGGATAGGCCAGAATAACTTCAAACTGTCCGTCGGTAGGGTTTGATTGGGCTGAAATAATGGCATTGTTTCCGAACTGACGGGTATTGGCGACCGTGAGCATGAAAAATTCGCCAGAAATTTCTTCCGTATCAGTTTTTACAACAGCCTGGATGGGATGGAAGGAACGGATATTTTTCAGCGTGCTGACCACGTAATTTCGGAAGCCCCGTTTTTTGCGGTGGGCGAAATTTACAGCCACGGCGCTGTCGAACCCGATACCTGAGACATTGACACTTTTCTGGTTGTTGAACGACAGTACATCACAGGCAACCGATTTTTGTTCGCGGATTGCTTTCATTAGCTGGTTGAGATTCCGGTTAAACCCGAATTCGCGGGCAAAGCCGTTTCCGGAGCCTGTGGGGTAAACGGCCAGTTTTTTCCCGGTCCCTGAGAGGGCAGAGGCTATCTCGCTGACAGTCCCGTCGCCGCCAACAGCTACGAACACATCATAATTTTCAAGCTCTTCTCCGACGATTTGTATGCTATGCCCCGCATACTCTGAAAAGCGGATTGTTGTTTCGTCGCCCAAATCTTGTATTTCCCGAAGAAGTTTTTTATGCTTCTTCTTGCCTGAATTCGGATTCAGGATAAAAAGAGCTTTCGGATAATCGGTTTCCAGCATCGGTTTTTGATATGGGGTTGGGAAGAGAAGGCCGGGGGAAGCCCGGCTCTTGGTTTATTATTTGTGCCTTTTCTTTAGTTCGCGCGCCAAATCTTCGATGCGGTAGCCTTTATGGCTCAGCAGCACAATCAGGTGGTACAGCAAATCGGCTCCCTCGTACAAAAAGTTTTCATCGTCGTTGGCCATGGCCCCGATGATGGTTTCAACAGCTTCTTCGCCCACTTTCTGTGCAATTTTGCGTGTGCCATTTCTGAACAGCGAGGTGGTGTACGAACCTTCCGGCATTTCTTCTTTTCGTTTATCGATAAAGTCTTGAAGATACTCGAGGAACATCAGGTCGCTTTCTTCGTTTTCTTCGTTCCAGCAGGTGTCGGCACCAGTGTGGCAAGTCGGCCCTACCGGATTTACTTTAATTAGAAGTGTATCGTTGTCGCAATCGCTCAGTATTTCAACCACGTTCAGGAAATGCCCCGACTCTTCGCCTTTGGTCCAAAGCCGGTTCTTGGTGCGGCTGAAAAAGGTCACCTGGCCGGTTTCTTCGGTTTTGGCCACGGCTTCTTCGTTCATGAATCCGAGCATGAGCACTTTCAGGGTGGTATTGTCTTGAATAATAGCCGGAATCAGGCCATTTAGTTTGGTGAAATCAAGTTTTGTACTTTCCATTTTATAACTCGTTTAGATATTTCTTATTTTATAAAGTCACAGCTCCAATCAGGGGCTCCAAACATGTTTCATTCGTATAAATTTTCAAAGCCGGTTCGTACAATTTTCGTAACAGCTTTTTCTTTTCAATCAAATTAGCACCGACATGGAATAGCCATTTGTACATCTTCGGGTGGTGTGAACTTTGGCGCACATGGCTATTTCATCTGTAAATGAGTTGTTTTTAACTTGTCAGATGGAATAGCCATTTATTCATTCTCGTGCTCTTATGGCTATTTCGTGGTTGGCTAAAGGCGAATAGGGATATTTTTCGAACGAAGATAGTTCTTCAGATCGGGTATCGCAATTTCTTTGTAGTGGAAAATGCTGGCTGCCAGTCCGGCATCGGCTTTCCCGGTTGTAAACACATCAACAAAATGATCCATGTTCCCGGCCCCGCCCGATGCAATGATCGGTATTTTCAGCATATCGGCCATTTGTGCCAGTTCGTTGTTGGCAAAGCCGGCTTTGGTTCCGTCGTGGTCCATCGAGGTAAACAGGATTTCGCCGGCGCCGCGGCTTTCGGCTTCTTTGGCCCACGAAAACAGTTCCTTGTCGGTAAGTATCCGGCCCCCGTTTACCGTGACAGTCCAGCGTCCTCCACAGTTTTTTGCGTCGATGGCTACCACAACGAACTGGGTCCCGAAGTTGAGCGCCAGCTCATCAATGAATTTCGGGTTGCGCACGGCCGACGAGTTGATACTGATCTTGTCTGCCCCGGCGCTTAGCAACGCCTCAGCATCTTTCAGTTCACTAATGCCACCACCTACCGTAAAGGGGATATTTAGTTCGCGGGCAATGCGTTTTACCAGTTCGACGAACGTTTTCCGGCCTTCGTGTGTGGCAGTGATGTCGAGGAAAACCAGTTCGTCGGCTCCCTGTTCTGCATACATGGCGCCAAGTTCGACCGGGTCGCCTACGCTTTTAATATTCAGAAAGTTGATACCCTTCACGGTCTGACCGTCTTTGATATCCAGGCATGGGATGATTCGTTTTGCTAACATTTTTTAGTTCCTGAGGCACTTTAATGCTTATCGTATAAATTTACTAATCTCCTCTAATTTAATTCGTCCTTCGTAAATTGCTTTTCCGGTAATGACGCCCGGAACGCCCATTTCGTTGAGGTCGTGAATGTCTTTCATTGATGCAATTCCACCGCTGGCGATCAATTCCAGATCAGGAAACTGTTCCATGATTTCTTTATACAGGTCAATGCTTGGCCCGGTTAACATGCCGTCGCGGGCAATGTCGGTCGAGATGACTTTTCGGATCCCGTTGCTGGTGTAGCTTTCGATGAAATCAAGAATCGGCAGTTCCGAAACCTCGAGCCAGCCGCTTACGGCAATCTTTTTGTCTTTGGCGTCGGCCCCCAGAATGATTTTCTCCGGACCATATTTTTCAATCCAGTGCAGAAATGTGTTGCGGTCTTTCACCGCAATGCTTCCGCCGGTTACCATTTGTGCCCCGCTCTCGAAGGCAATCCGAAGATCTTCGTCTGATTTCAGTCCTCCTCCAAAGTCGATGACCAGCCCGGTTCGGGTGGCAATGGTCTCGAGCACCTTATAGTTGACAATGTGTTTGGCTTTGGCTCCATCCAGGTCGACCAGATGCAAGCGTGTTATTCCGGCGCCTTCAAACATCTTGGCTACTTCCAATGGATTTTCGTTGTACACCGTTTTCTGGCTGTAATCGCCCTGAGACAGGCGGACACACTTGGCGTCGATCAGGTCAATGGCTGGAATAATTGTTATCATTTTTTAATAGTTGCAAAGTTACAGGGGTCCTAAGTATTCATTAGTTTTCTGTTGTTGAAATGAAGAAAGCATCCTTTCTATTTCTCCTTGTTTCTTCAAACAGAGAATTAAATTCTGATTCTTCAAAGAATCCGATATTTCTTGAAATTCTTAACTGGTTCTGCGGTTCGGATAGTACCCCCATTGAAATTTTCGAGAATCGGACGAAATCAGATTTTGTTTTTCGTCCAAAGCCTTCCGCAATATTTGATGGGATAGAAATTGAGTATCGTCCGATCAGACTCGTTAATCCGTAAATTCCTTCTTTCGGAGATGCTTGTGTGATTTTGTAAATATTGGTTACTAAATCCATCGATTTTTGCCAAACAGTAAGTTTTCAATTTCTCTGCTAGTTTGTTCCTCTGTTTCTCAAATTCGTAAAAAATTTTCTAATATTTTAGAACCGACAGTCCCGCTTTTTTCGGGGTGAAACTGGGTAGCATAAAAGTTATCGCGGTGCAACGCAGCACTGAATGGATTGATATAATCGCCAAGGGCTGCCGTGTGTTCGCCAACCGTGGCATAATAGGAGTGCACGAAATAGACATATTGATTTTCGAGCGACGGATCGAAAATGGCGCTTTTCAGCTTGGTAATGGTATTCCATCCCATGTGTGGGACTTTGGTTACGAACTCCATTCCGGGGTCAGGAACAAACCGTCTTACCTTTTCTTCAAAGATGCCCAAGCAGGGTGTGTCGCCTTCTTCCGAATGCGTACACATCAGTTGCAATCCCAGGCAAATACCTAAAACAGGTTGTTTAAGTTGCGGG
Source organism: Bacteroidota bacterium (assembly GCA_029265715.1). GTDB lineage: Bacteria > Bacteroidota > Bacteroidia > Bacteroidales > Prolixibacteraceae > Aquipluma. Next base: position 5,559 of record JAJUGZ010000005.1, read on the forward strand.
ATCAGTACATCCAGGCCTTCTTTTCTCAGGTAAGCCATTGTGGTGCTGGCCTCGCCAACGCCCGGGAAAATAACCTTATCGGCCGCTTTAATTTTTTCATGGTCGCCGGTTATTTGGGCCGAAACTCCCAATCGGAGCAAGGCATTGCTTACCGATTCAATATTTCCGGCGTTGTACTTTATAATGACGATGTTCATAACTGTAATTTTTTGCGTTTTTCGGTAACAACGAACGAGCGCTTGCTTTACATTTGTATTGTTATTTTTCAGGGCGCGTTCTTCTAACGGTTAGGAATCCGGTTTCTCAATCCGGCAATGGCAGTTCGATTCTGCTACGCGCTACATTTTTGTTCATTTTAGAAGATTAGCAATTACTTCTTTCATTTCCTGAAACTCTTCTTCTTTGTAAAGTCTGGTCATGTAAACAATCTTCCCGGTTTTATCAATGATAACATTTCGTATTACTCCTGCGCCTTTTTCAGCAAATTGGTAAAAAATACCCCCTTTCGGATCGAGTGTTAACGGGTAAGTTACCGGAATTTCTTTGGCAAATTTCTCGACTTTGGCTTTGGGTTCATCCAGATCAATTCCATAGAGTGCGAACTGAGGGTTGTTTTTATATTTGTTCCAGATGTCGGCTTCGATGTGTGGCATTTCTTTCCGGCAAACCGAACACCAGCTGGCCGTAAATTGCAACATCACAACTTTCCCTTTCAGGTCGGATATTTGAACCTTCTTCCCATCGGTAGTGGTCATGGTAAAATCAGGGACCTGTTGCCCGATTTTGACAATGTATCCGTAGTCGGCCGGAATTTCTTTAACCGGCGTTTGGGCTTTTGCAGCGAAAGCCAGAAGCAGAAAGGTAAATGTTAAAAGCTTCATTGTTTAGTTTTTTTAAGTGTCGGATTAATTAAATACCACAGTTTTGTTTTTGTAAACCAATATTTTGCGTTGCAGGTGCTTGAAGACGGCGTGCGAAAGCACGATTTTTTCCAGGTCGCGTCCTTTGCGCACCAGGCGTTCGACCGTATCGATGTGGCTGCAACGTGTTACATCCTGCTCAATAATGGGCCCGCCATCCAGTTCGCTGGTCACGTAATGGCTGGTTGCCCCGATAATTTTCACTCCGCGTTCGTAGGCCGCGTGGTACGGTTTGGCCCCTGCAAACGCCGGAAGGAATGAGTGGTGGATGTTGATGATTTTGTTTGGGTATTGGGCTACAAATTCGGGCGATAGTACCTGCATGTACCGGGCCAGTACAATGAAGTCGATCTTGTGCTGCTTAAGCAATTCGATTTCTTTGGCCTCCTGTTCTGCTTTATTTTCTCCATTTACCGGGATGTACTGGAACTCGATGTCGAAACGGCGAGCCACTGGTTCCAGGTCCATGTGGTTGCTGATGATCAGCGGGATGTCGACATCCCATTCTCCGGCCGTATAACGCGAAAGGATATCGAACAGGCAGTGAGGCATTTTGGATACAAAAATGGCCATGCGCGGAATGCGTTTCGAGAAATGAAGGGAATAAACCATCTCCAGTTTCGATGCGATTAGCGTATCGAAGTATTCGTTGATTTTATCGGGAGGAATGGCAAATCCTTCCAGCTCCCATTCAACACGCATGTAAAAAATCTTCTGGACACGGTCGACGTATTGGTCGAGGTAAATAATATTTCCGTTGTTCTTGTTCAGAAACTCGGTAACGGTAGCCAAAATTCCCTGTCGGTCGGGGCAGTGGATCAATAAAATGGCTGTATTCTTTTTTTCCCTTAACGGTTTGATGCTTTTCATTTTTATAATGCTCCCTTTGTTGATGGTAGTTCGAAATTAAACACGTCTTTTTTTATTGCCATTTTGATGGCTCTTGCCAACGCCTTAAAGATACCTTCAATTTTATGATGTTCGTTGGTCCCTTCGGCCTGAATGTTCAGGTTTGCGAGCGATGTGTCGGAGAACGACTTAAAGAAATGAAAGAACATTTCGGTTGGCATGTCGCCCACTTTTTCTCTTTTGAACTCGGCGTTCCAAACAATCCACGGGCGGCCTCCAAAATCGATTGCAACCTGGGCCAGACAGTCGTCCATGGGCAGGCAATAACCGTAGCGCTCAACGCCGCGCTTGTCGCCCAAGGCCAGTTTAAAAGCTTCGCCCAGGGCCAGGCCGGTATCTTCAATGGTGTGGTGCTCGTCAACTTCCAGGTCGCCGTCAACCTGAATGGTTAGGTTAACTCCGGAGTGGCGGGCAATCTGGTCGAGCATGTGGTCGAAAAAGCCCAGGCCGGTGTGGATATTGCCTTTTCCGGTTCCGTCCAGGTTTAGTTCAACTTTGATTTTTGTCTCTTTGGTATTGCGCTCCACAACGGCTATGCGTTCGGGGGCGGCAACTTTGGCGTAAATATCGTCCCAGTCGTTGGTAATTAGCACACAATATTCAGCCAATCCTTTTTCCCGAAGTAGCTCCTTGAGCGAACCATCATTCAACAAGATTCCTTTTGCGCCCAGGTTTTTAGCCAGTTCAATATCTGTCAGGCGGTCGCCGATCACGAAACTATTGGCCAGGTCGTAACTGCCATCCATATATTTCCCGAGCAATCCGGTCCGGGGCTTTCTTGTTGGGGCATTATCAGCCGGGAAGCTCCGGTCGATCAGGATATCGTCGAAAACGATGCCTTCGTTTTTTAGTGTTGTAAGCATTTTGTTATGGGCAGGCCAAAAGGTGTCTTCCGGGAAACTGCTGGTTCCCAGACCATCCTGGTTGGTGACCATCACCAGTTCGTACGAAAGATTTTTGGCAATGAAGTGCATGTTCCTGAAAACTTTGGGGATGAATTCCAGTTTCTCCAGCGAATCAATCTGTTCGTCGGCTGGCTCCACGATCAGGGTTCCGTCACGGTCGATAAAAAGGGCTCGTTTCATGAGTTGTAAATATTGAATATCGAATAAGAAATCAGAAATGTGGAATGTGTACTTCGATGTTTCTTATTTTCGTATTCGGTGTTTCTTCTTTTTTAAATCAGTTCATTCAATGCATCCAGCAATCGTTCGTTTTCTTCCGGAGAGCCAACGGTGATTCGCAGGCTGTCTTCGCAAAGGGTTACTTTGGAACGGTCGCGGACGATTATCCGGTTTTCTGTCAGGTATTCGTAGATACCTCTGGCATCGTGCATTTTTACGAGGATAAAGTTAGCATCGGAAGGATAAACTTTTTGCACAAACGGGAATTTTGGCAACGTTTCGATCAGTTTTAGCCTTTCGGTTAAAATGATATTTACCCATTCGGCTTTTTCCGGAGCTTTTTCCAATAGCTCAAGTGCTTTTTGCTGGGTCAGGATATTGATGTTGTACGGGTATTTGATTTTATTGAATATGTGGATAATCTCTGGTTGTGCAAAGGCCATTCCCAGTCGGATTCCTGCCATTCCCCAAGCTTTCGAGAAAGTTTGAAGGATGATCAGGTTTGGATATTGGTCTAATTGGGGCAGGAAGCTGCTTTCCGGGGCAAAATCAATGTAGGCCTCGTCAAGCACCACAATTCCATCGAATCCCGAAAGCAATTTTTCAATTTCTCCACGATCCAGCAGATTGCCTGTCGGGTTGTTGGGCGAGCAGATGAAAATGGCTTTGGTGTACAGGTTCGCTGCATTGAGCAAATCTTGCGCTTTGAAATTGTAATTTTTGTCGAGCTTTACTTTTCGCACTTCCACGTTGTTGATGTCGGCTGCCACCTGGTACATTCCGTAAGTTGGGTCGATTGAGACGATGTTGTCGACACCTGGCTCGCAAAATGAGCGGAAAACAATATCGATCGGTTCATCACTGCCATTCCCCAGAAAAATTTTTTCCGGGGGCACCTGTTTAATCTCGGCGATTTTGGTTTTCAGCCTCCATTGCAGCGGATCCGGATAGCGGTTGTAGGGGGCGTTGTACGGATTTTCGTTGGCATCGAGAAAAACCTCGGCTTCACCCGAAAACTCATCACGGGCTGAAGAGTATGGTTTCAATGCCTTTATATTGTTGCGAAGTAATTTTTCGAGATTCATTGTTGTATATTTTAGTTGCTTTTCCTGATATCATTCAACCTTACCGTCACTGCATTTTTGTGGGCATTTAGTTGTTCGGCAGCAGCCATCGTTTCAATAACCGGTCCAAGTGTTTTCATCCCTTCCGAGGTTATTTCCTGAAAGGTAATTTTTCTCAGATAACTGTCGAGATTGACACCGCTGAACGAGCGGGCCCATCCGTTGGTGGGCAGTGTGTGGTTTGTTCCCGAAGCATAATCGCCGGCGCTTTCGGGGGTGTAATTTCCCAGGAAGACCGAGCCGGCATTGGTAATCTGTTCGGCTACTTCCAGATAATTTTTCATCGAAATGATCAAGTGTTCCGGCGCATACGAATTGATCAGGTTTATCATCGCCTGAACGTCGTTTAATACAATGGCCTGACTATTGGCCAGTGCTTTTTCGGCAATGGCTTTTCTGGGGAGCTCGTTTAACTGGCGGGTAAGTTCTTGTTCTACTTGCCCGATCAGCAAAGCATCGTTGGTAATCAGCACAACCTGCGAGTCGGGGCCGTGTTCGGCTTGCGAGAGTAGATCAGCTGCAATGAAGGCCGGATTGGCACCCGAGTCGGCCATGACAGCTACCTCGGAAGGACCAGCCGGCATGTCGATCGCCACATCATTGATGCTGACCAATTGTTTGGCTGCCATGACGTATTGATTGCCAGGGCCAAAAATTTTGTTCACACGAGGTACGCAATCCACGCCGTAAGCCATTGCCCCGATGGCCTGAATTCCGCCGAGTTTGAAAATTTTAGTAACGCCAACCACCTTGGCCGCAAACAGGATAGCCGGGTTGATTTTGCCTTCTTTATCAGGAGGCGTGCATAAAATAATTTCTTTGCACCCTGCAATTTTAGCCGGAATAGCCAACATCAACACGGTTGAAAAAAGTGGGGCAGAACCTCCCGGAATGTACAATCCGACTTTTTCGATGGGCACAGGTTTTTGCCAGCAAATAACGCCTGGTGTTGTCTCTATTTTGCTGGTTTGTGGAATTTGTGACTCGTGAAATTTTCGGATATTTCCGGCTGCTGTTAGTATAGATTCTTTCAGGGTCTCATCCACCAAATTAATTGCTTCGGTAATTTCTTCCTGACCGACAGCGATATCGCTGATAAAAACGCCATCGAATTTCTCGGTGTATTTTCGGATAGCCTTAATCCCCGACGTCTTGATATCGTTCAGGATAACCTGTACTTGTTGTGTAAGTTCCCCAACGTTGAATAAAGGACGCTTCAGAATATCGTCCCAAGTGTTTTCTTCCGGATTTATGTAGGTTTTCATACGCGTTGTGTTTTTGCATTTTTCGTTTTCAAAGCCAGAAAGTTTCCGGCGAACAGGAACAATATGCCCAGAGCAACGATTGCTCCCCAGTGGTAATTTTCAAAGAATGAAGAAATAATCAGCGCAATGACCGGAGCAACCAGGGTTGTATAGCCGGCGCGGTCGGGGCCGATGTCGCCAACCAGTTTTAAATAGAGGGTGAATGCGACAATAGAGCCAAGAACAGACAGGTACAGCAGTGAACCAATGTATGGAAGGGAGACATCGAGCGAGAAACTTCTTCCTGAAAGCGGAACCATTAGCATCATCGCCAGGCTCCCATAAGTCATGCTAAACGCGTTCGTTTGAATGACCGGTAGCTTTTTTGTTTGATTGTAGGCTGAGAGAATGTTTCCTAACGAAGCCAGGATGATTGACGCAAAGCAGAACAGAAGCGCCTGGTATGCCTTTGAAATTTGCGTTGCATTGGAAAGTTCATGGTTAAAAATCATGACTGTGCCGGCAATACCCAAGATCGCGCCAAGCATTACCTCTTTTTTGATTTTGCCTTTCAGTAACAGATAATTGAAAAGAATATTGGTAAAAATGGAAAACGAGAAGATGATTGCGACAACTCCGCTTGTCAGTTTTGTTTCGGCCAAATAAACCAGCCAATAATTAAATCCGAACAAGATTATTCCCTGAAGCATCATCCGGAGGTGTTCGGCGAGGGTGTACCGCAGATTGAGTTTGCGGATCAGGCTAAATGCCATCAACAGCAATCCTGCAACCAGGAACCGATAGACCACAGATACCAGCGGGTCGACTTTGCCTAGCTGGAGTTTGATGGCAAACCAGGTCGAGCCCCAGATAAAACAGGGGATAATAAAATACAGTAGTTGTCGTGTCTTCATAATTGTTACAGGATCATTTTCTCGATCGGGATTACCAGGATGCCCTGAGCGCCGGCGGCTTTCAGCTTGCTGATAATTTCCCAGAAATATTTTTCTTCGATCACTGAGTGGATCGAACTCCAGCCTTCTTCGGCCAATGGCATGACTGTTGGGCTTTTCATGCCAGGGAGCAGCGACTCGATTTCTTTGAGTTTTTCATTCGGGGCATTCAGTAAAATGTATTTTTTCTTGTCGGCCCGCTGAACCGATTCCATCCGGAATATCATTTCGTCGAGGATAGCCTGTTTTTCTGGCGAAAGATTGGGAGTAGCAATCAGTAAGGCTTCTGAGTTAATCACTACTTCAACTTCTTTCAGTCGGTTGCTGACCAGTGTGCTTCCTGAACTTACAATGTCGAAGATGGCATCGGCCAGGCCAATCCCGGGCGCGATTTCTACCGATCCGGTGATGACGTGGATATCGGCTTTTACGTTTTTCTGGTCAAGAAAATCTTTCAGGATAACCGGATACGAAGTGGCGATTTTTTTCCCGTTGAAATATTCGATCCCGTTATAGACATCGTCTTTCGGAATTGCCAGTGATAGGCGGCATTTGCTGAATCCCAGTCGTTTGGCAATGATCACATTTTCTTTCTTTTCGAGCATTTCGTTTTCGCCCACAATGCCTACGTCGGCCACTCCGTCGGCCACTGCCTGGGGAATATCATCGTCGCGGAGGAATAAAACCTCTAACGGGAAATTGCTTGCTGCAGCAATTAGTTTCCGGGAACTGAGGGGGAGTTTAATTCCTGCGTCATCGATTAATTTTACTGAATCTTCGTTGAGGCGTCCTTTTGTCTGGATCGCAATTTTTAAAATACTCATTTTGAAACGGGTTTTAAATAAAAAAGGCTTACCTGATGTGGTAAGCCTTTTTTTGGGTTAATATCTTTTTTGAAATTCAGACAAAACAATTACGGCCTACCGGTTGACAGGTTCATGTGATGATGGCCGTAATGAGTAAATCCGTTTTTCATTCGTATAAATTTTCAATGTAAGTTCGTACAATTTTTGTAACCGTGTTCGCTTTTCAAGCTGAATTCCAACGGATGGAATAACCAGTTATACATTTTCGGTTTGTATGAGCGATGGCTCTTCTGGTTATTTCATATGTTTTATTAATTCGGCTGCAATGTTAGTAATAAATTGAAAGCAATCCAAACGAACAGGCGTTAAATTATAATTAAGTGTGACGAAAGAGGCAATGTATTTTATATGTAGTCGTACAATCGATTGCATAATTCTGTTCTTTTCCTATTTTTGTGGCTGATAACCTATACCGATTTAAACAGTTATTTATGAAAAAACGAATCATTTCCCTTGTTTTGTGTCAACTTGTATTTGCATTTTTCACCTTTGCATCAGAAAAAGGAAACGACAGCAAATATTTCTCGAAGCCGTACATAAAAAGTGTAATGGAGAAGGCCGCTTACTGGCAACTCGCTCACCCCAAACATGAGCTCTACGATTGGACTAACGGCGCCTTTTATGCCGGCGTTAGCGCTGCGTATGAAACGACGCATTCAAAAAAGATCCTGGACGCGATGATCAGAATGGGAGAGGCCAATCAGTGGAAACCCGGGCCGCGGTTGCACCATGCCGATGATTATGCTATCTGTCAGACTTATGTCGATGTGTACCGGATAAAAAAGGATGAGAAAATGATTACGCCTTTCAAAAAGGCGACCGACGAATTTATGGCTACTCCTTATCCGTCTGAAATGAAGATGCGTCCTATTACATGGTGGTGGTGCGATGCTTTGTTTATGGCCCCTCCGGCTTTGGTAAAGTTGGGAGTTACTCTGAATGAACCCAGATATCTGGAATTGAGCGATAAACTTTTTAAAGAAACGTACGATTTGCTTTACGATAAGGATGAACATTTGTTTGCTCGCGACAAGAGTTATCAAACAAACTGGGAAAAACCAATTTTGGAGGCTAACGGTAAAAAGATTTTTTGGTCGCGAGGAAATGGTTGGGTCATGGGTGGCTTGGTCCGTATCTTAAGCGAACTGCCAAAAGATTATCAGGGGCGTGCATTTTATGTGCAAATTTTTAAAGAAATGGCTGAAAAAATTGTTTCTTTGCAGCAGCCTGACGGATTGTGGAGGGCAAGTTTGCTCGATCCCGATTCTTACCCCGGAGGTGAAGCCAGTGGTTCAGGTTTTTACTGTTATGCATTGGCGTGGGGTGTTAATAATGGACTTTTATCGAAAAGTGCATTTCTACCGGCTGTCAAAAAAGCTTGGGTTGGCTTGAATGGATTAGTTCATACGGATGGAATGGTTGGATGGTGCCAGCCAATTGGAGCTGATCCGAAGAAAAATTTCAATGCTGATAGCTGGGAAGTTTATGGTGCTGGTGCCTTCCTGTTAGCAGGAAGTGAAATCATAAAGATGCGTGATTAGCTATTTATTTAGCTAGGTTTTTTATTAACCAATAGTTTGAATTGGTTGATCTTGTTTGTGGTATGAAAAAGCCGACCAGAGGGTCGGCTTTTCTATTCTATATATTGTTGCTCTTTTTTTTAGTCAAATATGTCGCGCATTTTCTCGAAAAAGCTCTTGGTCGATTGGTCTGGTCCTTCGGTGAAATTGGGAGAACTTTGCAGTTTTTCCAAAAGTTTCTTTTCTTCCGAGTTTAACTTTTTGGGAACCCAGACATGAACCCGAACCAGCAGGTCTCCTTTTCCATAGCCATTTACATCGGGTAAGCCTTTGCCTCTCAAGCGGAGTATTTTTTCAGGCTGGGTGCCCGGTTCAATTTTGACCTTTACACGGCTATCTACAGTTGGGATTTCGGTGGTCGTTCCGAGCGTAATTTCAGGGAATGACAGGAATAGGTTGTATATCAAGTTGTTGCCGTCGCGGGTCAGTTCGGGGTGTTCTTCTTCCTGGATGACAACAAATAAATCGCCATTTACGCCTCCTCTGCGACCGGCATTTCCTTTACCGGATACATTTAGTTGCATGCCTTCGCCAACTCCAGCCGGGATTTTAATAGAGATTACTTCTTCGTCGCGAACCACTCCTTCTCCCTGGCAGGCTGTACATTTGTTGGTAATTATTTGGCCTTCGCCATTGCAGGTCGGACAAGTTGTTGTTGTTTGCATCTGTCCCAGCAAGGTGTTGGTAATACGGGTTACGTGCCCGCTTCCGCGACAGGTTGAACAGGTTGAGAACGACGATCCGCCTTGCGCCCCGGTACCGTGGCAGGTTGAACAGGAAACGTATTTTTTTACCTTGATCTTCTTTTCAACACCATTGGCAATTTCGTTCAGGTTGAGCGTAACTTTTACACGCAGGTCTGATCCGCGATGAACGCGGGGGCCACGGCTGCGCGAGCCTCCAAAACCACCGAACCCGCCAAAGCCACCGCCTCCAAAAATATCGCCAAACATGGAGAAGATATCGTCCATCGACATGTCGTGACCCCCGGTAAAACCGTTGGCTCCACCCATTCCGGCGTGACCAAACTGGTCGTAACGTTGTTTTTTCTCCGGGTTGCTCAGCACTTCGTAAGCTTCGGCTGCTTCTTTGAACTTTTCTTCAGCCTCTTTGTTCCCCGGGTTTTTATCCGGATGGTACTGGATAGCCTTTTTTCGGTAAGCTTTTTTTATTTCTTCCGGAGAGGCATTCCTGCTTACTTCAAGTATTTCGTAATAATCCCTTTTTGTTGTCATTTTCCGATTTTATGATTGGCCTATTCGCCGATAACTACTTTTGAGAAGCGTATGACTTTGTCGTTCAGGTAATATCCTTTTTGGATTACATCAACGACTTTGCCTTTTAGTTCTTCGGTTGGTGCCGGTATTTTGGTAATGGCTTCGTGCAAGTCTGTATCGAAATCTTTTTCTTTGGCTTCGATTTCTTTAACTCCGTTTTGTTTCAGAAAATCCTGAAATTTATTGTAAATCAATAAAACGCCATCTTTTACTGGGTTTTCCCCCTCGATGCTTTGCAGGGATTGAAGTGCCCGTTCAAAATCATCTATTACCGGAAGGATAGAAACTAAAACGCCTTCGCTGGCCGATTTAAGCAGTTCCATCTTTTCTTTCATGGTCCGTTTCCGGTAGTTATCGAATTCTGCCTGAAGCCGAAGATGTTTGTCTTTTATTTCGAGCAGCTCGGCTTCCAGTTTTTCGCATTGTTCTTCTTTTTTCGATTTTCTGTGCGTTTTTTTATGTTCGTCTTTATGGTCGGTCTCCACATGAGTTTCCGGAGTTTCCTTTACTTCGTTTTCCAATTCGTTGTTCAGTTTTTCGTCTGTCATATTTCGTTTCATTAAATTTCTGTCAGTTGAAGGACACAAAAATACTGCCATTGCCAATACGTGGGACAAATTGACATTTCATTTTGCCAATTTTCTGTCAGAGTGTACAGAATGGATTTTTATGCCAGACAGGAAGAAGGCAATTCGGGCTGGAATGTGAATAGCCTGTCGAGTATTGTGCATAAAAAAAGCAGCCATCTTTTTTTGATAGCTGCCTGATTTATTTGTTGTTGCATCGTTTTTTACTTCAGCAGGTTGTTTAATGCCTGTTCCAGAAGCGGGCCTCTCAGGTTGCGGGCAATGATCACGCCATCGCCATCAATCAGGAAATTTGAAGGGATTGAACGAACTCCGTAAATCATGGCATATTTCGACTGCCACCATTTCAGGTCGCTGACATGAAATTTCCAGCTTAAATTGTCATCGGCAATCGCTTTTTCCCAAGCTTCCTTACTTTTGTCGAGCGAAACACTGAACACGGTAAATCCGTTCCCGTTCTTGAATTTTTTATCCTTGTATTTTTCGTACGCCTGGACAACGTTTGGATTTTCCCTGCGACATGGGCCGCACCACGAGGCCCAGAAATCGATCAGGACCAATTGCCCTTTCAATGAAGAGAGTTTCAGTTCTTTGCCATCGACTCCTTGTTCTATAATTTCGGGTGCTTTGTTTCCTACGTTCAGGCCAATGGATGCATCGTCATCATTATTTTTCGGACCACCATTCCCTGCAAAAACGGAGAGGCTTGCCAAAAAAAACATCGCTGCAAAAATTATTCTTCCTTTCATATCGTCCCTATGTTTGGTTTGACAATGTTAAAATGTAAACAACTGTTTAAAAATAGCAAAAAAGCATTATTAATCGGATTGTTACAGATTTCAATTAAGATTTATTAACAGTTTGACCCTGCCAATCCGAACGAGGCAAGGGTTCTCGTAAGTTAATTATCGATTCGCGTTATATGCGCTCCGATGGCGTTCAGGCGCAGGTCGATCGCTTCGTAGCCACGGTCGATTTGTTCAATGTTCGAAATTTTGCTTACCCCTTTTGCCGAAAGGGCTGCAATCAGCAGGGCAACTCCGGCGCGGATATCCGGAGAACTCATGTTTGTTCCGCGCAGCTGGTATTTGTGGTCGAGCCCGATAACGGTGGCGCGGTGCGGGTCGCACAAAATAATCTGGGCTCCCATGTCGATTAGTTTATCGACGAAAAACAAACGGCTTTCAAACATTTTTTGGTGAATCAGCACGCTGCCCTGTGCTTGTGTGGCAACGACCAGAAAGATGCTCAGCAGGTCGGGCGTCAAACCGGGCCAGGGAGCGTCGGCAATGGTCATGATCGAGCCATCGATGAACGTTTCTATTTCGTAATGTTTCTGCTCCGGAATAAAAATATCGTCGTTCTTTTGCTCTAAGGAGATTCCCAGTCGTTTGAACTGGTCGGGGATAATTCCCAAGTGTTGTATGCCGGCATTTTTTATAGTGATTTCAGAGCCGGTCATGGCGGCCAGTCCGATAAAACTGCCAACCTCGATCATGTCGGGCAATATTTGGTGTGAGCATCCTGATAAGGATGGCACTCCGTTGATGGTCAATAAATTGGATCCGATTCCGGAGATTTTGGCGCCCATGCTGACAAGCATTTTGCTCAGTTGCTGCAAATATGGTTCACAAGCAGCATTGTAGATGGTGGTTGTGCCTTCGGCCATAACGGCAGCCATCAGAATGTTGGCCGTGCCGGTTACCGATGCTTCATCGAGGAGCATATAACAGCCTTTCAGTTTTTTTGCATTGACGCGGTAAAATGCATGTTCTGCGTCGTATTCAAAGTCGGCGCCTAATTTCTGCAAGCCGCTAAAGTGGGTATCAAGTCGGCGGCGTCCGATTTTGTCGCCGCCGGGTTGAGGGATGTATCCAATTCCGAAGCGGGCGAGCAGCGGCCCCAGGATCATGATCGATCCGCGAAGACTGGCTGCCTGTTTGGCAAATTTTTCTGTTTTCAGATAATCCAGTTTTACATCAGAAGCCTTAAAACTGTACTTGCCCTTTCCTTGTTTGGTAACAGAAACGCCGAGTTCTCCGATAATTTCTATCAGTTTCAAGACATCTCTGATTTCGGGAATGTTTGAAACAACAACTTCGTCGGAGGTGAGCAAAGTGGCGCAAATAATCTGAAGTGCTTCGTTTTTTGCTCCCTGTGGTGTGAGCTCGCCTTTTAGCTGATAACCTCCTTCAATCCGGAATGTTGCCATCCTGAAAATAGTTTTGGGGTTATTGATTTACTTTATCGCTGTTGCTTTTTCTGAAAGTTTTTGCCGTCTTTCTTTTTGTTCCGGTTGACATTTGTTCCGGGCTGGGCATTTCGCGACAAGATGTCTTTGGTTTCTGTTAATTGCAGCTCGGTGCATTTTATCCGGCCATGCGATAGTTCTTCAATGTCCTGAAAAATTTTATCGTCGGTAACCGAATCCTTGTTCCAGACCAGATAGCTCTTTTTCATGTGGTTGGCAATCAAGCTGATCAGGATTTTTCGTTCTTCCTCGTTTTCATAAACAGCGGCTTTTTCAATCAGCGATTCCAGGATTTTCCCGTAATGGCGGTATTTAATTTTATTGTCTTCGTAAGGAATCCGGTTGGGTGTTGACTGAAAAAATTCAGGCTGCGGCGGGTCATAAGGATAATCAATATCCAGTTTAAAATCGGCCATAATGGCCAAGTGGTCCCATAATTTATGTTTAAAGTCGTTGATATCACGCAGATATGGGTACATATTGCCCATAATGTCAATGATGGTGCGTGCTGCGCGGTTGCGTTCAGCCCGGTCTTCGATCGTCAGGATGTGATCGACCATGTTTTGCAGGTTTCTGCCATATTCAGGCAATGACAGTTTACTGCGATTCGAATTGTAATCCATGCAAAATAATAATAAACGTCTTTAATATCAGGCTATTATCTCTGAGAATAAGGAAATTTCCGGATAATCAGGTTGAAGGTGATTTTGCTGCAAATTAAACTAAAATACTTTGTAATGCCAAAAAATCCTGAAAAATCTGTAAATAAAGGCTTTTTCGTAGATTTCAATCAATTATCCTCAGTTTTGCAAATTTCAGCAAAAGTTGCTTTTTCCCGGTATTTTGGAAAAAAACAGTTGCTTTAATGTCTGGAGCTGTTCCTTCGATTTGCAAGACTTTGCCGCGTCCAAACCGCTGGTGTTCAACAATCATGCCTGTCTGAATATCAGCCGGGTTGCTTTCAACGAACGAGTTGGGATTTTGCTTCGATTCCCGCAGTTTGGTTAGCTTTTGCTGAACTTCGGCCTGCGAGTTTTGCACCATCCGTTGGTTAAAAACGCTGTTATTACCCTGAAAGTTTCGTTGTGGGCGCTGAAATGTTGAATGATCGTCCTGAAATAATCGTCCGGAGAACGAAATTGTGTTGTCTTCTGCTGAATTGTCCAAATATTGAGGATCGATTTCATTGATAAACCGGCTTTTATTGCAGAATTCCAGTTTGCCCCATTTGTAGCGCTGTTTAGCGTAACTGAGGTAGGCGTTTTGTTCGGCGCGGGTTAAAGCAACATAAAACAAGCGGCGTTCTTCTTCCAGGTCGTCGCCGGTTTTTTGGCCGTTCATGGCCGACGGGAACAGGTTTTCTTCCACTCCCACGATGAATACGTTTTTAAATTCCAGACCTTTGGCCGAGTGAATGGTCATCAGGGTAACCTTGTCTGCATCTTCCGGTTTGTCTGTATCCTGATCGGTCAGCAGGGCTACGTCTTCCATGTAGTTGTTCAGCTTATTTGGAGCGCCTTCTTCGCGGGCATTGATGGTGAATTCCTGGATACCGTTCAATAATTCCTGAATGTTTTCAAAGCGGCTTAATCCTTCGGGCGACTGGTCTTTGTAAAGGTCTTTCATAATTCCGGAAACCGTAGCTATTTCGGTTGCCACTTCGTAAGCGTCGCCGGCGGCGTGTTTTTCCTGAAACTGACGAATCAGATCGGTAAAGCTCCGGATCTTGGCGATAGTCCCCTTGTTGAAATCAGCGGCCAGATGGGCGTCAGAGATTGCAATGTCCCAAATACTTTTTTCATTTGATGACGCTGCAAGTTCAAGTTTCGACAAACTTGTTTCGCCGATGCCTCGCGCCGGATAATTGATGACCCGCTTGAATGCCTCATTGTCTTTGGGGTTAATAACCAGTCGGAAGTAAGCCAGGATGTCTTTGATCTCCTTTCGCTGGTAGAACGACAAACCTCCATAAATTTTATACGGAATATTGCGCTTCCGGAGCGATTCTTCGAAAATACGCGACTGGGCATTGGTACGGTACAAAATGGCGTAATCCTGATAGCGGTAATGATTGCGCATCCGGGTTTCCGAAATTTCGTTGGCAATCAGATAGCCTTCTTCATTGTCGGTCAACGCCGGAATTACTTTGATGCGCGAACCTTTGTCTTTTTCAGAAAATACTTTTTTGTGGATCTGCCTTTTGTTTTTAGCGATGATGCTGTTGGCCGCATCCACAATGGTTTGGGTTGAGCGGTAATTTTGTTCCAGTTTAAAAACCTTATGTTCCGGATAATCTTTCTGAAAATTCAGGATGTTTTCAATTCGTGCGCCTCGGAAAGAATAGATACTTTGGGCATCGTCGCCAACTACGCAAATGTTGTTGTGCTTTTCGGCTAACCGTTTAATGATCAGGTATTGCGCATGGTTGGTGTCCTGGTATTCATCGACCAGGATATACTGGAACATTTCCTGATACTTGGCCAGTACTTCAGGATGGTTCCGAAACAGAATATTGGTTTTCATCAGCAAGTCATCGAAATCCATGGCGCCCGACATGAAGCAGCGTTTGGCGTATTCCTTATAAATCTGACCGATCAGGGGCATCTTGATGCTTTGATCGTATTCGTATATTTCAGGAATTTGCGTGTAAGATGCAGGAACAATCAGATTGTTTTTTGCCTGGGAAATACGTCCGGCGACAATGCTGGGTTTATACACCTTGTCGTCGAGGTTCATTTCTTTCAGAATGGTTTTGATCAGGCTTTTGGAATCGGCCGAGTCGTATATGGTAAAGTTTGACGGATAACCTAAAATTTCGGATTCAGAACGAAGAATGCGTGCAAAGATCGAGTGGAATGTTCCCATCCAGAGATATTTGGCAGTGTTTTGACCAACGACAGAAGCGATACGGTCTTTCATTTCTTTGGCTGCTTTGTTGGTAAATGTTAATGCCAGAATAGACCAGGGCTTCACTCCCGACCGCAGCAGGTGCGTAATACGGTAGGTCAATACACGTGTTTTCCCCGAGCCGGCGCCGGCAATAATCAACGAAGCTCCGTTAATCTGCTCAACGGCCTGTCGCTGAGCGTTATTTAATTCATTCAGGTAATCTTGCACTTCAATCCAATTTTCTTCGAAAAACTTCCCAAAAGTAAAACTACTTTTCGAGTTACATGGCAGGGTATGCCGGGAGTTTTCAACAATAGAGCGCCGGAAAATTTTAAAAGGCACAAAAGATTAATCGATTTTTAGCGTTAATATTGTGTTTTAATTACCGTAGATAAGCATGAAGAACGTTAACGTACTGTGTTTTTGGCTATCTGTAGTTGCTTTTTGTTTGCTCCCAACAATCGTAAATGCACAAATAACAGCCAATGCCGATGCCGATGAGCTAACCCAATATCAAACCGGTTCGACACCCGATCATATTTATATCTTTTGCGGACAGGAAGGCGAGCAAAATGGTATTTTAACTGCCAGTGGAGGAAATACGTATGAATGGCAAAAATATAACCGGCAGACCAATCAGTTCGATTTTTATTTTTCAGAGGCGGGTTCTAGTTCAACAATTGGGAACCTGGGCGATGGCTGTTACCGGGTCCGGGTTAGTTCCGGAACTCAGGTTCAGGAATACACGGCCTGGGTGTTCAATAACTACTATAGTGTAACGGCAAAAATTACGGATAAGGACTGTGAGTCGGTTACAATCGATGGGGCATTTAATTCTCCCTATTTTGAATATATCGATCTGATAACCGGACAGCCAGTTATCTTGACCAAAGACATCAAAGTAACGTGGAAAAATGGTGACGAGACTGTTGCTGCAGTGCTTTCATCCAAGATTTATAATCCTCCGACACGGGATACCGATTATAAATTGATTGTTTCCGATCGGTTTGGGTGTTCGGGAGAGGCGACTGTGACCTATGAGTCAATTGTCACAAAGGCGTCTTTTACGGTCGATCCATCTTCGGGCGAAGCGCCCTTGAAAGTGACTTTTACCAATACATCCGAGAACGGGACTCCCGGGAAATATGAATGGTTTTTTTACAAATCAGTCGAGGAGCTGTCGAAAGAAGCCGATCGGAATGGGTCGGTCGCTGATAGTATCAAGGATATTGCCTATGACGATTCGCCGGTTTACATCTATGAAAAATCGGGTTATTATAAGGTAAAGCTGGTGTCAAAAAAAGTAAGCGGGGGAACAACCTGCACCGATACCTTTTATTATGATGGTTACATCAAGGCAGACACCTCTTTTTTTGATGCCCCCAATGTGTTTTCTCCAAACGGAGATGGAGAGAACGATGAGTTTGTCGTGAAATTCTGGTCGATGAAAAAAGTGAAGTTTACGGTCGTGAACCGTTGGGGGAAAGTTGTTCATAAGTGGGAGAGCGGCAACGTCGAAGGGTTTCCGGATACCTGGTCGGCTGCTGCCTGGGATGGGAAAATTGGAGGACGTTACGCCAGTCCGGGCGTCTATTTCTATGTAATCGAAGGTTACGGACGCGACGATAAAAAACGATGGGCCCACGGATTTTTCCACCTTTTTAGGGATAAATGATAATTGGTTAATTTGCAAGTTTCTATAGAATGAAGGCGTCTGATTGGGGCGCCTTTTTTTTGTGTGTTAGAATTGGGTTTTTCAGGTTTATTCATGGCGGTGTATGTATTTCCGTGTGCGTTTTTGTATTTTAAATTTTAAAACAAAAGCTTTAATAGTTCGAATATGTAATTAGAATACGCCTATTTCTTTCAATATGAAAGTTTGAATGTTAAAAAATTGAAAACTGCCGGTATTTGTTATTTGATTTTAGATAATGGGGGGAAATATTTGGTAATATTACTGTCATTATTTAACGTGGGAAAAATTTTTAAATCAAAAACTAATACTAACTGATATGAATGAACTTAACCTCGCATTAGAGCTTTTAGGTGTTGGAATGATCACTGTGTTTGTGATTCTGGCTCTGGTGGTTGTAATCGGAAACCTTATCATTCGTTTTGTAAACCGGTTTATTCCTGAAGAAGTTCAGGAAGTGGTAAAAAAAGTGGAAAAAGCAGTTGGTCCTGACCGGAAAAAAATGGCGGCAATTGTCTCGGCGGTCAATATCGTTACAAACGGGAAAGGGAAAGTTACAAACATCGAAAAAATCTAATCTGAATAGTAATCCCGACCAACTCACTCGTAAAGCCTTGGGGCAAGGTTGGTCGATCGTATGGAAACTTCGGTTGTTTTTCAGTATAAATCATATTAAATCTAACTTATTCTGTAAAAAATAACGTGTAGTTGAATTTTTTAGGAGAAACTGATAAAGACTAATTACTTATGAACAAGAAAAAAATTCAATTTTCATTGGTTTACCGGGATATGTGGCAGTCATCCGGGAAATATGTGCCACGGGTTGATCAATTAGTGAAAGTGGCTCCGCATATTGTGGAGATGGGATGTTTTGCCCGCGTTGAAACCAATGGAGGAGGTTTTGAACAAATCAATTTGTTGTTTGGCGAAAACCCAAATAAGTCAGTTCGTGAATGGACTAAACCATTCAATGAAGCCGGGATCCAAACCCACATGCTTGAGCGTGCCCTGAACGGAATCCGCATGTCGCCGGTTCCGGCTGATGTGCGTAAGCTCATGTTTAAAGTGAAGAAAAAACAGGGAACCGATATTGCCCGTTCTTTCTGTGGGTTGAACGATCCTCGGAACATTATCGACTCGGTTCGCTATGCCAAAGAAGGTGGGATGATTGCCCAGGCGACATTGAGTCTGACCTATTCAAAAGTTCATACAGCCGAAAGTTATATTGCCCTGGCTGATGAGCTGATTCAGGCCGGCGCTGACGAAATCTGCCTGAAAGATATGGCTGGCATTGGCCGTCCGGCATGGTTGGGCAAGATTGTGAAAGGGATACGCGCCAAATATCCTGATATCCCGCTTGAATATCACTCACATTCCGGGCCCGGTTTTGCAATGGCCAATATCCTGGAAGTGTGCCGCGCCGGCGTAGACTATATCGACGTGGCCATGGAGCCGCTTTCGTGGGGAACAGGCCACGTGGATTTGCTGGCAGTTCATGCTATGCTGAAAGACGACGGGTTCGACGTTCCGGATATCAATATGGAGGCCTACATGAAAGTGCGTTCGCTGACCCAGGAGTTTATCGACGATTTCCTGGGCTACTACATCGATCCGAAAAACCGGTATATGAATTCGATGCTCATTGGTCCGGGTTTGCCGGGAGGTATGATGGGATCGCTGATGGCCGATCTTGAAAACAACCTGGCGAGCTTGAACAAATGGTTGGCGAAACGCAACAAACCACAGTTGACCCAAGACGATTTGTTGATCAAACTATTCAATGAAGTAGAATATATATGGCCCATGCTGGGGTATCCGCCGCTGGTAACACCGTACAGCCAGTATGTGAAAAACCTGGCCCTGATGAATGTGATGCAGCTCGAAAAAGGCGAAGAACGCTGGAGCATGATTGCCGACAACATCTGGGATATGTTGCTGGGTAAAGGCGGAAAACTTCCGGGGGAACTACATCCTGAAATTATAGCGCTGGCTAAAAAGGCAGGAAAAGAATTCTATACCGGTCATCCTCAGGATCTGTATCCGGACAAATTAGACGAATTCAGGAAAGAAATGATTGAGAAAGGCTGGGATTTTGGTCAGGATGACGAAGAGTTATTTGAACTGGCCATGCACCCCGAACAATATCGTGCCTATAAATCGGGAGCTGCCAAAAAAGCTTTTGAAGAAGATCTGGCCAAACGCCGTGCCGAAGGCGGGGGTTTGAATGCTCCGGTTAATCCGCCTGCCGTAGTTGCAGTTGCGCCTGAAGCATCTTCTGCCCCGGCAAACTTTGCGCCAACAACCATGTATATTGACGTAGAAGGCGAAAAATACCGCGTGACTGTTTCGTATGGAGAACAAGCTGCTTCGGGTCTGGCTCCTGCTGCGCCAGCTGCAAAAGCAGAGGTTGCTGCGCCGGTTATTACCGGAGAGCTAAAGGAAATCCTGGCCCCGCTTGAAGGCAAATTCTACCTGACCAAAGAAAGCTCGGAAACAGCCCTGAAAGTTGGAGATATTATCAAGCCGGGCGACCTGATCGGGTATGTTGAGGCGATGAAGACATTCAATGCAATCCGATCGGATAAGGCAGGGAAAGTCGTCGAAATTTGCTGTACAAGCGGTTCGGAAATCGAAGAAGATGATGTTTTGGTTAAAATAGGGTAGTCATGGAAATATTACAACGTTTATATGAAATGACAGCCTTCCGGGATATTCTTGCGAATCCCGGTTATATTCTCATGTTGTGCATCGGTGCTTTTTTGCTTTATCTAGGCATAAAAAAGCAATACGAACCCTTATTGCTGGTCCCGATTGCCTTTGGTGTGATCCTGGCCAACCTGCCGGGTGGTGCGATGGGTGTGGTCCCTGCCGAGAACATCGATCTCGGAAATGGGCACTATAAAAACCTGTTCGAAATTGCCCATGAGTACGGGATTATGAACTTTGTTTATTATTCCCTGATCAAAACCGGCTTTCTTCCACCCATCATTTTCATGGGAGTTGGCGCATTGACCGATTTTGGCCCGATGCTCCGGAACCTGAAGCTGGCCTTTTTCGGGGCAGCTGCCCAGTTGGGAATTTTCATCGTGCTGATTTCTGCAATTCTGCTGGGTTTTACAGCCAAAGAAGCTGCTTCGCTTGGTATTATCGGCGGCGCCGATGGGCCGACAGCCATTTACACAACCATCAAGCTGGCGCCACACCTGCTGGGGCCAATCGCGATCGCGGCCTATTCGTACATGGCGCTGGTGCCGGTGATTATTCCTTTGGTGGCCAAATTTACATGCACTAAAAAGGAGTTGCTGATTAACATGAAAGAAATGGATAAATTATATCCTCCGAAAGTGAAAATCAAAAACATCCGCGCGGTGAAAATTGCCTTCCCGATTGTGCTGGGTATTATTATTTCCATTTTTGTGCCATCGGCTGTTCCGCTGTTGGGCATGTTGCTGTTCGGTAACCTGATCAAGGAAATCGGGGTCAATGTGGCCCGGTTGAGCGAAGCTGCTACCGGTTCAATTTTAAATACCGCAACCATTTTCCTTGGCCTTTCGGTTGGGGCAACCATGACCGCTGAAGTCTTTCTGAATTTCAAGACCATCATGATTGTGGTTGGCGGGTTCCTGGCTTTTGCCGTTTCCATTTTCGGCGGGATTATTGCCGTGAAGATTACCAATCTGTTTTCGAAGAAGAAAATCAACCCGCTGGTTGGCGCAACCGGCCTGAGCGCTGTGCCCATGGCCTCGCGTGTGGCCAACGAAATTGCGTTGAAGCACGACCCAACCAACCATATTCTGCAATATTGCATGTCGAGCAATATTTCCGGGGTAATTGGTTCGGCTGTTGCTGCCGGTGTGCTGATTTCGTTCCTGAGTTAGTATTGTATTCATCCAAAATAGGGATAGGTCCGACCGTTAACCGGGTTCGGACCTATTTTTTTTTCGTTTTTGCACGGTGGTGCCTGTCCGGAGAATTGTGAAATTTGAGGTATCTTTGGTTCCATATGGAGGCGAAACGAACATATTTGACCTGTCATTTCCTACTTGTATTCCTGATCTTGTTTTCAGGGAAATTTGCCCTTGCTGCGATTCATCCCTCTTTGCGTTTCCAGTATTTGACCACCGAAGAAGGACTGGCCCAGAATACCGTCGATTGTATTTTTCAGGACAGCCGTGGGTTTATGTGGTTTGGAACTTGGAACGGCCTGTGCCGCTACGATGGTTACAACTTCCGGACATTCAGAAAATCGGATGGGGAAAATGGGTTGCCCAACAATTTCATCCGGGCCATTTGCCAGGATGAATCGGATCATTTGTGGATCGGGACGGCACAGGGCGCTGTTATGTACAGTTTAAAAAGCGAGCGGTTCTTTTTGCCTGATAACCTGAAGTCCCTTAAAAATATAGCGGTAACCGGACTGGCCTGTGATCGGGAAGGCGGAGTGTGGGTGTCGGCCGAAAATGGCGGGTTGTTTCATGTCAAGCCTGTTCCCGGAGATGAACAATCATTTGACTGTAAGAAAATAGATGCCGAACTTATCGGAATGGCCGACGTCAATACGGTTTGTGTACTGAAAAACGGGCAGGTTCTGGCAGGAACAGAGAGTGGGCCATTTTCAGTAGAGAATGGTAAGCTCCAACGCTTGTTTGCCGCCGGATATGCTTCCGGAGGATTAGAAACTCAAAATATTCGTTGTATTTATGAATCGTCTCACGGCGACTGGTTCTTCGGAACCGATAACGGACTGTTCCGCTATCAGCAGGCGTTGCGAAAAATGAGTGTTTACACAACCCGGGCAAACGATCAGGGAACTATTTCGCACGATATTGTGATGGCCGTTGCCGAAGATCTGTCGGGTTTAATATTGGTCGGTAATCTGGGCGGGTTGGACTTTTTCGATCCGACGACTGCTACCGTTTTCCGCATCAGGGGGCGGCTGGATGAACGCGAGACACTGAACAATGAATTTGTCAATTCACTGTTTACCGACCGGAACGGCAATGTCTGGATCGGGACAGAAAAGGGCGGGGTGAATAAATTTAGCCTGTTTCAGAAGCCATTTTATTCGTACCGTAATCATCCTGATGATTTGAACAGTTTGAGCCACAATACAGTAAATTCGATTCAGAACGATGGCGATGTGCTTTGGGTGGGAACGGCAGGTGGTGGGCTAAACCGGATCGATAAACGGACCGGGAAGGTTGTGCATTTCATGCAATCGCCTCAAAATCCGCAGGGGATTTGCAGCAATTTTATCGATGCTATTTGTCTTGCGCCCGATCGCCAGCTTTGGGTTAGTTCGTGGGGCGATGGCTTCGGGAGGTTGGTTTCAGAGACGGCCAAAACATTTAAGAACTACCAGCATGTGCCCGGAAACCCGAATAGCTTAGTTAGTAATTTTGTATCCGGGATTTATCCGGACGACCGCGGATTTTTTCTGGTTGGAACCGTTGCCGGCTTGGATTTGTTTGATCCGAAGTCGGAGTCGTTTTTTCATTTTCAGGGAAAGTTTGACCAGTCGGTCGAAGCACCCTCGGTGGGCTGTATCCTGAAAGACCGGCGCGATTATTATTGGATTGGCTCACGAAAAGGACTTTTCCGTATTCCGGCGAAACTGGTTGTGCCTACACCCGCCAAACTAGGCACATCCGATTACCAGTTTTTTACCAATATTCCGGGCGATTCGCTTTCGATACCCGGGAATTATGTGATTTCTTTATTGGAAGACCATCAGGGGACGATTTGGATTGGAACCTACGGCAATGGCATTTGTAAAGTGCTGGATGAAAATGACGGGAGAATCCAGTTTAAAACATATACAAAGGCCGATGGCTTGTGCAACGATGTGGTTTACGCCATGGAAGAAGACCGCCAGGGAAACATTTGGATCAGCACCGATAACGGATTGTCGAAAATCAATCCGGGAACCGGGACTTTTCAGAATTTTTACACCAAAGATGGTTTGCTGAACGATCAGTTTTACTGGACTTCGTCGGACTCTGATGAACAGGGGAACCTCTATTTCGGTGGAATTAACGGGTTGAACTACTTTAATCCGGAGCAGATTAATTATTACCCCAACTTGCCGAAAGTTGTTTTTACCGATTTTCAGGTATTCAACCAGTCGGTCCCGATCGGCGAGAAACGGCATGGCAACGTAATCCTGAAACAATCTATTGCGGATACCCGGGTTATTAACCTCTCGTATAAAGACAATGTTTTTTCCATCGAGTTTTCGGCACTCGATTACTTTCTTCCGGATAAAGTGTTGTATTCGTACAAACTGGAAGGCGTTGACCAGAACTGGGTTACTGTAAGCGCTGCCCGGCGGTTTGCCACCTACACCAACCTCTCGGGAGGAGAATACCGCTTCCTGGTTAAAGCGGCCAACAGCGATGGGATCTGGTCTGACGAGCCTGCCGAATTGCGCATTGTGGTTACCCCGCCATTTTGGGAAACCGCCTGGTTCCGTTTGGGTGCGGTTTTATTTCTGGCTTTTGCCGTGATGGGGTACATTCGTTACCGGACCCGTTACCTGCACGAGCAGAAACGCAAACTTGAGTTACAGGTGCAGGAACGCACCGAGCAGATCGAAGAACAAAAGGAGAAACTGCGCGAGCAGGCCGATATCCTGCAGCACTCGAACAACGAACTGGCCGAACGGCAAAAGTTAATCGAGGGGCAGAAGTTAGAGCTGGAAAAACAGAATAAGTTAATTGCCGAACAACGCGACGAAGTGATCGAGCTGAATAAGAAAGTAAACCTGATCAATCAGTTGCGTTTGCGTTTCTTTACCAATATTTCGCATGAATTCCGCACGCCGCTCACCCTGATTATCGACCCGCTCGAGTCGCTGATCAACTCGTTTAAAAACGACCCGCCGACCCTGCAAACCCTGAAACTGATTAACCGGAACGCACAGCGTTTGTTACACCTGATCAATCAATTGATGTATTTCCGGAAAATTGAATCGGGGAAAATGGAACTGCGCGTGGTAAAAGGCGACCTGGTTTCGTTTCTGGAAGATGTGTTTAATTCGTTTCACGATCTGGCAAACCATAACCGGATATGGTATTCATTTTCATCGGCTGTTGCCGACCGGGCAACGTGGTTCGATCCGGAGAAGATCGAAAATATCTTTTATAACCTGTTGTCGAATGCGTTTAAGTTTACGCCGGAAGGGGGGCGGATCTCGATGCAGGTACAGTTTTGCAAACCGTTTGAATTCAAGGCCGGATTGTCATTCCCCTATGTGCGGATTGTTGTCTCCGATTCAGGAACAGGAATTGCCCCGGAGCATCTGCCGTATGTGTTCGATCGGTTTTATCAGGCCGATGCGCCGCCCGATAACCGGCAAAAAGGGTCCGGAGTCGGGCTAGCGCTGACCCAGGAGCTGGTGCAGGCGCTCCATGGCGAAATTTCGGTTGAAAGCAAGATCGGGCAGGGGACTACGTTTGTTGTTTCGTTGCCTTATCGCGACGATGATTTTACGGTCCATGAAATCGACCTGACAGGCTCAGTCCAGGCGGTTAATTTACAGTCGAAAGTTGATGTCATCACCGAAGAATTGATGCAAACAGGTTGGGGGAGTGACGAGGCCGCCGGGATCGACAAATCGAAACCTCTGCTTCTGATTGTAGAAGACAACTACGACCTGCGTTCGTTTTTGGTGCATACCCTGAAAAACGACTTTCGCTTGCTGGGTGCCGGGAATGGGAAAGAGGGTTATGACCTGGCCCGGAAATATACGCCCGATTTGGTTGTCAGCGACGTAATGATGCCTGTAATGGATGGACTGGAAATGTGCAGCCGTTTGAAGAACGACATTCAGACCAGTCATATCCCGGTGATCCTGCTCACGGCAAAGGCGATGGTTGAACATTGGGCCGAGGGTCTGGAAACAGGGGCCGACGATTATATTCCCAAACCGTTTAACCTGAAAATCCTTCAGCTTAAGATTCATAACCTGATCGAATCGCGGCGGAAATTACGCCAGCTTTTTGGCCGGCACGGCAATCCTATGCCGGAAGAATCCACTGTCAGCCCGCTCGATAGTAAGTTTCTGGTTAAAGCTTACGACGTGATCGGGAAAAACCTGCAGAATGAAAATTTCTCGGTTGAGTTTTTTGCCCGCGAAATGGCCGTCAGTAAGAGTTTGCTGTTCAAAAAAATAAAGGCGATAACCGGCCGTTCTGTCACCGATTTTATCAACCTGTACAAATTAGAGAAAGCCGCATCGATGATCGCCGATAATCCGGAAGCGAATATAACCGATGTGGCCTATGTTTCGGGGTTTAACGATCCGAAGTACTTCAGCCGGATGTTCCGGAGGGTTTATGGTGTTCCGCCGAGCGATTACCTGAAAAAATAGCCATCCTGTTTTCATTACCCCAACAGGGGTGTTTTTCTCCTTTTTTTTCTGTGTTGAATGAAGACTTTGTTGGGCTAATGAGTTGATTGTTAGTTTAGTGTTGCTTTGTTTTCGGGTGTTTTGTTTTACCGATTTATCGAATAGTCCACCTGAATTGTTTATTTGTCCACCTGAATTGCTTTGGGGTCGTCGTAATTTTGATTGTTGGATTAAATCTGACTTAAAAAATCGAAGGCTAACGAACCAGATAGATTATTAAGAATAAGTTCAATCAAATTTAAATTTATGAAAAAAACTAAACTGATTAGGTGCGCTTTGTGCGCAGCAGTTTTGGCAGCATTTGGCTTAGTTGGGTGCGAGAAGTTGGACCTGTATTCAATTGATGCACCCGCCGACCTGCAGAGCAGGATCGACTCAATTGCCGCTTCGAAACCTGATACAGGAGACACTACTTATGTCACCATTTCCACAGCGATAGTCGGAGCTGAGGATAACAGTTCCGGTTGGTGGACTGCATTCTCTGATTACTTCACCATTCCGACAAACAAGCTACTGCACTTAGAGTTTATTAACCACGGTTCCGGCGTTAACAACTGGAATAACTGGAACCTTTGCGTCTGCAATGTAGCAAATCGTTCTGCAGCCGACTACAAAGAATACTTTGTTCTCCGTTCTGATGCCTACGGCTGGGGAGGTGGAATGGCAGCTGAAGGTTATGCTTACGACTCCAAAATGATCTCTCAAAACTATCCCGATACGGATGGAGATGGCGATATTTGGAACGACTTCCGCACAACCATGCAGGGCGCTCGTGTTTCGCTCGACATTGACCATTCGGCTACCGGCAATGTCTATGTAACAGCTACTGCCGTTGGAACAAATGGCATAACCCTGGTCGAAACATATCAACAACCGGTTTCTTCTACTGCCGATATCGTGGCTTTCTTAGTTGCCGATGGCAGTTATTTCGAGATGAAAAAAGCATACCTGATACCTTCTAAAGTCACCGTTATCGAAGATGTTAGTCCGGTTTCTATTACAGTTGAAGGAGCTCCTGCTTTTGTTGAATTAGGCAACACAAACTTCTGGGGTGATGCAACAGCTACTGTTACGTATGCCGACGGATCTTCTGCTCAGGTTGATTCTTCAGATATATCATTCAACGTTATTCCTGATATGACTACACTCGGGAAAAAGACAGTAGTTGTAGCTTATAGCAAAACGAAGCAAGGGGCATATGGCAAAGCTGTATCAACTTTCTATACGCTTGAAGTAACGAACCCTGTTGTAAGCCTGGAAGTTACTACTTTGCCAAATATAACCACATATTATTACTACAACAGCGACCCGATCCTGTTCAATACGGCCGGTATTGTCGTAACAGCTACCTATTCCGACGGTACAAAAGGGATCATCCCAACCGGGAATCTTCAGTTTGGCAAGATTCCGGCAGCCACGGGTTCTCAGTCTGTTGTCATTACGTATGTTGGTGCAACAAAGACAGTTACTACAACCTGCCCGGTAACTCTTGTAAAAGGTGTTAGTCAGGTTGGCGCTACCGACTTCTCTTCCGGTTGGTGGACGGCATTCTCTGCTGACTATACAGTCGCATCAGGTTCGAGTAAGACATTTACAATGTACTGCTACTCCGACAATCTGGCTAACTGGCACAGCCCGTGTACCATTCTTCGCAAAGCCGACAAGACTGAATATGCTGTAGTTCGCATGGACAACTTCGGATGGGGTTCCGGCTATAGCACAGCCACCCTTACATCTGACTGGAACTGGGATAAATTCCAGTCAAACATAAATGGCTCCAAGGTAGTCATCACAGTTACCAATAATGGCAACAATACGGCTGATGTACTTTACAATGTGACTTACGCCAACGGCGAAACGCATTTCCAAAAGTATGCGGGTGTAACGGTTGACAGTTCTGATTTGAATTGCGCACTCGTAACAGAAGAGTCTTATCTCGTAATTGTCCAATAATCACTAAGATAAAAATATTTGAACTATGAAATATATATTTTTGATCCTGTTGGGATTGCTGGTGCTCGCATCAGCAACATACGCTGAAGGTAACGGCAAAGCCGGCCAGATGTCAATGACTCAAGCAGGTAATATAACTGTAAAAGGTAAAATTGTTGACGAAGAAGGAGAACCGCTTCCGGGCGCAACTGTACAGCAAAAAGGTACAAGCAATGGCAGCATTACCGACATGAATGGGAACTTCTCTCTTTCTGTTCCTTCAGATGCTACGCTGATCGTATCTTTTATCGGATTCAAAAGTATTGAGGTTCCCGTTGGCGGAAAAACTGATCTCGGCAACATCACCTTGGTTTCTGAATCAAAAGAACTCGACCAGGTGGTTGTAATCGGTTACGGAACACAACGCAAGGTTGACCTCACAGGTTCTGTTGCCGTTGTCAACACCGAAGAGATGAAGAAGGTATCACACTCAAACATCTCAACCATGCTCGAAGGGAAAGTAGCCGGCGTTCAAATTACAACCGACGGACAACCGGGAGCCGACCCTACGGTACGTATTCGTGGTATCGGTTCGTTCGGCAGCACCGCACCGCTCTACGTTATTGATGGGGTACCCATGGGAACAACCATACGCGACTTCTCGCCAAACGATATCGAAACCCTTCAGGTACTTAAGGATGCTTCTGCTGCCGCAATCTACGGTTCGCGTGCTGCTAACGGCGTGGTCATCATCACCACAAAGCAAGGCGCAAAGAACCAGGCGATGAAGATAAACTACAGCGGCTACTATGGTTTCGACCAGGTGCAGAAGGGTGTGTATGACGTTATGGATGCAAAACAATATGGTCAATACGTCACCATGGCATACACGAACAGTGGCATGGATGTTCCTGCCGGATATAATCCTGCAAGCGAAAAATATTTGTATAACGCCGACGGTACAGCCAAAGTGAACACCAATTGGTTCGAAGAGGCGTTCAAAACAGGTATTCGTCAGAATCATAACATCAATCTCTCAGGAGGTGGCGTTAACAATACGTACAACATCGCGCTTGACTACTATAGCCAGAACGGGACAATGGTAGGTGCCGGTCCGAACTTCGACCGTTACACGGCCCGTGTTAACAATTCGATGGATGTTAAGTTTGTTAAATTCAAAACGAACATCGTGTATAGCCACAGCAATCAGGATAATATGGCTCTCAGTAACGCCAACGAGTGGGTGCAGGGGCTGTATGGCGCACAATATCCGGTGATGGCTTCGGCTCTGATTTTACCTCCGACCATCAAGGCTTACGATGAATCGACCTGGTGCCTCGACGACAAAATTTCGGCTGCATCAGAATACAGCTACGACTCGTATGGTTTTGGTACTTACTATGACGACGTTCATGGAGACTTGCGTGTCACAAACGTTCTGCTCGAAAATAGTTTAATAAAGAGGAACTCAACTGTTGACCGCGTTGTTGCTTCAGGTTCAGCAAATGTTGATCTCATAAACATGGTTGGCCTCAAGAGCAGCAATCATAAGTTAGATTACAACCTGAACTTGTCGTACAGTAAGACCTTGGCAAAGGACTTTACGTTTGTGCCTGCATTTATACAGAGTACAACAAACTACTTGTCGAAGAGCAATGAGAACCTGACAGAGGGCTATCGTAACTATAGCGATGCACTTATCGAAAACACGATAACCTACGATGGTAAATTGGGGCGCAATCACATCAATGCAGTTGTTGGCCAAACATTCGAGCGCGAACTGTTCCATACACTCACCGGCAAAGGTGTTACCATGCCTGAACCATACTATCTGCAGGTAAACAACGCCGAGGAGACATCATCAACAAGCTATGAAAGCGAACACGTATTGGCATCGTATATCGGCCGTATCAACTACGATTTCGATGAGAAATACCTTATTTCGGCAACCGCACGGCGTGATGGGTCCAGCCGTCTTTCTTCGGATGACCGTTGGGATTGGTTCCCATCGGTATCAGCAGGTTGGCGTATCGAACGTGAAAACTTCTTTCCGGTAGCCAAATCGATTATCAACCTGCTCAAGTTCCGGGGCAGCTATGGTGTACTTGGGAATGAGAACATAGGCGAATACCAATACATGGATGTGATGTCGAGAGGTAACTATACCTATAGCTTTGGAAATACAAAGGTTACCGGCTCGGCCATATCAAACTATGTAAATACAGCCATCCGGTGGGAAAAGAAGAAAACAGTTGACTTTGGCTTCGACCTCGGCATGCTCGACAATCAGTTGGAATTTACGTTCGACTGGTATAAATCAACATCAGAAGACCTTCTTTATAGTGTAGCAGTTCCGTCCAATGCCGGCGCTACAAACGGAACCGTAACGATGAACGCTGCAACCATGCAAAACTCAGGCCTTGAGTTCCTGCTTGCCTATCACAATCATAACCATGCTGTTAAGTTTGACATTTCTTCAAACTTATCGACTCTCAAAAACAAGGTGACTAAGTTGGGCGTTTCAGGCGAACCGCGTACCGACGGATACTGCCGCACAGAGGTAGGCCGTGAAGTTGGTTCATTCTATGGCTACGTTTCCGAAGGTATCTACCAGTCGCAGCAAGAGATCGATACCCGGGTCAACTCTGAAGGCGAATACATCAACCAGAGCGGAGCACAACCGGGTGACGTTAAATATGCCGACCTCAACAACGATGGCGAAATTACCAACGCCGACCAAAAATTCCTGGGCAGCGGTATCGCAAAGGTTCATTACGGCTTGAATGCCCGTGCCGAATGGAAAGGTTTTGACTTGAGCATATCGACATATGGAGCAGCTGGTTTCAAGGCCGTCGATTTTGTTGATGTTACATTGCACAGCTCATACGGAGCGCTCAACAAAAGCGTTGATCTGTTGAATGCATGGAGATCGGATAACACAAACACCGATGTGCCGCGCGTGGCATATAAATCGACAGGTTCAATTACCAACGATATGTTCAGCCAGCGTTTCATTCAAAATGCATCCTATCTGAAAATTGCCAACATCGAATTGGGCTATAACTTCCCTGACAGATGGTTTGGTGGCTATGTCAATGGCGTTCGCATATACACATCGGCTCAAAATGTGGCCACATTGTCTAAGTACAAAGGTTACAACGTAGACTTTGCCGGAGGTACGTTTACTCCCGGTTACAACTATTGTTCGTATCCAACACCACGGACTATCATGTTCGGAGTACACTTCTCATTCTAAAAACTGTAATCTAAAAAATGGATATCAATATGAAAAGTTTAAATATAATTCTAACAATGTTGGCGCTTATTGGAGGCATGACAGCCTGCAATGAAGAACTCGATGTGCAGAACCCGAACAATCAGACAACCTACGATTTTGGCAATACAGAGTCTGATCTTCAGGAAGCGATCATCGCGTGCTACAACCGCATACGCCTCGAAGGTACCTTTTCACGCGTTGGCTACACGTTGGATGCTGTGCGTGGCGACGAAGTCTGGAACTCGTCTCAACAGTGGTATCTGGAGTACGACAACCTTAATTCTCCGGGTACAATCGGAATCGGTGATGAGTGGCCATGGCGCGACAACTACCATGTGGTAAACCGCACAAACTTTGTATTGTCGAAAGTAGATGGGGTTAAAATGTCGGATGCTTCGTATAAGCAGATAGCCGGACAGGCTCTCTTTCTCAGGGCTTTGGCCTACTATCACCTGGCTACCTATTACCAGACTGTTCCATTGATCACAGACTATGCGTCGTATTCCGATATCAACACCATGTATGCAGCCAACAGTACGCAAGACGAAGTGTTCGATCAAATAGAGGCTGACCTCACAAAAGCAATGCAAATGCTGCCATCGCGCGACAAAGGTGGCGAATGGGCCAAAGGCCGGGCTACTTGTGGCGCTGCTGCCGGATATTTGGCTCGCGCACTGATGTTCCGCCATAAATATGCTGAGGCTTATACTGTTCTGAAAGACATCATCGCCGGTAAGTACGGGCATTATGAACTGACTGCCGATTATGGCGACAACTTCAGAGAAGGGTCGGCTTATGAAAATAACTCGGAGAGCCTTTTTGAAGTTCAATTTATGGACTATGGCACCGGTGGCACCGACGAAGAGTGGACCCCGGTAAATATAAGCTCGCAGGCAACTCAGGGGCACGCTGTTGAAAGCAACTATGCTTCACAACAAATGGGTAGCTGGGGCGACCTGGCCGGCTCACCCTGGTTATATAACCTGTTCAAAAAAGAGAACTGTACCGATGGCCGTCTCGATCCCCGCTTATACTGGACATTGGTCACATTCGAGCCTGAATACAACACCTATACCGGCCTGAAAACGGCAGCATATCCGAATGGGGATCCTCGTTGCAACAAAATTTATCAAAAAGACATTACTGCAACTCCTCTATCGAACAGTGCCCAGGGTGGTGTATCAATTGCCAAGTTCACCAATGCCAGAAATAATATCTATAGTTCGATTACTACCGGGTTGCATTGCGGAATCAACCTGCGCCTGATGCGCTATAGCGATGTGTTATTGCGTGCAGCAGAATGCGAAAATGAAATCAATGGCCCGACCCAAACGGCTATCGATTATATCAACATCGTACGTCGGCGTGTTGCCCTTAAAGATCTTAAAGTTTCCGACTTCCCGTCGGCTGATGCTCTTTTCGAACAAATCGCAAATGTTGAACGTCCGAAAGAATTCGGTTGCGAAAACGGACGAGGTATCGACTTGCTCCGTTGGGGATTCTTCTATAGTGCAGATCGTCTGAATCAGTTGGTTCAGCATGGTTATTATAAGCTCGATGGCAAAGCCTCAACCGAAGAGCTTACCGCTGAAACTGCCAGCGCTTCATCGTTCCAATACTTTTATAAGGGGCATGAGTATTTCCCAATATATCAGGGTACTCTTAATGCCAACCCGAACCTTACAGGTAACTCGGCAAACAAGAATGAAGATAATGGACCTGCTTTCACGGCTAAATGGACTATTCATCCTGTTGTAAAATAGGAATCATTCTCTAATGTCAGAGACTTCCTTGTCGGCATGTTTTTGATTGTTGATAAGGAAGTCTTTTAAATATAAAACATAGTAGCCATGAGACTAAAGTTAACGTATTTACTGATTTTATCTGTCAGTATAATTACTCTGTCGGTTGTAGGGTGCAAAGACGATGATGTTGAACCGAACGATAAGCCAGACACCGATACAAAATTCACCATTCCAACATACGCCGACGACTATTCATCGATAGCATCGTGGTCGAACCGGAACAAATGGAACCTGGCCAACGTTCACGACCCATCGGTTGCCTACTACAAGGGATATTACTATATGTATGGCACCGATGCCTCGTATGGTAATGAAGCCGTAGGACATGGCCATTTTCAAGGGAAACGTTCAACCGATTTGGTGAATTGGGAATGGGTAGGCGGACCTTTTTATGACCCGCCCTCCTGGGTAGCCGATTCGCTCAACGCCATTCGTTCGCGCATGGGGCTCGCTGCCATTGCCAAAGATAACATCGTCTATGGCTACTGGGCTCCGGTAGTACGCCGGGTAAACGTTGGAGGGCAAGAGATCTTGCGTATGTACTACAGTATCGTTATCGATAACTACATCAAAACGGGCAAAGCCAACACCTCGGCCAACTTTGACGGGAGCTGGACCGAACGTGCCTTTATCGGCATGTGCGAATCGACCGATCCAGCCGGGGCTGTATGGACCGACAAGGGGTTTGTTACCTGTTCATCATCCGATCGTGGCTTAAACTACAGTCGTTCCAGTTTATCGGATTGGAGCGCCTATTTCTACTACAACGCCATCGACCCCACGTATATCGTAACCCCCGAAGGGAAACATTACCTGATACATGGCTCGTGGCACAGCGGCTTTGCCCTGTTGCAACTCGATGCAACAACCGGTAAGCCTCTTAATAAACTCGGTGAGCCATACGCGAACAGTGCAAGTGAGCTGACAGCCCGATATGGCGTGAGAATTGGCACACGCACAGCCTCATCGCGTTGGCAAGGCAGCGAAGCTCCCGAAATCATATACAAAAATGGTTACTACTATTTATTCATGGCCTACGATGCCCTTGATGTACCTTACAACACGAGGGTGGTCAGGAGCACAAATATCGAAGGGCCATATCTCGACATCACCGGGCGCAACTTTACCAGCGGAAGCGGCGACTGCTATCCCATTGTAACCCACCCGTACAAATTCAATCTTAGTTACGGATGGGTAGGCATTTCACACTGCTGTGTTTTCCAAAAGGAAAATACCAACGAATGGTTCTACATGTCGCAGGGACGATTGCCTGTCAACGTGGGAGGCAACGCCTACTCCAATGCCATTATGATGGGGCACGTACGCCGCCTTGTTTGGTGCCCGGCCTCTGCGAGCGAACCCGACAACCTGTGGCCGATAGCATTGCCCGAGCGTTACGCCGCTGTGCCTGATTGGGGTACGATAACCAAAGATTCGCTGGTAGGAACATGGGAGCATATAAACCTTAAATACAACTATGGGCAACAAGATGGCGCCACTGCCCTGACCCTTAATGCCAACGGCACGATGTCGGGAGCACTGACAGGCAATTGGAGTTACGATGCGACAAAAAAGCAACTCACATTGGGCAACGTGGTGGTTTGCGTCGAGCGCGAAGTTGATTGGGAAGCTACCCCGCGACATGTAACATTTGTGTATGCCGGGACCGAAAAAAATCTAAACGCAACCTATTGGGGCAAAAAGAAAAAATAATGTTAACAAGAATGCAACGACAAATGAAAGTGCTTAGACGCTTTGTATTCGCCCTTCTTGGGTTTGCAATAGGGGTGCAGGTTCAGGCACAATCCATCAGTGTACACGACCCGGTGATGATCAGGCAAAACGATACCTACTATATTTTCTGTACCGGTTGGGGTATTTCCGTTTATGCGTCTCCAGATATGAAAAGCTGGAAGCCCGAGGCCCCTGTTTTCGCAACGGCTCCGCAATGGGCCGTCGATGCAATCCCCGGGTTTAAGGGTCATATATGGGCTCCGGATATTTCCTATTTCAACAACCAATATTACCTGTATTATTCGGTTTCGGCATTTGGAAAGAATACCTCGTGTATCGGGTTGGCAACCAATAAAACGCTCGACCCGTCTGATCCGGAGTTTGCCTGGGTCGATCATGGAAAAGTCATTCAGTCTTTCCCTGGCAAAACCAACTGGAATGCGATCGACCCCAATCTGACCGTCGATACTGACGGGACACCTTACCTGGTGTTTGGTTCGTTTTGGGATGGTTTGAAGATGGTGAAACTATCTCCTGACGGGATGAGCGTTGCAGAAGATATTAACCAAATACCGACGGTTGCGTCGCGTAAGTTGAACCCGGACGATCCGAATCCGCCGGCCATCGACGATAATCCGGTTGACGCCGGGGGAAATGCCATCGAAGCGCCTTTTATCTTTAAAAAGAATGGTTTTTACTATTTATTCGCTTCGATCGATTATTGCTGCAAGGGCCCCAAAAGTACTTACAAAATGATCGTTGGCCGCTCCGAAAAATTGACCGGACCGTATATCGACCGCTCCGGGAAACCGATGGCTGCCGGAGGTGGTTCGATTGTGCTGAAAGGGGATGAAAACTGGTATGGGGTCGGGCACAATGCGGTGGTGAGTTTCGACGGCGTTGATTATCTGGTTTTTCATGGGTATGATGCGCACGATGCAGGCAAGCCTAAACTGAACATCCGGGCGCTGACCTGGGACCGTGAAGGTTGGCCTGTTGTTGGGAATGAAAATTACAATAGATAAACAAATTTGAAATGGATAAAAAGAAACTAAGCGGAATGAGGACGCTGTCGGCTGCGTTGCTGATGGGACTGACGATTCCTTTGGGGGCGCAAAATGCCCGTATAAAAATTGATATTGACCGGAAAATCGGCGAGGTGGACAAGCATATCTACGGAAATTTTGTTGAACACCTTGGGCGGTGTGTGTATGGCGGAATTTATGACGAAGGATCGAAACTGGCCGACGAAAAGGGAATCCGTCTCGATGTGTTGGAAGCCGTGAAAGGGCTGAACGTGTCGATTACCCGTTATCCGGGCGGAAACTTTGTGTCGAATTATCACTGGCAGGATGGGATTGGCCCGAAAGACCAGCGCCCGCCACGCATGGAGCTGGCCTGGTCGCGGTTGGAAACCAACCGTTTTGGCACCGATGAGTTTGTCGATTTTGCCAAACGCGTGGGCACCGAACCCTATTTTTCGGTAAACATGGGAACCGGTACAATTGAAGAAGCCCAGCAATGGGTTGAATATTGCAATGTGAAAGAAGGGCCGTACTTCGCCGAGTTGCGCAAAAAGAATGGTCATCCGGAGCCTTATGGGATTAAATACTGGAGCCTGGGCAACGAGATGGATGGCTTCTGGCAGATGGGGCACCTGAATGCCGAAGATTATGCGAAAAAAGCCCGTGAAGCAGCCAAACTGATGAAGCTAACCTCTCCGGATATCAAGCTGGTAGCTGCCGGTTCGTCGAACTATCGGCCCAATGCCGACCCGAACGAGTGGAATGCAACAATATTGCACGAACTGCGCGATGTGGTTGATTACATTGCCCTGCACATGTATGTCGGAAATCCGGACAACAACTACTATAATTTTGTTTCAACGCCGCTTGTGCTGGAAGAACGGACCCGGGTTGTGAAAGGCCTGATCGACCGCGAAATGGAACAGGCCGATCGGGGGAACCGCCCGCCGATTTATATTGCCTGGGACGAGTATAACATCTGGTACCGCGCGCGAAACGAAGAAACCATGGCCGGGACCCGGGCTTTGGAAGAACATTACAATCTCGAAGACGCCCTGGTTATTGCCGGCTTCCTGAATGCGTTTATCCGCAATGCCGACGTGGTGAAAATGGCCAACATGGCCCAGCTGGTCAATGTGATTGCCCCGGTTTTTACCAACGAAACCGGGATGTTTAAGCAAACCATTTATTATCCGTTGCAGTTGTTTGCGAACAATGTCCATGGCACGGCCCTGGATGTGCTGGTTGATTGTGATACATACGATACCGACCGGTTCTTTATCGGGTTGGGCGAATCAACAACTCAGCAGAAGAACGTTCCTTATCTCGATGTTTCGGCTACCTACAACAATGGTGAAGTAATTATTTGTGTGGTAAACCGCAATAAAGACAAAGCCATTACGACCGACCTGATTTTGCAGGAAGGTAAGTTTACCGGCGATTTTCAGGTATTTGAAGTGAATGGGCCTGATATTAAATCGGGAAACGATTTCGGGAAAACGACGGTTGAAACGGTTCAAAAACCGGCGTTAAAAGTAAAAGCAGCCGATAAGGTAACTTACTCATTCCCGCCGCATTCATTTACCATGCTAAAAGGAAAGATTCAATAAACAGATTGGTTTGATATTGGGAGCGAGAGGCTGGTTTCATATTCGGTGAACCAGCCTTTTTGTTGTCTCCTGATCTACTCCGCATCGGATGGTTCTTCGGACAACGATTGCCTGAGTTTCTCAAAAAAAGGATTGTTAAAAGGCTGGTACGTTTGCTCGAAAGGCTTTTCGCAAATTGCCCGATAGATCGATTCAACCCGGGCATCGGTTAAATCCAGGTTGGTTTGTCGCGCTATCAGGGTGCAAACCTGATCATGACCGGGTTCTGTTTCGGTTGCCGTAATGACATTGGTAATAAGTTCGCCGGCTGATACACGAGCCGCATCGCTTCCGAGTATCTCCTGAACTTTGGACAGAAGTTCTTCAAACTGATTTTGGTTGTTTTTCTGCATAGCGTTTAATTTCCTGGGTAAATATCCGGATTCTCATCTAAAAATGAAACGAACCATGAGATTTTAAAACCACATACGGTGGGATGATCTCATTCTGACGGGTTCCATGCCTTGGGAACTTAATCTGACGAGAGTTCGCTCTGACACGTAAACACAAAATGGCAAGCGAAATAATTTCATTATCGCATCGTAAACGCCACTCACCCTACGTCCTGTCCTGTGCAGAACATTGCTCCTCTCTATGCGTAGAGAGGGTTGAAGCGAGAGTAGCGGGCCTGGGGAGAGTTGGTAATCATTTAATAAAAACATCCCTTCCCCTTATTTTTCACATCGAACTCACGTTAATCTAAAAAAAACGGGCACAAGAAAGCCCCGGGATGGCATCCCCGAGGCTTCTCATCATAGTGTTTGATATAGTAAAAGGATTAGAATTGGTTCTATTCTTCTTTTTGTTCGGCTGCGTAAGCGGCCAGCAGTTCATCCTGAACCTCCTGAGGCACTTTTTCATAGCCAGAGAACTTCATGTTGAAGATGCCGCGCCCTCCGGTCAGCGAACTTAATGAGGTTGAGTATTTATTCATTTCTTTTAGAGGGACGCGGGCCGAGATTTTCTCAAACCCTTTTTCGCTGCCCATTCCCATAATCAGGGCGCGGCGCCCCTGCAGGTCGCTCATCACGTCGCCCATGCGTTCGCCGGGAACCCAAACGTCCAGATCGTAGATGGGCTCCAGAATTTTTGGGCCGGCGTTTTTGAAGGCCATGCTGAAGGCATTTCGTCCGGCTAATTTGAATGAGATTTCATTCGAGTCAACCGGGTGCATTTTGCCGTCGTACACATATACGCGGATATCGCGGGCGTACGAACCGGTAAGCGGCCCTTCTTCCATCTTTTCCATGATGCCTTTCAGGATAGCCGGCATAAAGCGGGCGTCGATCGATCCGCCCACGATGCAGTTGCAGAATGTCAGTTTACCTCCCCATTGCAACGGGTATTCCTGGGTGTCGCGGATCGAAAGTTTGAATTCTTTCCCGTTTAGTTTGAAGTCGGCATGAGGCGCAGTTCCGTCGTCAATGGGCTCGATGATCATGTGTACCTCGCCAAACTGGCCGGCTCCGCCCGATTGTTTTTTATGGCGGTAATCAGCCTGGGCTGCCTTCGTGATGGTTTCCCTGTAAGGGATCTTAGGCGCTTTGAACTCAATCGGGATTTTATGGACATGGTCGAAATACCATTTCAGGGTGTTGATGTGATATTCGCCTTGTCCTTCGACGATCAGCTGTTTCAGCTCTTTTGAATAGTTTACCAGATAGGTAGGATCTTCGTCTTTAATCCGGTGCAGTATTTCTCCGACTTTTTCGTCGTCGGTTTCAGAAACGGCTTTTACGGCTACCCTGAATTTTGGGTCCGGAAATTTAATCGGTGCGAAGATGACATCCAGCTCCTTGTCGCACAGTGTCTGGTTAAATTTGGTTTCTTTTAGTTTGACTGTACAGCCAATGTCGCCTGCAACCATTTCCGGAACGGCAATCCGGTTTTTCCCGGCTGTAACAAATATTTGTGATATACGTTCTTTTGCCCCGTTTTTTGTGTTGATCAAATCTTTGCCTTCGGTTACTTTTCCCGACATTACTTTAAAATAGGTAATCTCGCCCACATGCGATTCGAGCGATGTTTTGAAGACAAACAGCGAAGTTGGTTTGTTTTCGTTCATGACTACTTCTTTGCCCTGGGTTGTAGCCCTCATCGGAACTTCGCTCGGGGCGGGAGCGATGTTGCAAATGAATTCAAGTAAGCGGTGAACGCCAATATTTTTCTTTGCCGCGGTGCAGAATACCGGGAAAAGGTCGCGGTGTACCATGCCCATTTTCATCCCTTTGCGCATTTCGTCTTCAGTCAGGGTACCTTTTTCGAAATAAAGCTCCATCAGCGATTCTTCATTTTCGGCGGCTACTTCAACTAATTGGTTGTGTAATTCTTCGGCCTTTTCAATTTCACTGGCCGGAATTTCCAGAACTTCGGGTTTGCCGCCGTTCGGGCCGTATTTATACATTTTCATTTTCAATACATCGATGATTGTATTGAATCCGGCGCCGGTTTCAACCGGATATTGAACGACGGTTACTTTGTTCCCGAAACGAGCTTTGGCTTGTTCAACGGCCTGCTCGAAGTGTGCATTTTCGTGGTCGAGGTGGTTAAAAACAAAGATGAGGGGGGTTTTTGAATTTTCGGCGTGTCGCCCGGCCGATTCGGTTCCGGCTTCAATACCGTTGGCGGTGTTAATGACCATCAGGCCTAAGCCTGTAACCTGAAGCGAAGAAACAACCCCGCCGCAAAAATCGTCCATGCCGGGCGTGTCGAGGATGTTGATCTTTTTGTCGTTGAATTCGGTGTAGAGCAGAGAAGAGAAAACTGAGTTACCATATTCCTGCTCAATCAGATGGTAGTCCGATACGGTGTTTTTGCTCTGTACGTCACCTCTGCGGTTTATAACTCCACCCTCGAAGAGCATGGCCTCCGCAAGGGTGGTTTTCCCACTGCCGGCATTGCCTATTAAGGTAATGTTCCGGATCTGATCAGTTTTATAGACTTTCATGTTTCAAAAATTTAGTTTGTCCTTGATAATCAGGTTTAGTTTATGAAACTTCCAGGCCTCTCCGCTTTCATTCTTCCGATGGAAATGTTGAATTATGGTCGTTTCATCTGCTAAATCGCTTCATGTTTAAATTCATTAGTTTTCAGATTGATACTGTCGTTTGTTAACGAAGCCTTTCAAAATTAGTAATAAAAATTTAACAATCAAGGCGCGGGAAACCCGTGAAAAATAGCTATGGTTTTTTGTGATTTTCTGGTTTTAATAAAATGAAGATTATCAGTCGTATGATGATTTTTAGATATTTTAGGCGTTTTCTGTAAGTAACAGGATGTGAGGTTTGTACCTTTTGGTTATGTTGTTGGAAAGGTTTTGTCGCTTGGAGGTATGTCTGCAGGGGATATGCTCGTTTGGGAGGAAACTCGGTCGAACTGAAATTTCGGCAATATTGGCTCCCTTCGAACGATTGTGTTTTTTTACTTGGCAGCAAAAAAAGATAAGAAGCCTTTTACTGGCGATAACACGTCAATAACACGGGCTTTGTTTTACATCAGAAATGAAAATAGAAAGGCCGCAAGTTGTTGGTTATAAGATTAATTTATACCCGATGCCGTGTACGGTGACAATGTGTTGGCTGTCGGGGGTGTCGATTTTGTCGCGCAGACGGACGATGAAATTATCGACCGTCCGGGCACTTGGCTGATAATCCATTCCCCAAACTTTATCCAGAATATCGTCGCGGCTAACAATCCGCCCGGCATTGCGGTACAAAAAGTGCAGGATTTCGAATTCTTTATGCGACATACGAACAGGCGTTTGTTCCCGGAATGCCTCGTATCCATCGAACGAAACCTGGAGAAGCCCGATTTGTACCAGGTTGTTGGGCGATGGAATTGCCCCGGTCTGTTTTGTCCGGCGCAGAATAACTTTGATCCGGGCCAGCAGTTCCCGTAAACTGAACGGTTTGGTCACGTAATCGTCGGCTCCCAGTTCAAGTCCCAGCACCCGGTCGAGTTCCTCGCCACGGGCTGTTAAAAGGATAATAGGTGTTTCAATACCGCCAGCCCGGGCTTTTTTACAGACATCAAAACCCGACATGCCGGGCAGCATGACATCCAAAAGAACCAGATCAAACTCGCCGGTTGTCAGCTTTTTCAGACCCTCGTCGCCACGGTCGGCTGTATCAACCAGGTAGCCTTCAAATTCGAGGTTGTCGCGCAGGCCGGTCAGCATGGCCCGCTCGTCTTCGATGATTAGGATTTTATACATGGGTTTGTGTTTTTGCCGGGAACTTTAAAATAAAGGTACTGCCATCGCCCAGTTTACTTCGTACCGAAACCGAACCGCCGTGTGCATTCATCATCCGTTTTACGAGGTTGAGGCCCAGTCCGGAGCCTTTTGCTTTATGGGCGAGGTCGCCTTCGGTAACCCGG
The DNA here is from genome assembly GCA_029265715.1 of Bacteroidota bacterium. Classification (GTDB taxonomy): domain Bacteria; phylum Bacteroidota; class Bacteroidia; order Bacteroidales; family Prolixibacteraceae; genus Aquipluma. The sequence continues at coordinate 47,185 of JAJUGZ010000005.1, forward strand.
TAGAACTGGTCGAAAATGTATTTCTGGTTTTTTGCCGAGATGCCAATCCCGTTGTCTTCCACTTCAATCAGGTAACTGGCTTTTCGGGCGATGGTCCGGATCGTAATTTTTTTGTGGTCTTCGGAGCCGTATTTAATTGCGTTGTCAATCAGGTTAACCAGTATGTCTTTCACGGCATCGCGGTCGGCCGATACAAGGGCCGGCCCCGGGGTGGGGAAAAACTGGTAATCGACATCCGCTTTTTCTAAATGTGCCCTGACAGATTCGACAATCTCGGGAATAAGTTTGTTCAGGTCGACTTCTGAAAAGCGGAATGTCTGCTTGTTCTTTTCCAGACGTGAGAAATTCAGGATCCGGTTGACAATGCCTGTCAGCCGGACACTTTCCTGTTGGATAGTTTTCAGGTATTCTTCTTGTTTTTGTTCGGTTTTTACCCGTTTCAGGAGCAAGGTCTCGGCATACATGCTGATCAGGGCCAGCGGAGTGCGTATTTCGTGCGAAACATTCGATACAAATTCTGATTTGAGCTCGGCCAGTTTTATTTCTTTCCGGATGTTGAAAATTACGAACAAGAACCCCAGTATAACCAATATCCCGATGCCAAGCAACAGATAATTATCGCGTTGGGTCCGCTCCGAAGCAAGGTCGGTAAGGGTTTTTGATTTTAACCGGATGCCCAGTTCGTAGCCTGGGACATACCACATGTCGGCCGATTGGAGCGAGTCGTTGGGCTCGGCCCGCTCGCCGGTGTAAAAAACGATCCGGCCTGATTCTTTTTGCTTGATCTGAATATAGAAAAGCTCCTGCGAAATTTGTTGGATCTGGGCCCGGAGGTTTTGGTCGATGAATGTGTCGGGGTTGATGATGAGCTGACAAGCCAGCTTGCCTTTATTGACCGAGGGCAGGAAGCAGATCTGGGTGTAGGTTCCGGCAGAAGCTGCGTTGAGCCGCTGATAATTGTTTTCGAGATATTCTCGCAAGGTTTTGATTTTGTCCGGCCCTGGCCATTCGTTGAACGTTGCAGTAGCCCCAGGCCGTTCAACTTGCGCGATTACTGCGTGTTCGTCAAGGTCGAGAAAACGGATGGATTGTATGGCCGGGTTGTTTTGAAGCAGGTTTTCTTCGAGCGAAAGCATCAATTGTCCTTCCGGATCGATGGGCTGGTTTAGCATTTGGCTCCATTGGCCCAGAACATTTTCGGAATGCTGGTTGACCGAGAATAAAATTGAATTGAGCTGGGTAGAAAAAACCCGTTCTACCATCTGCTCATTCTGGCTCATGGACGAATACTCTTTAACCAGATAAAAACTGATCGGGAGGGCGACGATAATCAGTAAAACGAGGCTTATTTTGGCAAGTGTCCGTACCATCTTATTTGTTCAGGTTTATTTAAGCTTGATAAAGATATTGAATTGAACGGAAACTTTATGTCCCGACAGCCTAACAACAGGTTATGGCCGGTGAATGAAATATTTGGACTGGTATTATTGGTAAAATTTTTACAGAGGGCATAAAAAAACCTCCGGAGAAAGTCCGAAGGTTTTTGTACAAAATCCTGTTTCAGAATTTTGGGAGGAGACAAATGAAAATCTGGCAAAAAGAAGGTCTCCGTATTAAAAGCTAAAGTCGATCCCGAACATAACATTGGTTCCTACCTGCGGAAAATAACCATCCATTTTAAAGCGCTTTCCATTCAGAATATAGGAATACACCCAGGCGTTGCTTTCGTATTCGGCGTTCAGCAGGTTGTTTACCTGGGCGTGTAGTTTTACCTCTTTGAATAATTTCTGTTTCAGGATGTAATCCAGTTTCAGGTTGTTTACAACGTAGGCGTCCAGTTTGCGGTCTTCGTTCGAGGTGTTGTCGATGTATTGTTCCCCGACATAATTCGACTGTAAACTGAGATTTAGTCCGGGCATTGCCGTCAGGACCAGTTGGCTGTTGGCGATCACATTGGGCGAGAACGACAGGTCTGTTGTTCCCAGATCGAACTGTTGCTGGCCCCCGTTGTCCCAATCGTCAACATATTCGGTAAAGTTTTTGATTTTGTTCCGGCTGAACGTTGCGTTTATATCCCAGCGGAGCGTGCTGGTCAGTTTAGCGGCTAAAGTTAATTCGATACCGGCACGGTAGCTGTCGTCGAAATTTTCCATGATGGGCGATCCCACATCATTGATTTGTCCGGTCAGGACAAGCTGATTTTGGTAAAGCATGTAATAGAGATTCGCTCCGGTGGCTATGCGTTTGTTTTTGTAATTGTATCCGAACTCGAAATCGTTTAGCACTTCTTCAACCGGCTGGTGGTTGGCATCGGCATCCACATAATTATCGCGGTTTGGCTCGCGGCTGGCGCGGGCAAAGTTGAAAAATATTTCTTCCCGATCGTTGGGGTGATAGAATAACCCGACTTTTGGATTGAAAAACTCGAACTGGTGTTCCTGGGTCAAGTCGCGCAAATCGTCGTCGATCCCGGAGATTGAGTAATTGATGCTTCGGTACTGAAAATCGACAAATAAATTCAGGTTGGTAACCACTTCGTAGTTATACCTGGCAAACAGGTTGAAATCTTTCTTCAATCCGTTCCCGCGGTACCATTCGTGGTTGATGCCGGAATCTCCGTAAAAGCGCGCCCAGATTACGTTCCCGTAATGATCGCCGTCGTACACGTTGTAGCCTCCGCCAAACGTAAATTCGCGTGCTTCTGTTTTGCTGTTTAACGAGAAAGTCCCTCCGTAAAAATCGTTGTCAAGCCATTTGCGCCTGACCAAGTCGGTGCTTTCCAGCGTTGTTCCGTTAATAACCGGAGCGGTCATCAGGTAATCATTGTAGCTTTCTCCTTCTTTATACTCTTCGTAGTAGCCCTTTCCCCGGGTATAAAACAGGGCTGCATTCAGGTGCAACGTCGGGTCGAACCGATGTGAATATAATAATTGATAGTGGTCCTGTTGATAATGATCGACCTGGTTCGGATAGGTGTAATAGTTGTAAGTCCGGTTATTTGAGTTCACCATTTCGTCGACTTGTTGCTGGGTGTACAACCCGTGGTCGGCATAGCGTTGCATCCCGGCGAAATCGTTGTTTAGGCGCACCGATGGAACTCCCCACCATGCCTGATAGGTTTCCTCAAATCCGGAGAAGATATTGGTCTTCAGGATTGTGTTTTCAGTAAAGTATCCTCCGGAAACAAAGAATGATTTTAAGTCGGATGATGCGCGGTCGATAAAACCGTCGGATTTGACCCTGGAGAGGCGCGCGTCGAAAGTATATTTACCGTTGATAAGCCCGGATCCGGCGCTGACCGTATTTTTAAATGTATTGAACGAACCGGCAGCCGAGGTATATTCGGCGTGGGCATCCTTGTTTAAGGTCATGGTCTGCAGGTTGATACTGGCCCCGAAAGCAGCAGCTCCGTTGGTCGAAGTCCCGACGCCGCGCTGAACCTGGATGTTGTCGGTCGATGCGGCCAAATCCGGGATGTCGACCCACCAGGTTCCGTGCGATTCGGCGTCGTTCATCGGGATGCCATTGATCGTTACATTGATACGGTTCAAATCGGTTCCGCGAATCCTGAAGTTGGTGTAACCCACGCCGGCCCCGGCATCGGAAGTTACGACAAACGACGGGGTCTGACTGAGCAAATATGGAATATCCTGTCCCATGTTGTTGTCCTGGATCTGTTTTTTCCCAACTGTGGTAAACGCCACTGGCATTTTGTTGTTGGCGCGGGTGGCCGAGATTAGAACTTCCTCGGTCATGACCGGATTGGGTTTCATTACCACGTCCAAGACTTTGTTGCCCGAGAGTTCGACTTTAACGATCTGCGATTCGTAACCAATAAAAGAAAATTGGAGAGAATAGGTTCCGCCCTTCAGGTTTTTAAATTCAAAATTTCCGTTCAGGTCGGACGAAACACCCTGAAATGTTCCGGCAATTACAACACTTGTGCCGGGCAACTGTTCTCCGGCTTCATTTTTTACAGTTCCTTTCAGCGAGAACTGTGCAAAGGCAAAAACCACTGCAATTTGCAGGAGCAATACCAATGTCAGCTTTTTCATTTTTTGATTTTTAATGGTTAATACAATAACCAATGAGGCAGGATTTTATCCTTGTTTTCGCCATCCCTTCGCCGGCATTACCCGGAGCAGGTTCGGTGGGTATGATCTCAGCCTGTTATTATTCCAGCTTGCGCCGGATAGGCACCCCATTGCGTAAAATTATCGGTTCAAAGATAGGGCAATCTGAGATAGGATTCAAAGTTTATTGTTTGGGAGAAGCAGTTTTAAAATAAAATTAAGCAAGGCGCGATGAGAAGGGACTCAACATTTATGAGTAAATAATGACGCTTTGTGGTATTATTTTCGATGAATTTTCGCATATAACGCTATTTTTATGCCGTTGATTTTTTTACCTAAACCACATTTAATGAAACGAAAAATTTTCTCTGTTCTCGCTTTATGTCTGTTCTTTCTGGGCGGGTTTGCCCAGTCTGAAAGTCTGGTCGATTATGTGAACCCATTGATGGGCACCGATTCGGAGTATAAGCTGTCAACCGGAAATACCTATCCGGCCATTGCGCTTCCATGGGGCATGAATTTTTGGACCCCGCAAACCGGCAAAATGGGCGACGGATGGGTTTACGGCTACGATGCTACTAAAATTCAGGGAATTAAACAAACCCACCAGCCAAGCCCGTGGATTAACGATTACGGGCAGTTTTCGTTATTCGCCGAAACCGGTGATTTAAAAATTGCAGGAGAAGACCGGGCCAGTTGGTTTTCCCACAAAGCCGAAACGGTAAAACCAAATTATTACAGCGTTTATCTGGCCGATTATGACGTGTTGGCCGAAATTACACCAACCGAACGGGCTGCCATGTTCCGGTTCACTTTCCCGAAGAATGAAAAATCGTATGTCCTGATCGACGCTTTTGACCGGGGTTCTTACATTAAAATTATTCCTTCAGAAAATAAGGTGATCGGTTATACGACCCGGAATAGCGGTGGGGTGCCCGAAAATTTTAAAAACTATTTTGTTGTTGTTTTCGATAAACCTTTTGCCGAAAGCCAGGTCTGGAGCGACTCGAAGGTTGTTGGTGGTATAACCGAGCTTCAGGCGAATCATGTGGGCGCAGCCCTTCGGTTTACCACCCGGAAGGGCGAACAGGTGCATGCAAAAGTAGCTTCCTCATTTATTAGCTTCGATCAGGCCGAGCTGAACCTGAAAGAGCTTGGATCAGACAATTTCGATCAGGTTTGCCAGAATGGGAAAAACGTTTGGAATAAAGAGCTGTCGCGGATTCAGGTTGATGGCGGGACCATTGATCAAACGCGCGTGTTTTATTCTTGCTTATACCGGACCATGTTGTTCCCCAGAAAATTCTATGAATTTGATGCGACCGGTAAGGTTGTGCATTACAGTCCGTACAACGGGAAAGTTTTGCCGGGGTACATGTTTACTGATAATGGTTTTTGGGACACATTCAGGGCTGTTTTCCCATTTTTTAACCTGATGTACCCTTCGTTGAATGCCCACATTCAGGAAGGATTGGTCAATGCTTACAAAGAAAGTGGCTGGTTGCCCGAATGGGCCAGTCCCGGCCACCGCGATTGCATGATCGGCTCCAACTCGGCTTCTTTGATTGCCGATGCATATTTGAAAGGAGCCCGGGGCTATGATATCAATACGTTATACGAAGCAGTCCTGAAAAATTCTGAAAATGCGGGGCCATTAAGTTCGGTAGGCCGCAAAGGTGTTGAGTATTACAATAAGCTGGGGTATATTCCGTACGATGTTAAAATTAACGAGAATACAGCCCGCACGCTCGAATATGCTTACGACGACTGGTGTATTTATCGATTGGCAAAAGAGTTGAAGCGTCCGAAGAAAGAAATCGACTTATTTGCCAAACGCTGTCAGAATTATCGGAATGTGTTCGATCCGGAAACCAAACTGATGCGCGGGCGCAACCAGGACGGAACGTTCCAGTCGCCGTTTAACCCGTTTAAGTGGGGCGATGCGTTTACCGAAGGCAACAGCTGGCACTACACCTGGTCGGTATTTCACGATGTGCAAGGGTTGATTGATTTGATGGGAGGAAAAACCGAATTTGTAAAAATGCTCGATTCGGTATTTGTAGTTCCCCCAATTTTCGACGATTCGTATTACGGACAGGTTATCCACGAGATTCGCGAAATGCAGATCATGAACATGGGCAATTATGCGCACGGGAACCAACCCATACAACACATGATTTATTTATATAATTATGCCGGTCAGCCCTGGAAAACCCAGTATTGGGTCCGTGAAGTGATGAACCGTTTGTATACCCCGGCTCCGGATGGATACTGCGGTGACGAAGACAATGGGCAAACATCGGCTTGGTATGTGTTTTCTGCGATGGGTTTTTATCCGGTTTGTCCGGGAGCTGATCAGTATGTAATCGGGTCTCCGTTATTTAAGAACGTAGTTGTTTCGCTCGAAAACGGGAATAAAATAACGATCGATGCTCCGGGAAATAGCGATCAAAACCGGTATATCCAATCGGTCAGTTTCAATGGGAAAAATTACTCACGGAATTGGTTAGGTTATGCCGATTTGATGAAAGGAGCTATGCTTGGCTTTAAAATGGGAGATAAACCAAATACCTCAAGAGGAATTAATCCGGAAGATTTCCCGTATTCATTCTCTGTCGAGAAAAAATAGAAATTGCTATAAATTATTGATTAAGAGGCTGTTCTTGACATAGAATGGCCTTGTTTCTTATGTAAATAACGATAAAAAAAGAGCCGAACGCTAAATAACGTTCGGCTTCTTTTGGCGGAGAGAGAGGGATTCGAACCCCCGGACCACTCTCATGGTCAACGGTTTTCAAGACCGCCGCGATCGACCACTCTGCCATCTCTCCTCAGGCGCGACAAAAGTAGAACAATTTTTCAGAACGCAAAAATTTGGGGTGAAAAAAACTTGGAAAATTCAACAAAAAAAGATTGGTGATGGGTTGCTTTTTTCTGACATATTGTAGAATTTAGTAAGATGTAAAAATCAATTGTCTGAAAGCATTGATTTTACTATGGTTTCAACTAAAATTAAATACCAATCTGTACTTGGCGGGAAAATTTCACTAAATAATACGTTTATTTTTTAACCCTAAACACGTTTTCTTATGAACAAAGCTCAATTAATTGACGCAATTGCTGAAAAAGCAGGTTTGACTAAAGCTGATGCTAAAAAATCGTTGGATGCTTTTGTTGAAGCGACTACCGATGCATTAAAAAATGGTGACCGTGTTGCCCTGATCGGCTTCGGTTCATTCTCTGTTGCTACCCGTAGTTCCCGTACAGGAAGAAACCCTCAATCGGGCGCTACCATCGAAATTCCGGAAAAGAAAGTGGTAAAATTCAAACCAGGTGCAGAATTGACTGATGCCATTTAATGTCTCGTCAGTAAAAAATTGCAAAAAGGAGGGCAAACCGGTTGCCCTCCTTTTTTTATATTTGCCCGGGATTTTAGAAACTGGTTAAATTTTATTTGTCCCACCTCCCCCTGTTGCATCTTCGATGCGTCGCCCCTCTGTATAGTGAGGGGAAAAGACTGGGTTACCGGGCTTGGGGTGAGTGAAAAATGGTAAAATTGAGTTTAAAATTTTTTGATGAACTAATTTTAACAGTCACTAAGATTCAAGATAAAAGGCAAAAGAAGGAAGATAATAGAAGAGTCCTTCGCCTTGTGGCTTGTAGCTTGATAATGACATTAAACAAAAGACAAAAACAGATGAAATAGCCATAAAAGCTAAAGCTTATACCAACCGGGAATGTATAAATGGCTATTCCATCTCGTTGAAAAACCATTTTGAAAAACAGAAATAGATACGAAAATTGTACGAACTAACATTGAAAATTTATACACATGAAATAGCCATGATTTGCAAACACCAACAGATAATGAAAATAATAACCGGATCATGGCTATTCCATCTGACAACTTAAAAACAAATTATTTACAGATGAAATGAGCATGATCTGGAAAACCCCAAACGGAATGATTAACAAATAATTATTTTTAATTGGCGTTTCTGCTAACCATGCTCATTTCATCATACGTTGTACCAAAAAAAATATCAGGTTTCTCATGAAGAGGGAACTCGTTGATTTTCTTGTTGAATTTATTACCCCGGAACGGTCTGACTTATACGATAAAATATTAAAAGACCGGACACGCTACCTGACTGTTGTCTTCGAAGATATTTATCAGCCTCAAAATGCCAGCGCTGTTTTACGGTCGGCCGATTGTTTCGGGGTTCAGGATGTATATGTCATTGAAAATAAAAACCGATTTGAAGTGGATACCGAAGTGGCCATGGGTTCTTCGAAATGGATTGATATACATCGGTTTAATAAAAAAGAACAAAATACGCTTGACGCCATAACGCATCTGAAAGAAAAAGGGTATCGTATTGTGGCAACCAGCCCGCATATTCAGGATACCAATTTGGAAGATTTCGATCTTTCCAAAGGAAAAACTGCGTTTGTTTTTGGAACAGAGAAACTGGGGATTTCGGATGTTGTGAAATCGGAAGCCGATGAGTTTATGAAAATTCCGATGTACGGTTTTACCGAAAGTTTCAATATTTCGGTGACTGTTGCCCTAACCTTGCACCTTTTGACACACAAGTTACGTCAGGAAAATACGATCGATTGGCACCTGACAGAAGACGAAATGGTTGATGTTAAGCTGGAGTGGATCCGGAGAACTCTTAAAAGTGTCCGGTTGATCGAAGAAGTGTTTTATCGCGATCATCCGGAGGCACGTGGAAATTGTTAATCTGTATGACTAAAAAGTTTGTGTGATGGAAAACGTGTTTGTCGAGAAATTTGCTGATATAAAAATATTGAAGTATGAAGTTCCTGGGTTCGATAAATTTTCGCTTCAGAAAAAGCTTTACATCTATTATCTGAGCCGGGCCGCCTTGTGCGGGCGCGATATCCTATGGGACCAGAACAATCGGTATAACCTGCGGGTCAGGGCGGTGTTAGAACAGATTTATAAAACGTTTGCCGGAAACCGCGCATGCCAGGATTTCGAACGATTTGTTGTTTTCCTGAAGCGGGTCTGGTTCTCCAACGGGATCCACCATCATTATTCGACCGAGAAAATTGAGCCGGGCTTTTCGCCGGATTATTTTCAAACGCTGGTCTGGCAATCGGATTGGAATGGGTTCCCACTTCCTGACAATGCGGAACGGGAACGCTTGTTTCGGGAAATTTCAACCATCTTGTTTTCTTCTGAAAAAGAGATGAAACGTGTTTGCTTAGACCCCGACAAGGACGTAATTCGCTCGTCGGCTAATAATTTCTATCGGGGTTTAACTCAGCTTGAGGCCGAAGCATACTATGCTGCATTAAAGAAAGAGGCCGGCGAAAATCCTGTTTCGTTTGGGCTGAATTCCCGTTTGGAAAAGAATGACGGGAAAATTGTGGAAAAAGTCTGGAAGTCGGGCGGGCTGTATGGCGCTGCCATCGATCAGATTATCTTCTGGCTCGAAAAAGCATCAGAATATGCCGAAACTGAGTATCAGAAGCAGGTTATCGAAAAGCTTGTTGCCTATTACAGGACTGGCGATTTGCGGTTGTTCGACGAATATTGCATTGACTGGGTGAAAGAATTGGATGGTGAAGTGGATTTTATAAACGGGTTTATCGAAGTGTATGGCGATGCCCTCGGGATAAAAGCAACCTGGGAATCGATCGTGAATTTCAAAGATCATGAAGCCAGCCACCGGGCCGACGTGCTGAGCCAAAATGCCTGGTGGTTCGAACAGAACTCGCCGGTTGGCGACAGGTTTAAGAAAGAAGACGTAAGAGGGGTCAGTGCCAGGGTGATCCATGTGGCCATCCTGGGCGGCGACTGCTACCCGGCCACCCCGATTGGGATTAATCTGCCAAATTCGGAGTGGATCCGCGAAATACACGGATCAAAATCAGTAACCATCGAGAATATTACCTATTCGTATTTCCTCGATTCGCTGGGTAACGGTATGCTCGAAGAGTTTGCCTTTTCGGAAGAAGAAAAAGCCCGCGCCCGTGAGTTTGGCTATTTAGCCGGAAACCTGCATACCGACCTGCACGAGTGCCTGGGGCATGGCTCGGGCCGGATGATGGACGGGATAACCTCCGAACATTTAAAAAACTATTATTCGACCATCGAAGAAGCCCGGGCCGACTTGTTCGCCCTGTATTATATGATGGATGAAAAACTTCTGGATTTGGGATTGCTTCCCTCCCCCGATGCCGCGCTGGCCGAATATGATGCGTATCTCCGGAACGGGCTGATAACCCAGCTTACCCGCATCGAACCGGGCAAAGACCTGGAAGAATCGCACATGCGAAACCGGCAGTTGATATGCCGTTGGGCTTATGAGCATGGAAAAGCCGACGGGGTAGTTGATTTTGTCAGCAGGGATGAGAAAACCTATGTCCGGATCAATGATTATCAGCAGCTCCGGAATTTATTCGGACAATTGCTGGCCGAAGTGCAGCGCATTAAGTCGGAAGGCGATTTTGAGGCGGCCCAGGCGTTGGTCGAATCGTATGGCGTCCGGGTCGACCTCCCGTTGCACAACGAAATCCTGGCCCGGTTTAAAAAGCTTGATATAGCTCCTTATGCAGGCTTTATAAATCCCGAGTATGAACTGATATGCGATGAGTCTGGAAATCCGGTTGATGTCAGGATTAGTTATACGGACGATTATGCCGGGCAGATGCTGAAATACAGCCGGGAATATGGCTTTTTACCTTTGATAAACGATTAATAACCAGGCCGGGCAGGTCAAAATAATTTTGGATGGAGAAATTTTGGTTTCATTCCTGATGAGGTGATAAATATTCAGAATTTGCAAAATATTCATTTATTTGTGAATAATTTGTAATTTTTGGGGTGTGAAAAAGGAAAGAGGAGATATAGATGTTATTGCAGTTTGGAACCAAATGAAAAAGGGGGAGGAGCAATGTCTGTCTCAAATCTTTACTTTATATTATTCTGACTTATACCATTATGGCATTAAAATTTGTAATATGCCTGAATTGGTAAAAGACTCGATCCAGGATGTTTTTTTTCGGATATGGGAACGCCGGAATTTTTTGGGAAATGTTCAGAGTCCGAAAGCATATTTAATTTCTTCGCTTCGCCGCAAATTATTTGCAAATAAGGAGACTCCGGTTGGTGAATTATCAGATCAGGTGATAAAAGCAGCTGAGAAGGACAATTTCTCGTTTACAGACTCCGAATTTCTGGAGATCGCTGAAATTTCCTCTCAACTCCGGGGAATGATCATTAACTCGATTAATGCTTTGCCCGAAAAACAACGCGAACTGGTTTTTTTGCGGTTTTATTATGGCCTTCGGTATCACGAAATTGCGCAGATAATGGCGGTTAATGAACAAACCGTGAAGAATCTGATGCAGCGTACAATTGCGAACCTCCGGACCAAAATAGACCAGCGGCTTTGGGATGGAATTGACCACATCGACGATTTATTGATTACCCTTTTTTATTTTTTTGAAAAAAAAGTTTGATTTTGCCTAGTACCAAATTTTCTTCCGGCTCTCTATGATAGTAGAAGCAGGAAAGAAGATTATGAGTGTACAAGATAAAATAGACCGTCTGCTGGCCGAAGAGCAATTTCAGGATGATGTATTGAACTCCGGAAGCCTTTCTGAATATCAGAAAGCAGTTCTTCTTGAAAAGTACGGCATCAACGAAAACGAATTAATGGCCGCCCAACGGTTTCTGTTTGGTTTTTCTTTTAATAAAAGCGAAATCGGACAAGAAGAAATTAACTTTTCACTAAACCGGTTGAGGCGGAGAATCTCCGGGGATCGTGTTTCTTTTGGTCCTTACCCAATCAGGAAAACATCGGTTGTTGGCTGGATTACCCGGATTGCAGCGGTTTTATCTATTCCATTGCTGCTGGCCACCATTTACTTATACCAAAAATCGCAACAAACAAGTCCTGATTTTGATGCAGGGGCTTTAGAAGTAAAGCAAACCAATACGTTTACGGCGCCCAAAGGAGCAAAAACCCAGATTGTATTACCTGATGGATCATTGGTTTGGCTGAATTCAGGGAGCAGCATCTCCTGTCCGGCCAAATTCAACAGTAGTTTAAGGGAAGTCAGTATAACCGGGGAAGCCTACTTTGAGGTGGTAAAAAACGAAAAAGTACCAATGGTCGTTTCTGCCGGCAAAATAGCTGTTAAGGTTTATGGGACAAAATTTAATATCGATGCTTTTGCCGACGATGGAAAAATTGTAACAACCCTGGTAGAAGGCAAGGTTTCGCTAATCCCGGAAGGAAGTAGGGGGGAATATAAATTGGAACCGGGCAACAAGGCGACCTACAATGAATTAGAAAAAGGAGAAATACAGTTTACCCGGGTTGAAGACATGGATGTATATACGGGCTGGAAAGACGGGAAGCTTTATCTGCGCAATGTTCGTTTTGTCGACATCCTGAAAAAACTGGAGCGTTGGTATAATGTTGATATTCAGTTGATTGATGCTAGTCTGGGTGAATACACCCTTTATGCCACTTTTATAGATGAGAACATTGAGCAGGTTTTGGCAATTTTGTCAAACTCAATACCGATCAAAGTCGAATATCAAAATCGGAAGCTACAGCCCGATGGAACGTTTTCTGAACGCAAGATATTAGTCAGTAGGGATTTCGACAAAAAGATATGAAAATCAAATAACCTCTTAAATAACAAATTTTCTGTAACCTAAATAAAATATAGCCTATGCCTTAAATTACTCAAATTAAGACCACAGACAAAAACAGGAAAGGGGTGCCGCCCTCTCCCGTTTATAAAGCAATCTCGTGATTTATTAATACTAACAAATCAAATCAAAAGTATGAAAAAAACTGATGTAAACATCGGGAAGCTATCTTATTGGCTTTCCTCGAAAATCGTGTTGAAGATGAAACTAACAACCTTATTCTTATTGCTGGGAATTATTCAGGCCCTTGCAGTGACCGGATATTCCCAATCGACTAAACTGACAGTGGAGCTTAGCAATGTAACCGTACTGGATGTGCTGAAAGCTGTTGAAGGGCAAAGTGAATTTTATTTTGTTTATAACCGGGATGCCATTGATTTGGATCGAAGAGTGAATATAGATGCAAAGAATAAGTCAATTAATGAGATCTTAGACAATCTTTTCAAAGACTCGAATGTAAGTTATAAGCAGGTAGACCGACATATTATTTTGTCTACGCTCCAAAGTGTCCAACAACAAAAAAGCATAAGCGGGAAGGTCATAGACAATACCGGTTCCCCTTTGCCAGGGGTAACTGTTTCTGTAAAGGGGACCACTAATGGGACGATTACCGACAACGATGGTGGCTTTCGTTTATCGGGTGTTAACGCTGACGGGGTGCTTGTGTTTTCGTTTGTAGGGATGCAAACCCAGGAGGTTAAGATAGCCGGGAAAATGTCGATAACCGTAACCATGGAAGAAGAAGCCATTGGCATTGACGAAGTTGTTGCGATTGGTTATGGCACCGTGAAAAAGTCGAACCTGACCAGCTCGGTTTCAAAAATTACCAACGAAGCGATGGAAAGCAGGCCTGTTTCTTCGATCAGCGAAGTATTCCAGGGGCAATTGGCCGGAGTTAATGCACAAGCAGCCAATGGTGGTACCCCGGGCGAAGAACTTACAATCCGAATTCGCGGTGTTAACACCATCAACGGGAACAGTAGCCCGCTATATGTGATCGATGGTGTCCCACGCGATAACATGAGCGATATCAATCCTTCCGATATTGCAACGGTTCAAATCCTGAAAGATGCTTCGGCAACAGCTATTTATGGTTCGCGCGGAGCAAATGGGGTTGTACTTATTGAAACGAAAGCGGGTTCTGGCAAACCGACAATTACATTCGACAGTTATTATGGGTTGCAGACTCCGGAGAAAAAGCTTGACCTGATGACCGGTCCGGAGTGGGTTGCATACAATATGTACATGCGGAATGCGACTTATATTCGTTCCGGAGGCTCGATGAGCGATCCGATGTCTTCCAGACCTAAGATATACCAAATACCGAGTTTCTGGAACACGTTTACCAATTTTACGGATTGGCAGAGTGAAATATTGCGGACTGCTCCGATTCAGAACTATGAAGCATCTGCATCAGCAAGCGGCGATATCGGAAGTATTTTCATGTCGCTTGGTTACATGGAACAGGAAGGTATTATAAAGGCTACCGGGTACAACCGTTACAATATGCGCCTGAATGGGGCTTTGAATATTACCAAGACGTTCAAAGTAGGAACGAATATGTCATTTTCAGATTCGAAACAGGGCGAGGGCAGCGCCAATCTGGGCGACCGCCAGGGGAAGGACTCGCCGGTTCACCATGCCCTGATGATGTCGCCGCTGGTGGCTCCGGGTGTTTGTATCCGGACTTCAGATAATAATTATACTGGTGTGCCGATATCAACAGAAACCTCAGATGATTGGGGAGCTACCTGGATTGATCCGCTGGCTCAGTTGGAAAAAACAACCGACGATACCCGAACGACACGTGTACAGGCTTCTATCTGGGGCGAGTGGAAAGTTTTACCATCGTTGACCTATAAAGTACAATACAGCAATAATTACGACGGTATCACTTATGAATACTTCCAGCCTGCATCAGTAAACCGGAGCGCTTACAAATCGTCGGGGAACAGCTCATCGTCCCGTGCAAATGATAAGGTGGTCCAGAATATTCTTACGTTTGATAAGCAGTTCGGGAAACACAGTTTAAACATCTTATTGGGACAAAGCGCTGAGAAGCAGAATTATTATATAGCCAAATTAGAGGCTGCCGGATGGCCTTACGAAAATATTACTACATTGAATATGGCATCAACTGCAGTAACGGCAATCACCCAAAAGACAACATATACCAACGCTTCGTTCTTTGGTCGTGTCAGCTATGATTTCAAGGAAAAATACCTTTTTACTGCCAGCGTGCGCCGCGATGGTTCGTCTCGCTTCGGGATGGATGCCAAATGGGGAACATTCCCTTCTTTTTCAGCAGGATGGAAGATCAATGAGGAGAATTTCATGAAAGATATAAAATCGATTAATTTGCTGAAACTGCGTGCTTCTTTGGGTACTTCAGGGAACGACCGTATTGGCGATTATGCGTATTTGTCTCAATTAGGGACCTATTATTCTGCTTTTGGCGGAACCAAACAATCGGGGGCGGCAGCTTCAAACATTGCCAATCCTGATTTGAAATGGGAGGAAACACAATCTCTTGACCTTGGTTTTGACCTGTCGGCCTTCAAAAACCGCATTCAGTTTAATTTCGATTATTACCGGAATATTACCAAAAACCTGCTGTTTGATGTTCCAGTGCCATACACTACGGGCTTCAGCTCAACGCTTACCAATATCGGTAAGATCCGAAACAGTGGTTGGGAAGTTGATCTGACCTCTCATAATACCGATGGGAGATTTAAATGGGATACGAATTTAAACCTGTCGCGCAATAGCAATGAAGTCCTTGAAATGGGGAAAAATACGACCCAGATCATTTCCTCGATCAATGGAGGCCAGTTTATTACAAAAGTTGGTGGCCAGGTTTCTCAGTTCTACATTTTGCCTACTGACGGGTTTCTGTCTGCAAGCGACTTTGACGCCAATGGGAATGCTTTAGTGCCTATTCTGGCAGGCGAAGAAGAAGGTAACTTCAAGTATGTGGACACCAGTAAAGACGGTAAGATAAATTCAGATGATTTTGTCCCATACGGAAGTAATTTGCCTGATCTGACCTGGGGGTTAACCAATAAATTTTCCTATAAAAACTTTGAATTAAGCGTGCTTTTGCAAGGCCAGGTGGGTGGCGATATCTATTTCCTTGGCGCCCGTCATATTGACTGCGGATTCCCGGGACGAACATCATACGCCCGTTGGCTCAGAACTTACAAGCCGGATTATTTAAAGGCCGCAATCCCGACTGAGTATAACGAAGCGCACGGCATCGATATGTCGTGGGACGGCAAAACGCAGAATTTCTTCAACTGGGCTGATGATACAAACTCACGGGTTTATGATGCTACATACGTCAGGATCAAGAATATCACTTTAAGTTATAACTTATCATCAAAAGCCATTCGAACCCTGAAGGTACAGCGGTTAAAGCTATACGGTTCAATTGACAATGTGTATACTTTCAGTAATTATCCGGGGTATACGCCAGAAACAAGCAGTTATGGCAACGGAACGACACAGCTTGGTGTTGATTACAGTACATATCCTCTCAGCAGGAGATATACGTTAGGTGTCAATTTAATTTTTTAACTAACCCCTAATAATATTCAAAATGAAAAATATATCGAAAATAATTTGGCTTTTTATACTAAGTATTTCGGGTTCGTTGATCACAAGCTGCAGCGAATTTCTTAATCCGGATCCGGAATCATTGTACACAACGAAAACGTTCTATACGTCCCAGTCTGATTTTAAACTGGCAATTTCGGCTGTTTATGCCAAGCTGCAGGATGTTTACGATGGGCAAACCGGAATGCTGCATTTCCTGATCGCACGCAGCGATGATGCAAATGCTGTCAATACAAATACATACTCTGACGGGGCCGATACGTTTACAGATACGTCAAACGGCACATGTATCGCCAACGTTTGGCAAAGCATGTTTGTGATTATCACGCGCTGTAACAGCATTCTGATACGTATCGACGATGTAACTTTTGATAACGAAGCAACAAAAAAATATATCAAAGGAGAGGCTTATGCCATGCGTGCCTGGGCCTATGACAATTTGGGAAAATTTTTTGGTGGCGTACCGTTAATTGTTGACGCAGAATACACCACTTCTCAAACTTATTCAATTAAGCGTTCGACTCAGGCTGAAACATTTGCGCAGGCTGTACGCGATTATAAGGAAGCAATCAGTCTGCTTCCTGAAAAGTGGGGCAGCTACGATGCCGGGCGGATTACCAAATATGCAGCCAGCGCGGCTTTAGGGCGCCTGTACCTGTTTATGAATGAACCGGCTAATGCAAAAACATATCTGGAGTCGGTTATAAACTCGGGCATTTATTCGTTGGCTTCAAATTATGAGGACTGTTTCACGGATGCGTATGATAATAATGTTTCAAAAGACCGTGTTTGGGAAGTGCAGTATATCGGAGGGTTGACTGGCGAAGGGCAGAACTTTAGCGAAATGTGTATGCCCGAAGGTTACAGCGGCACAGAAGGCTATGCTTTGCGCGGATCGAGTGCGGCCCTGCAAGTTTCAACCAATATGGTAAAAGCGTATGAACCGGGCGATTACCGCCAGACGATTGCTACGTCAAATCAAATTAAAGGTACGGGCGCTGAAGGTTATACCTGGTGCACGAAATTCAGCCGTCATTCGTACCAACCGCAATCGGCGACTGATTGGGCCAACAACTTGCCAATCATCCGCTATTCGGATGTTCTGTTGATGGCAGCCGAAGCAATAAATGCGACAGAAGGCCCTACCTCAAAGGCAGTCGGATATGTTAACGCGGTGAGAAACCGGGCTAAACTGACAAACCTTACTTCGTTGCAGACTGCATCTGCCGCTTCTTTCCTGACGGCTATCAAACAGGAGCGAAGAGCCGAATTTATGTTCGAAGGCCTACGCTGGTTCGATTTGGTGCGTTGGGGCGATTTTGTAACTGTAATGAAAAACTTTCTTGACGAACCAGACGAGGGGAATGGCCGGTATTCGGCGAATGTGCAATCTTTTCGCGCGATCTTTGCAATACCGCAAACCGAGATGGATCGTTACGATAATACCAGTGTGATGTGGCAAAACCCGGGTTATTAATACATACAAGATCATTTAATTTGAAAACTGGCAGGCCTCTTTTTCTGGGGCCTGCTTTTTTTTTAGTTTCAATCGTTGCAAAGATTCCCTGAAAAAAATCAGGATGCCGGGGTTTCTCTCGCCCGGCAATTTGTATATTCGTTGGAGATTACGTTGCAACGAATTTCTCATTGAAAACTGACCTGACCCATATCGAACTTTTTAATGCCGTTTCCCGTGGCGACGAAAAAGCATTTGAACAGCTTTACGCGCTTTACTTTCCGCGTCTTTACACATT
The DNA here is from genome assembly GCA_029265715.1 of Bacteroidota bacterium. GTDB lineage: Bacteria > Bacteroidota > Bacteroidia > Bacteroidales > Prolixibacteraceae > Aquipluma. The sequence goes on from JAJUGZ010000005.1 coordinate 65,328, forward strand.
CGCACTAAAAATTATCGCCGACAGCGGCTTGGCCAAAGATGTTGTTCAGAGCGTGTTTATTAAGCTTTGGGAAACACACGGTTCGTTTCAACTCAAATATCCGGAAGCCTTCTTGTACCGCATGGTACGAAATGCCAGCCTGAATTATGTGCGTCACCTGAAAGTTGTTGAGAACCTGAAATCGCAGGTAAAAAATCAGTATCTGGGCGAAGAGCTGTACTACATCGATATGGTTGGGAACGAACCGTATATTCTGATCGAAGAAGAACTTCAGCAGAAAGTAATTGAAGTGATGAGTTCATTGCCCGATAAATGCCGGCAGGTATTCCGCATGAGCCGCATCGACGGGCTGAAGAACCAGGAAATAGCCGATCGGCTTGGAATAAGCCTCAAAACCGTGGAAAAACATATTTCGAAAGCCCTGGCCGTTTACCGCGAACAATTTGCCGATTACCTGCCCATGGCAATCGTATGGCTGATCCTGCGTGGGCTGGAATAGTCTGCCTTCCATGTTTTATTTTATTTTTTTCAGGGAGGGGGTAGGGTAATGCTTCCTCAAACGTGTTTTATCATCGAAAAGCAGCAAATATGGCACAAAGCGATTCAATAAAGGATAAGATTTCGGCTTACTTTAACGGGCGATTGTCGCCCGAGGAAGAGGTTGAACTGCTGAAGTGGATCAAGGAAGACCCCAATAACCAGGCCTATTTCGACAGGCAAAAGGCCGGACTTAATCCGGATGACATGGAACACCCGCTTCTGGAAAGCTCTTTTGCAGAATTGAAAAACCGTTTGTTCATTCACGGGCAGGTATTTACGCCGAATTCGGGCAAGATTCGGGCACTCAATTTGTCTTTTCTGAAAATTGCGGCTATGTTGGTTGTTGCACTCGTGTTTGGTTTTTCCTCGGCATACTTTTTATTTTCCAGGCCCGGCATGAAAACAGAGGTTGCCTGGTTTGAAACAAAAGTCCCGCGCGGAGAAAAGTCGCAATTGGTACTTCCGGATGGCTCCCGGGTTTGGTTGAATTCTGAATCGACCATCTCTTATCCCAGTAACTTTATGGATGGGCACCGGGAGATCAAATTGTCGGGCGAGGCTTATTTTGAAGTTGCCAAATTAAAGGGAACCGATTTTACGGTACAAACACACGATTACAATGTCCGGGTTTTGGGGACCAAATTTAATGTCACCGCTTACTCCGATTTTGGCCGGACAGAAACTTCGCTCATCGAAGGGAAAATTGAAATCAAAAAAGGAAAGCAAACGTTGGAAGTAATGCCGGGACAGACCGTCACATTTGCAGATAATAAGTTTGATGTCAAGACTGTAAATGCTTCCGGCATGGCCCGATGGAAAGACAACGTCTTTGATTTCGACCGGGTCACCTTTAAGGAGCTGGTAAAAAGACTTGAACGTTGGTATGATGTGGAAATCGATATAAAGAATCCGGAGCTGGACGGTATCGTTTATTCGGGGATCTTTAAAAATGAAGAAACGATTGATGAGGTATTGCATACCTTTCAGTTGACCCTGCCGATCAGTTATTCGCGCGACGATTTCCGAAAGTTTAGTATTAACCTTGAAAAGCGGTAAGATATAAGATAATGAGATAAAAGAAATGGGGAATGCCCACCATCCCCCATTCGAAATGTTTGTGTTAACGGTTTTTTTATTAATCACAAAACGAACCAAAATTATGGAAAAAAACAATTGGGTCGATGGGAAGATTACGTCTTTTCACCGATGGAAAATCTTTCTGATTATGAAGTTACAACTGGTCTTTATCCTGGGGTTTATCCTGCAATCGTATGCCACGGTTTCGCAGGCCCAAAACAAGCGGTTAAACCTGAAATTCGAGAATACAACTTTGAAAGAGGTATTGCAAACGCTTGAGGATCAAACTGATTTTTCCTTTATCTATAAGGATGAGCAAATTAATTCCGGCAGTAAAGTTTCGGGTAGTTTTCAGGGCAAACTCGTAACCGAGGTGTTGGATAGTGTCTTGAAAAATGAAGACCTGAGCTATACCATTAAAGGGAAAGTCATTGTTATCCTGCCTAAGGAGTTCGAATTGTATGCCGATCAGCCCAAAGCGATAACCGTCAAAGGGAAAGTATCCGATTCGGCGGGCGCTCCGTTGCCCGGGGTAACGGTGGTGGTAAAAGGGACCAGCAACGGGACAATTACCGACAACGAAGGTTCATTTTCTATTTCAAATGTCCCGGGCGATGGGGTATTGGTATTTTCGTTTGTCGGGATGAAAAGCCAGGAGGTAAAGGTATCGGGTAAAACCACAATAAGCGTTATGCTGGAAGAGGAAACTGTTGGGTTGGATGAGGTCGTGGCGATCGGGTATGGAAGCGTTCGTAAATCAGATTTAACCGGAGCAGTTTCTATTGTTAAATCTAATGAAATGAAAAAAACAAACGCAGGAACGATTGGCAACCAGTTGCAAGGACTTGCTACCGGTGTAAATGTAAGGGGAACCGGAAAGGCTGGAGAAGACGCATCTATTGAAATTCGCGGCGTTGGTACCCTGAGCGACCGAACCCCACTTTGGATCATTGATGGAATGATTGCAACACCGGGCGCTGATTTTAATCCCGCCGATGTTGAATCAATACAAGTATTAAAAGATGCGTCAACTGCTGCAATTTATGGTTCGCGGGCGGCCAATGGGGTTATTATTGTCACAACCAAGAAAGGGCAGGTTGGTCCGATGAAAGTGAATGTTTCCGCTAAAGAGTCATTCGATTGGTCGCCTCGTTATCCATTGATGAATGCCGAAGAATATAAGTTTTATAATGATCTGGCCTATGAAGAAGGAGCCAAAGATGGAACATGGACTGCCGGCAAACAAGATCATTGGGATTATGATACCGATTGGCAGGATGCTGTATTACAAACAGCTTTGGTTCAGGATTACAATGTTTCAATATCTGGAGGTAATGAATTTTCTAAATATCTTGTATCAGGAGGATATTATAACAATGAAGGTGTAACTTATGGCAACTCATACGATCGTTACAGTTTGCGTGTAAATACAGAGGGGAAGAAAGGGATCTTATCATTTGGCGAAAACTTATTCTTCTCGGCATCCGACAAAGATCCATTGCAAACCAATCCGTACAATGATTTTTTGAGAATGTTGCCAACAATCCCGGTTTACGATGCCAATAATCCCGGTGGATATGGATATGGTAGCGAGGCAAATGCCCGTACATTTGGGACTAACCCGATAGCTCGTGAAGATCTTGAAGATCAGAGAGAAAAGCAACATCGTCTTAGTGGTACCTTTTGGGCTGAATTAAAACTGGCGCCTTGGTTGAAATATAAGCTCAATGCAGGGATCGATTATTATTGGTTTCATAAAAGTTGGTTTCGAGGCGAAGGGAACTGGACATTAAATCAGGAACACCGTGACCCGGAGAGCCAAAAGCAAGATGTTACGACATACAATAAATTGATTGAACATACCATAAACTTCGACCGGAATTTTGCGAAACATCATGTTGATGCAGTTGTAGGGCTTACCTATCAAACGTATTTTACTGAAAGTTTATGGGCATCAAGGTTGAAATTTCCGTTATTGGGAGATGAATATCTGACTGTATTGGATGCCGGTCAGTCAAATCAGATGAACTCAAACAGCATTGGAGAAAATGCACTTATCTCGTACCTCGGACGAGTTAATTACAACTACGACAACAAATATTATCTTACACTCACTGCCCGTCGGGATGGGACCTCGCGTTTGGCTGCAGCTAATCGGTGGGGGAATTTCCCTTCTGTTTCGGGAGCCTGGAGAGTTTCAAAAGAAAAATTCTTCAATTTGCCATGGATGAATGATTTAAAGGTTCGAGCCAATTGGGGCAAACTGGGGAATGCAGCTATTGGTAATTGGGATTATATTGGCACGGTAAATCAGACAATCGTTACTGTTTTTGGAACATCCCAGAGCTTGGTTTCAGGGGCGACTCAGGTGAAAATGGTCAACTCTGATCTTCGCTGGGAAACAAAAGAAACAATGAATGCTGGATTTGATGCAACATTCCTTAAAGACCGACTATCTCTTGGGGTTGATTATTATATAGCAAAAACGACAGATGTATTAACTGGAATGCCTATTGCTTATGCGACAGGAAATGAAGGAGGTGCACCGGTAGCAAATGCAGCCAGTTTAAAAAATACCGGATTCGAAGTTTCTTTTGGATGGAGAGATGAGATTAAGGATTTCAAATACGGTATAAACACGAATATAACAACGTTGAAAAACGAGATTGTAGATTTGGGCTATGGAAAAGAAGTTTACTATACCAGTCAGACAAAATCTCAAATAGGAAGTCCTCTTTCAATGTTTTACTTGCTGAAAACAGACGGATTGTTCCGTACCCAGGGCGATATCGATAATTATGTGACCTCGACAGGCGCACCGATCTATATTGATGGTAAACGGCCTAAACTTGGTGACGTGAAATATATTGATACCGACGATAATGGACAAATTACTTCGAATGACAGACAAATTGTAGGGAATCCATGGCCTGATCTGCAGTTTTCTATTCTGATGAATGCATCATGGCGAAATTTTGATTTCTCGATGTCATGGTACGGACAAACCGGGAATGATGTATATGATGTTGCCTACTGGCAGGGACGTTATTTTGCCGATAATTCAAACTATTTCAAATTTAAAAAGGGAGAAGAACCGTATCAGGTAAATCCAAATTCAAACACACCTAGGGTTATTTATAACGATACCCGCAATACCCGGGACAGCGATCGTTACCTTGAAAAAGGAAGCTATTTGAGACTCAAAAATTTTCAAATAGGATATACCTTCCCTCAAAGGTTGTTGCAAAAAACTGGAATCGAAGCATTAAGGTTTTATGTTAGCGGAAATAATCTGATAACATTTACCTCTTATAGAGGTCTTGACCCAGATTTTATCAATACAAATGTTTGGAACCGGGGAGCAGACTCTTTCTCATTCCCCAATACCCGTTCTTTAATGACAGGACTAGAAATAACTTTTTAAAACGATCAACATGAAGAATTTTAAATACTATTCAATATTTATATGGTTGCTGCTGATGGTTTCTGGTTGCAGTGAAGACTTGCTTAATATTGAGAACCCAAACCAGGCAACAACAGAAACTTTCTGGAAAACGGCATCAGATGCAGAAGCCGGGGTCAATGCTTGTTATAGTTATCTATACAAAGAAGGGACTTGGATGCGTTGGTTGTCTTTTCGTTATGATTTGACTTCAGATGAAGGATGGAGTTCGTCACCATGGAATGAGCTCGCAGAATGGACTCGCTTTAATTATGCTAATTATAATTTTTACGAAGGGAATGTCGTGCATTGGGAAGATTTTTATGTCGGGATTTTCAGATGTAATCAGGTCTTGAAGTATGTGCCTGGTATTGAGTTTACAACCAATGCTGAACGTAAGGCATCAATACT
>JAJUGZ010000165.1 GCA_029265715.1 Bacteroidota bacterium
ACTTATAAGTTCATTTTCGATGTTTGTTTGTATTTTTGTTGATTTTAGTTGAGATTCCTTTTTTGTTTTTCTAATATTCTCTATGTTGTAACTAACACATTCAATCCATTTTTTTTCACTTTCGCACAAATGATTTTCGTCAAAATATTCACTGTTACTATACCCAATAATCGGATGAATGCCTTCTTCCCCAGCAATTAAAACGTATCCTCCTCCTTCAAAATTTATGGCGTAAAATGATGTTTGATCGTTTATTTTTTTGTTTTAACATCTTTGGTTACAGGAGATTCTTTTGTGGAATTCTTTCTTAATCCTTTCATCCATTCTTTTGCGATTGTTATTGCATTATCTTGACCTAATGTTTGTGTGCATGCAACTTGCGGATCAAGTATAAATTGAAGAACAATAATAAATGTTAATATTGAACTTGTTTTCATTTTATTATGTTAGTTAGTTAAGACCATCCTTTTTGTATCAATAACTCGGTTGTCAATAAGAAGTGAGTATAGGTACATACCTGGAGCCAAGTTTGCTTTGCCTATTTCGATTGTTACCTCTCCTTTTTGTGTGATAGTTATTTCTTTCAGTAAAGTGCCCTGCATGTTATAGACACCTATCATGGAGTTTGTGGTCGCTTGGGGAATTAAGCATTTAATGTAGGTAGTCTGAGAAAATGGATTAGGTGTGTTTTGATACAATACGGCGTTTTCAATTTGGGTAGTCTTAATAGATGCATTTTTCAAATTATCATTTTTGCTACAGCAATCATTTTCAATATAATTAAGTTCAGTTTGTAAATCGTTAATTAATTTTTGCTGCTCTTTTATTGACTCAATCAGCAAAGGAATTATTTCGACATAGGCGATTGCTTTTGTTCCATGTTCATCTTCGTAAACAAGATCAGGTAATATTTTTTCAACTTCTTGTGCAAGCAACCCTATGTGATCTTTCCTTTTATCTTCTGTGTCGTTTTTTTTATTATAAGTTATTCCTCTAAGTTTTTGTATTTTAGATAGTGGGTTATCAATCGGATTAATGTTTGTCTTTAATATGGAATCAGAAAACGTTATTTGGGTCGCACTCCAAATATCTCCATTGCCAAAGACCATAAAGTTTCTGTTATCATTATACCATGCACTTAATGCAATTGCGTCAGTCCTGTTAACCTCTGATTTTACGGCATCTCCCCAGCCAAAAGTCATCAATGCTTTACTATAAATCGTAGAATTATTAGTGTCAGAAATATTTAATCTTGCAGCATTGTTAATTGTTCCTCCACCAATAGCTACTTTACCGGTGCTTAGTACTTTGACTTGTGAAAATGAGAGCAGACAGGAAAGAATTAATAACACAGTCGAAGTAATTTTTAATGTTTTCATAGTTTTATTTTTGTAGTTTAATATCATCAAATGTATTTCGTTATATTGAATGATTCAATATCTATTTATTAAAAAGTGAATAATTTTACTTTAACATATTTAAATTCTTAGATACGAGTTATTTATATCTCGTTGTCTGATAAAGTGGAAATCATACATTTTATCAAAGAATTGTTCTTCTGGCATTTCCTTGTATAGGTTAAACACAAACCATTTTTTGATATCATTTGCTGAAAGCAGCGGCAAATCATCAAAGTTCCGCAGTTTTTCTTTCAGGATAAACGACGACACTAAAAAGTTCAAAGCCACCTGATGTTGCCAAGCCAGCCACTTGCGTGTCTGAAACTGGTCTATGCCCAATATTTGCTTGGATTCTTTGATGCAATGTTCGACAAAGAACCGCTGTGCCTGCATATACGCCAATGCCTATTGTGTGTATTGTTCCAGATTGGCATTGGTGAATGAATACTTTATCTCAAAGTCGTTATAGCCTCTGTCAAAGATGTAATAACTACCTTTTTCATAAGGGATTTGATCTATTGCATTAACATCATTAACCGAAGCTGTGGTGATGTAAACAAAACTTGGTATCTGAGTTTTAACATCATAGAGGGTGTGCATCTTTATGCCCCCTTTTGCCTTACGGAACTCGGCTCACCAGAAAACGCTTAAACAAAGATCAATTGTTGTGGAATCGAAAGCATAAACATTGCCATCGACTTTTACCTCAAAGTCTGAGCATACACAAACCCTGCGGGCATAATCAATCAGATGACAGGCGAACTCTTCATATATCTTGTAGTTCCTGCGGATATTGGCTTTTGCTAGGGAGGAAAGGGCAACGGTTGAACCAAGTCCCAAGTGATAGGATTTTGCCTTGTGTGCATCAATGGCAACAATCAAGTCGCGAAGACTATCCCGATTGGTAAGTTGGCCAAAAACCATACATGGCATCTGGTTCCAACATGTAAATGTTCGGATATGTTTGTTCCCATTGTACTTTTGGACGATACGGTCAAATACCCTGCGTGGCAAGAACTCGGTAATCTGAGCAAATACAAACTTTCCCTGGTTCATTTTTTACAATTTTAAACCCGAAGAAAGTCAATCCAAATCGTCACGCTACAAAAACACTGCAAATAAATGATTATCAAATTTTTCAAAGAACGTTTTAATATTTTAACGAGACACTAGTGCTGAAAATTTGAAATATCCTAACTGATATTTGTAAAACATTATAAATAAAGAATTTGAATTAATAAATTACTTATGAAATTTTAGGATCAGATCCGTTTAATTTTAATGGGGTAACTGATTATGAGGTGACCGAAGTAACCCCGACAATGACCTCGCCGGAACTTTCGCTTCTGATGGACTAATCAGGCAAAGCGGCTGTAGATTTCCCGAATGACGCCGGACTCATGCTCCCAACATAATTCAGCTGCGGCTTTCGGGAGATTTTGTTTCCAGACTGCACGTTTTCCCATATCGAAAAGCGCCATTCGGATGCTTTCGGCCAACTGCTCCGGATAATGGTTTTTTGCGATAGCGCCGACTTGGTATTCTTCGACCACGTTACGCATCTCCGGAAGGTCGGAAACCAAAACCGGCACTCCGGCCTGGATGTAATCGAACAGTTTGTTCGGAAGGGCAAACCGGTAGTTCAGCCCCAGGTCTTCCTCGATCGAAAGTCCCAGGTCGGCCAGTCGGGTTAGCCCGGCCAACTGTTCGAGTGCCAGGCGTCCGGTGAAAATAACCTGATTGGCCACACCTTGTTTTTCGGCCAGTTGTTTCAGCGGTTCGGCAATGTCGCCGTTGCCGGCCAGGACCAGAACCGCCCCGTCGATAAATTGCATCGCCCGGATGGCTGCCTCCAGTCCGCGCCCCATATTGAGCGCCCCCTGGTACAAAATGACTTTTCGGTTATTGAGGTTGGGCAACTTGAATTCCGGAGGAGTTGCCAACGATTTCTCCGGAAGGTTGCGTACCACTTTAAAATCGACACCATACTGTTGGCGGTAAATATCGGCAATGGAGCCACAAACCGTATAAGCCGCGTTCACTTTCGGGACCATCTTTTTTTCGAGCCAGAGCCAGATGTTTTGAACCCGGGGGCGACCAATTAATTCAGGCACCTCGGTAAAATATTCGTGGCTGTCGTACACCAGCGGTTTATGTTTGAGCCGGCTTACCAGAAAATTGGCCGGGAGCGAATCCAGGTCGTTCGCCACAAAAATATCCGGGGCTAATTTCCGGAGAAGGAAGAACAGCCGCAGGTTGTATTCGAGGTAAAACAACGGTCCTTTCCGGAACAACAGTTTCATGCGGTGTGTCTGGTACGTGCGCGAAACGGGCTGGCTGTGCCGGAGCTGCCGCCCGATCAGCACGGGCGAGAAGCCCATTTGCTGCAGGGTTTGGCAAACTTTATGCACCCGGTTGTCGGTTACCAGATCGTTGATCACGCTGAGCGAAACTGTTTTCAATGTGGATATTTTTGGTTGTAATTGTTGTTGTAATTCTCGTTACTGCTTGCTGTTTGGGTCAATTAATTTTAAACAAAAGGAAATGAAGACACAATCGACGGTCAACTAATTTCTGTGAGTGATTCCTTTTGTGCACCGCGCCTTTCGTTTTTTCCTTCCGGCAAATTAAACGAAATAGCGGGTTTGTCTATTATCTTTGCCCGAAAATATTCCAGATGGTCCGTTTTCAAGAAAATTTTCCGCTTAAAAGATATCACACATTTGGAACTGATGCCTCGGCTCTGTTCTTTTATGAGTTTACCGAAGCGCGTGAGCTTCCGGAGTTTCTGAATGAAACCGAAGGCTGGGACGAACTGCCGCTCCTGATTTTGGGAGAAGGCAGCAACCTGCTTTTTCTGAATAATTTCGAAGGGCTGGTTATTCACCCGAACATTCCGGGGTTGAAGGTTGTGCACGAAGACCGGAACCATGTGTGGCTCGAAGCCGGGGCCGGTGTTTCGTGGGACGAACTGGTGCATTATTGCGTGTATAACGAGTGGGGAGGCGTGGAGAACCTGTCGCTGATTCCGGGGAAAGTGGGGGCGTCGGCTGTTCAAAACATTGGTGCGTATGGCGTTGAGGTTTGCGGGCGCATCGAGTCGGTCACAGGGTTCGATTTGAAAACCATGCAGGAGTATTGTATGCAGGCTTCCGACTGTCGTTATGGTTACCGCGACAGCATTTTTAAACACGAGTTGAAAGGCCGGTTTATTGTAACATCGGTAACCTTTAAGTTAGATAAGTTTCCGGAGTTTAAACTGAAATATGGCGATTTAGCTGCCGAAGTGGAAAAACTCGGGGGCCCCTCGCTCTGGAACATCCGGCAAGCAGTGATAAGCATTCGCGAATCGAAGTTGCCCGACCCGAAAGTGACCGGAAACGCCGGAAGTTTTTTCATGAACCCGGTTGTTTCGGCAGAACTTGCCAATCAGATAAAAGCGTCATTCCCTGAAATCCCGGTGTATCCGGAGGCCGGAGGGCAGGTGAAACTGGCTGCCGGCTGGTTGATTGATCAGTGCGGATGGAAAGGTTTCCGGCGTGGCGATGCCGGTGTCCATCCCAAACAAGCGCTGGTGCTGGTGAACTACGGGAATGCCACCGGGCGCGAAATATATGAGCTTTCCGAAGAAATCAGGCAGTCGGTACTCGACCGCTTTGGTGTTGAATTGCACCGGGAAGTGAATGTGATCGAATAGAACAGGGTTCGTTATAAAAAAGTAAAAGCCCGGAATGTCAGCCAACAATTCCGGGTTTTTGAGGCTGTAAACTGAACTCTGTCTAATACAAAAAACCTTTATACTTGTATTAGATGGAAACAGCTATTATGAATGAAGAATACAAGGCCATGCAGGCCAAAGCCCTTGAGCAATTACGTTCGGGCCAGTCGTTAACAGGA
>JAJUGZ010000087.1 GCA_029265715.1 Bacteroidota bacterium
TATCAAAGAATCAAAGCAAATCCTCGGGATAGATCAGTTTCAAACGCGCAAGTGGCTGGCTTGGCAACACCAGGTGGCTTTGAATTTTTTGGTGTCGTCGTTTATCCTGAAAGAAAAACTTCGGAACTTCAACGACTTACCGCTGCTTTCGGCAAATGACATCAAGAAGTGGTTCGTTTTTAAACTTTATAAAGAAATGACCGAAGAACAGTTCTTTGACCAAATGTACAATCGACACCTTATCAGACAACGAGACATAAACAGCTCATATCTAAAAATTTAAATGTGTTAAAGTAGAATTAATTACTCTACCAAATGGGTCTTTAACCTCCTTGCATGCAGATGATGAATTTAACCCTCTGCTATTTTCCAAATTTGGGCAAACGATAATTAAAGGGTTAATTTGTTTATTTTCTATCAGTTTATCTGCCGTAATATGTATATCTGCATCGGTCAGAATATTTTCATCCCCACTTCTTCCGTGGTGAAAATATAGTGTCGGGAAATAATCGGTTTCATCGTAATCTTTAGGCAAATAAACTAATACACTCATTTCTTTGCCTAAACTATTACTACAAATTGTTATCCTTTCAATTTTTGATTTTTTCATTCCATTTTTAATCTTTTAATATCGCCATTGTGTTTTTAGGCTGCGGTATAACCATTGAGTTTATGAACCGTAAGTGATTGCGGACTGCGTTCCTATCCACCGACACAAACGCTGATGCAGGGTAGAAAGCATAAATTAACCACTTAAATATCTATGACATATAGATGATATCATGCGTTCGTGCTTTTCCGAATTTAACGATTGTTGCTTGTGTCCTGTTTTATAAATTCACATATCTCCCCAAAAGCTTTTTTCGCTTCGGGGAAAAGTGGTGTTAAAAGAGGAAAGGCGTGAATCATATTATCCCATTTCCTTAATGTTACATTAACTCCATGTTGTTTAGCAACGTTAGCAACATTTACACAATCGTCATAATGTATTTCATGTGTTCCGACACAAATATACAATGGTGGAATTCCCTCATAATTTCCGAATTGTGGTGATATTAACGGGTTTTTAATATCATTATCCGAAACATACATTTTCGTCCAAATAGTCCATGAACCCATAGGGGCAACATCATTCTTGAAATTATATTCAAATGACTTCGAACTACAGCTTAAATCAGTTATAGGTGAAATTGAAAAGGCAGCCTTTGGCAAATCAATATTATTGTCTTTTAATGCCAATAACAATGATAGCGTTAATGTTGCTCCTGCCGACTCCCCTCCGATGATTATATTCTTTGAGTTATATCCCAGATTTAGGAGCCATTTATAGACTAATATACAATCGTCAAGAGCTGCAGGAAAAGGATATTCAGGAGCTAAGCGATAATCAAAAACCAAAGATTTTAATTGACATTCATTTGCAAATTTTGCAACATGCATACGGTGCGTCAGGCATGAACCTGAAATAAAACCTCCCCCATGAATATATAAAAGCACCTTATCTTCCTGGGGATTATCCGGGATTATCCATTCTGCATTAATTCCTTCAAAAGAAATTTTTCGGGAAGTAATATTTTTAGGAAGTTTTATTTTTGACGATATCTTATTTATTCTTTCACGAAATTCTTTTACAGAAAAGGTCTCATCAACAACTTCCGGTTTAAATTTAAGTTTGAACAAATGCCTGTTTTTAATCAACCAGATTACTAATTTACTGCGAATACTTTGCATGATTATCATATTAAAAAAACGATGCAAAATTCAACAATTATCTGTTGAGTTAAATTCACCTATGTTAATTTCAGTTAACAGGTTGAATTTTTTTTCGAATCCTACTTAATGATTGAGGAGCAATTCCTAAAAACGAAGACAAATGCTTTAAAGGGATTTTCTGTATCAGTTCAACCGGATATTTGTTTAAGATCTGTTTATAACGTTCTTCGGCAGTCATTGTTCTTATTTCCAAATAAAAGGATTCGGAATAGTCATGAATTTCATTAAGTAATTTTCTGATAAAGACATTCCATGAACTCAAGGCTTCAAGCTTTTTATAATTGTCGTATGATATTTGCCATACAACACATTTCTCTAATGCTTGTATACCTTCAATAGAAGCAATTTGCTTTCTGAAACTTATTTTAGATGTAAAACAATACGGCGCAATGGTAAATGTTTTAGTTAAGTCATTACCGTCAATGTTATTATAGAATCTAATCAACCCACATTCAAGATAATAAAAATACCTACAGACATTATTCTCTTCGAGAATGGCCTCATTTTTACTAAATTCCTTTCTCTCGATTAGCTGTTCAATCGTAATCCAGTCAGAATCACTTAGCTTTGAATAGTTTTCTATAAATTCTCTAAAATTCATCATTTGTAAAATCAGTCCTGCTACTTACTTCTTAGCAGTAGAGATGCCATTCTTAATATGACGCCCAACGTTTGATGTAAGCTGTCCGTAAAGTTTAAAAATACAAATAAATTTTGCATAACAGTCGGAGTCGGAGGTCATTTTCCCCAGAGGGTGTAAGTCCCTTACGGGCGGAGATAAGGCTCCGGACCGTTAGCAAGAGGCAGGCTGAAGGAACTGGACTAATGGCTGCAAAACCGGTTGCGCTACTGCATCTGGCACCACTGGCAGGGGGAGGCGATAAAAAAATGCCCGGTGGACATTTTTCATCACGGGCCAGCACGAAGTGCCTGAACGAAAGCGTAAAGATGATTATCGTTTTTGTCACCCACCGGGTTCAATTAGCCCGGCAAACTGACCGCATTTTTGTAATTGGTAACAAGCATATTTTGGCTGCCGGGACACATCGCGAACTCGTAAGCTTCAATAATCTATATTGTGAAGCGTATGCCGGGTTAATCTCTCCGGAGAAAATTTCAGCTTCACATAAAGATACCGGATACGTTAATTCTCGTTAATACCTGAATTCTCCGCGCAGGTAGGTTACGGCCTGGCCGGCAATCAGCACTCTGCTTCCGGATAGTTCACACCACAGACGTCCGCCGCGGGCCGATAGTTGCAAGGCTTCGAGTTGGTTTTTGCCCATTCGTTTGGCCCAGTATGGGACCAACAGCGTATGGGCCGAACCGGTCACCGGGTCTTCGTCGATCCCGACGCCCGGGGCAAAAAAGCGGCTCACAAAATCGACGGTTTTACCCGGGGCAGTCACAATAATGCCACGGGCGTCGGTTTGGCGGAGTTGCGGGTGGTTGGGCCGAATGTTGCGGATGGCATCTTCATCAGCGTAAACAAGCAAATAGTCGGTTTTGCCTTTGTACATTTCCAGCGGTTCGGTGCCAATGGCGTCAATCAGGGGCCGACTTTTCTCTACTTCGGTTACAAAATCGGCCGGGAAATCGAGTTGCAGTTTGTCGCCGGTTTTGCGTACGGTGAGCAAACCGCTGGCCGAGAAAAACGAAATGATATCGCCTTTAATCCCCATCTCGGTAAACAGGATATGCGCCGAGGCCAGGGTTGCATGCCCGCAGAGTTTTACCTCGGCTTGGGGGGTGAACCACCGGATCAGGAAATGTTCGTCTTCTCGAAGCAGGAAGGCGGTTTCCGAAAGGTTATTTTCGGCGGCAATTTGCTGCATGGTGTGATCGGGTAACCATTCGTCGTCGAGCGGCACAACGGCGGCCGGGTTCCCTTTAAAAAGTTTGTCGGTAAAGGCATCGGCCTGATAAATCGGGAAATACATGGATATTTAGTATTAAATGATTTACAATTTTATAAAAGCATCAGAAACGTACCGAGAGTTTCAGGTTTAGTTTTCGGCCTGTCAGGTAATTGGGCACGGCATACATGTCGCCCGAGTTGCTCGAAACCCAGAAATAGGAGATGGTGTTGTTTACCCCCAACAGGTTGAAAACCTCCAGGCTTAGCCACATGTCTTTTATCTCGTTGAGGAACCGCGAATTTTTAAACTTGTGCTCTTCGTTGACCAGCACTTTCGAAAGGCCCATGTCGATACGCCGGTAAGGCGGCATACGGTAGGTATCCTGCCAGCGCTCGCCTTTGGGCGGCCCGGTCGGGAGCCTCGATCCGTAGAAGGCGGTCAGGTGCATTTTGTACGAAGGGTTTCCGGGGAGATAATCCTGAAAATAAATGCTGAAATTAATTCGCTGGTCGGTTGGCCTCGGGATGTAGCCGTGCCCGTCGCCGGCTATGTCTTCTTTGGTTTGCATCACCGACAGGCTGGCCCACGATTCGACGCCGCTCACAAATTCGCCGTTTACTTTCATGTCGAGCCCGGTGGCATAACCGGTTGCTTTCTGATCAGACAAATACCGGATGCGCACGTTGTCGACCTGATAAGGGGCCAAATCCCACAGGTATTTGTAATACAGCTCGGTTGTGAATTTGAACGGCCGTTCCCAGGCTTGGAAAATATAGTCGGAGCCAACCAGGATTTGTGCCGACTGCTGGGCCTTCGCGTTGGTAGTTAACTGGCCATCCAGATTTTTAAGTTCTTTATAGAAGGCTGGTTGGGCATATATTCCGCCGGAAAGATGATACGAAACGTTGGGGTTTTTCTCCGGGAAATAGCTGAACGAAACGCGCGGGCTTATCACCGTTTGTCCGGAATAATCCCAATACTGGGTGCGGATACCGCCATTGAAATACAGCGATCCAGACGAAACTGGTATTTGGTAAGTGTCTTGAATATAGGCCGAGATCCGGTTAGAGCTCAACTTGTTTTTTGCGTTGGCACTGCTGTAAAGTTCCAGTTTGTCAGGGTTATTGTGGTGGGGCAACGAGTATCCCGCCGAATCGCGCATGACCCATTCGTTGACCACATCGTCGATTACCTCGCGCTGGAATTTGACGCCCCAGTTCAGCAGGTGTTTTTCGGTATTAAAAGCTCCTTTGTGTTCGAGACTTATCACGTTTGCTTCTAAGTTATTGCGGGCGTGGTTCAGAAAAGCGCCAATACCTACGTTCAGCGCGCTGTCGCCGCCATTGCCCGATGACATGTCCCGTTCCAGTTCGTTGAGGTAATATTCTCCCAAAATGTCGTAGTTTTCTTCTTCGGTCGAACGAAAGGCCGAGGCAATCAGTTTCAGGTTCAGTTGGTTGTTCGGGTGATAATTGGCCGAGATAGCCCCGGTTGCCGTGTTGAATTTATCGATTTCCTGGCCTTCGAAATAGATGGTGGTGTTGTAGGCCTGGTTCCAGGTTCCGAAGCTGGTTTTCCGGTTTTCAGGAATAAACTGGTAGTTGTTGTTGGCCAGGTTGCCTAAAAACGAAAGGTCAAATTTCTTGTTAAATGCATAGGTGATGTAAGTTTGAACATCGGTAAACCGGGGATTGTAATCGCCTTTTTCGTCGAGGCTGCCCAGCATATACCGGTTTGTTTTGTACCTGACGCCGGTGATATGCGACCATTTCCCGTTTTTACTGATGTCTTCCAGTTGAAGGGTCCCGCCCATAAAATCGAGGTTGGCCGAACCGGCCAGTTCGGTTGGCTTGCGGTATTTGATGTCGAGCACCGACGACATTTTGTCTCCGTATTTTGCGCTGAACCCTCCGGCCGAAAACTCGATCGAAGAAACCATATCGGAGTTAATGAAACTCAGGCCTTCCTGCTGTCCGGAGCGGACTAGGAACGGGCGGTAAACTTCGATGTCGTTTACATAAACCAGGTTTTCGTCGAAATTGCCTCCACGCACCGAATACTGCGAACTCAGTTCGTTGTTGGTCGATACGCCGGGCAGGGTTTTGATGAGCGCTTCAACGCCATTGCCGCTGGCATCGGTTACGTTGTTAATGAATTTGCTGTCGATGCGGGTTATGTTGGTCTTGTTTCGACGGAGTTGGGTAACCTGTACTTCGTCAATCTGCTGATCGGTTTGCTGAAGGGTGATGTTTAGTTCGCGGCGTTCTTCTTCGTCGCAGCGAATGGAGCGTTCAACCGGTTGGAAACCAATGATCGAATACACGATGGTGATTTGCTTTTTCGAAGGAACCCGAAGTAAATATTCGCCATCAGCGTTCGAAACAGTCCCGATGGGGAACCCTTTTAGCGAAATATTGGCCATATCGACCGGTTTCCCGCTCCCGTCGGTAATTTTTCCGAACAAGGTCGCATTGTTGCTTTGGCCCAGGGCGCTCAGGGTAACCGAAAGGATTACAGCCAGAATGATGAAAGATTTATTCCGTCTCATGCCGACAAAAATAGTATTTCCGAATCAATAACTTCGCTGATGGTTTTTAATTGTCTTGTCCGAATAATTTTTGTTAAATTTCGGCAATCCAATGATGATAACAACGCCAACCGTGGTTCAGCTTAGGGCGAAACGTTAAACCGAACAGTATGGCACAACACGATTATTTGATGCGGCAAATTCAGATGCTGACCTTGTTTTTGGCCAAGCTTATTAGCCGGTTACTCCATATTCCGGATAACGAAAACCCGGAAGAAGCCGAAAAGGCGGTTTTTACGGCGTTTTCAGAAGAACTTAAAATCGATTTAAAAGAGTTGCTTTTTCTTTCTGATACTGATTTTTTGAAAGTTGTCCGCGAGAATTTTTCCAGGGAAGAGCATCTGGATAAATTAGCCGAAGTGCTTTTCCTGATCGGGAAAAACATTCAGTTCGAATATACCCCAACACGCCAGGCCGGACTTCAGAAAGCATTTGCCCTGTTTGAGTTTCTTCAGGGGAACTCGCCTGATTTTTCGGTTGAGCGGAGCAACCGTATGATGCAGATTCGTGAATTGTTGAACTGATATCCGTGATTTTTTTCTATGTTTGGTTCTCTAAACTAAACGAACTGAACATGGGTTCCAGGCATCGTCCATTAAATTCGGTACTGATAAAACCTTCTGGTCCAGATTGCAACCTGGGCTGCGAGTACTGCTTTTACCTCGAGAAATCAGAATTATTTCCGCAAAATACCCTTCACCGGATGACGCCTGAAATTCAGGAAGAGACGATTCGGCAGGTCATGCAACAATCGGGCGATTCGGTTTCGCTGGGTTGGCAGGGCGGCGAGCCTACCTTGATGGGGCTGGATTTTTACAAACGTGCCATCGAATTGGAGAAACGATACGGACACGATCAGTCGGTGGGGAATGGGTTGCAGACAAACGGTTTGCTTCTGAACAAAGACTGGGTCGGATTCTTACGTGAGTACAATTGGCTGGTCGGACTTTCGCTCGACGGTCCGGAACACATTCATAACCGTTACCGGCTCGATAAAGGACAGCAGGGGACGCACCAACGGGTTGAGGATAATGCCAAAATGCTGCTCGACAGCGATGTTGCAACCAATGCCATGTGTTGTGTGACCAACTATTCGGTAAATTATCCCGACGAGTTGTATGCTTACTTCAAAGAGTTGGGGCTAACGTATATGCAGTTTATCCCCATTGTTGAAACCGACAAGGATGACCCGGGCAAAGCCGCCCTGTTTTCGGTTTCGGCCGAAGATTACGGAAAATTTCTGGTACGCATGTTTCAGCTCTGGCTCAATGATTTCAAGGAGGGAAAGCCCACCACGTCGATCAGGCACTTCGAGTCAGTCTTTCATTCGTATGTGGGTTTTAACTCGCCAGAATGTACTATGATGAAAGAATGCGGCCCATACGTTGTCATCGAGCACAACGGGAATGTTTACAGTTGCGACTTTTTTGTGGAACCGCGTTGGAAATTGGGGAACATTATGCACGACCGGATCATTAACATGTTGAACTCGAAAAAACAGCAAGCGTTTGGCGCCGCAAAAACGCTTTTGCCGCGCGAATGCCGGATTTGTCCCTGGCTGCGCCATTGTTTTGGCGGTTGCACGAAAGACCGGATAAAAGATCCTCAGGACCAGCGGAGGCCAAGATTTTGTCGGTCGTATAAAATGTTTTTCGAGCTGGCTGACCCGGTTTTGCGGGATTGGGCCGGGCAATGGACGACCCGGCAGGCGGAATGGGAGCAAAGCCGGCTGTCCGGAAGAACATATAATGCATTTGATGATTTTTTGAAGAAATAGTTTTAGAGATGATCCAGCAGTTTGAAATAACCTTACCCCGCTATCGAAGAGGGTACCACCTTGTGACCCGCACGATTACCGACCAATTGCCAGCCTTGCCTGAAGTCGGGCTGATCAACTTGTTGCTGAAACATACGTCGGCAGCGCTGACATTGAATGAAAATGCTGATCCGTCGGTTCGCGACGATTTTGAATCGTTTATGAATAAACTGGTTCCTGAAAACGATCCGGTTTATTCGCATACCGATGAAGGCGATGACGACATGCCGGCTCATTTAAAATCTTCGTTGCTGGGGGCCAGCCTGACAATTCCGATCACCAATCACCGGCTGAACCTGGGAACCTGGCAGGGAATTTACTTGTGCGAATTCCGGAATTACGGCGGGCCCCGAAGGTTGGTAGTTACTATATACAGCTGATATTGATCTTTTACCGATGGAATAGCCATAAGAGGCAAAGCTCATATCTCCCGAAAATGTACAAATGGCTATTCCATGTCGGTGCAAATTTGATTGAAAAGAAAAAGCTGTTACGAAAGTTTTTACAAACCTGCTTTGAAAATTTATACGAATGAACCGAACATGGCACGGTAACAAAATTTATGGTGGTGCATCAAAGGCCATGTAAATATTATTAGAGAAGCTAATTTTCATGGTATGGAGTTCCATAAGTACACACCTAAATTTCAATATTTTAACAACAATATTTACTTATGAAACCTTAACCAACACACATACAACTATGAACCTTAATTTCAAAATTGGACAAACTCCGGATTTCATTAGGTCTAAGTCGGGAAACATGATCGACCAGCAATAATTACTTGATTTTGTTGTACTCAGATATGCGTTGCAGATTTCTGTAATTTATGTCCGCTATGACAGGAAATATTGACATTGCAGTTGAGAAATTGAGACGGGGCGATAAACTAGCTTACGGAAAACTTTACAACGAATTTTTCGGGGTCTTGTTTTCATTGTGCTTGCAGTATACTTCAAATGTGAAGGATTCCGAAGAAATTGTTCAGGATTCGTTCCTGAAACTCTGGGAGCATAGAGCCGAGCTAACCCGCGATTCGAACGTAAAGAACTACCTCTACACAATTACCAAAAATAGTTGTCTGAATTATCTCCGCGACAAGCAGATATTTGAAAAACACCTGAAACAGTATCAGAACCGGGAATGGCATTATAACTACGAGGCCCTGAAAAAGCTTGGAGAAAGTTTTACTGATTTTGAAGAGCTGAGAATCAAAATAGAACAGGCCATTGATGCATTGCCCGACGACCTGAGGCAGGTATTCCGAATGAACCGGTTTGAGGATCTCAAATACCGGGAAATTGCTGAAAAATTGGGACTGAGCGAAAAAACCGTTGAAGCGCGGATGTCGAAAGCGTTGAAAATTTTGCGTGTTGAGCTAAAAGACTACCTTGCGGTTATCTGTTTGTTTTCCAATTTGTTGTCGTGATTTTGACAGTCGGGTTGTGAAAAAGTTTTGCCTGAACCAAAATTTTCTTGCTTTTTCGATAGGGTCATTTGCGTGGTTCGTGTTAACTATCCAAAAGTAAGTAAAGTGAGCGATACAATTATCAGGATTCTAAAAGGAGAGGCAAGCAGGGAGGAGTGCGATTTATTTTTTAAGCAGGCCGATCGGGATGCCGAGTTGGCCGAAGAATATGTACGCCTGAAGAATATATGGTCGGTGTCGGCGACAAACCTCCAGATGGTTTCGTTATCGCAACGGAAAGTTTTGTTTGAGTCGTTCTGGAACAAGACAAATAAAAAAACGAACAGCACTAACCCCACGATCTGGGTGCAACTCGCTCAATATGCTGCTATTTTGGTTGTGGCTTTGGTGGTTGGTTATTTGTTGGTTCCGCATAAAAATGTTCCCTCGGTGTTTCGAGAATTCTCGGCAGCGCCAGGCAGCGTAGCTACTTTAAGCTTACAAGACGGCTCGAAAATCTGGTTAAACTCGCGTTCATCAATCCGGATCGACGAAAGCGATCCGCAGAACATCCGGGCAATGCTTTCTGGCGAAGGTTATTTTGAAATCATTCACAACGAAAAGCGAAATTTTGTAGTTGATCTGGGGAAAATCCAGGTACGCGATCTGGGGACGCGCTTTAACATCAAAGCATATCCTGACGACAAGGAAATCGTGACTACACTGGAAGAAGGGGCTATAGATATTTCTATTAATGGCGGGGCTCAAAAATTTCAGCTCGGGCCTCAGGAGTTTATGGCTTACAATCAAAATACAAATTTGTACCGGAAGGGGAAGATTGATCCTGAACTCTCTATCGGGTGGAAGGATGGAAAGTTTGTATTCCTGAACTTAACGCTTGGCGAAATTTGCAGGGAACTTGAAAAATGGTATGACGTCAAAATTATTCTCAAAGCAAGAGTCCATGAGGATGAAAAGTACACGAGTGTGATCAAACGCAGCACAACTATTTTGCACGTTCTGGAGATGTTGAAAATGACAACTAAAATTGAATATCGTATTGAAAATAAAACGGATGGACCGGATTTGATCTATCTGTATTAAACTGAAACAAGGAACACCGGCCAGGGTATTCCTTGCTATAAAATAGAGGATGTTGGTTCATCCTCATTGTTAAACTTAACGATTTAAATTTATGAAAAAAAAACAGTCATTGTCATGCCAGGACTGGCATAGGCTTAAGAAATTCTTTCTAATTATGAGACTAACAGTTATGCTGCTTTTTATAGCAGTTTTCGCAATGGCCTCGAATACGTACAGCCAGAGCACCAAGCTTAACCTTAAACTTTCGAATGCTACGGTCGTTGATATTTTTCACGAGATTGAGCGAACCAGCGAATTTGGGTTCTTTTTTAAAAACGACCAGTTAGATCTTCAGAAACGCTATTCGGTTGATTTTAAAAATTCCACTATTGATGAGATTTTGTCGGAAGTATTAGGTAGTTCGTATACGTATCGTATTTTGGATAAAAACATTGTCATTACCCTTGCGGCCAACTCGAATTTTGTCGGGGCCGGTTTTGCCCAGCAAGCTAAAAACATAACCGGGACAGTTAAGGATAAAACCGGGGCCGTTCTTCCGGGCGTTGCTGTGCTTGAAAAAGGCACCGGAAACGGGACGATAACCGACAGCGAAGGTAAATTCTCACTTACCAATGTCCGGAACGATGCAACATTGGTGTTTTCTTTTGTCGGGATGAAACCGCTCGAGGTAAAAATTGGTTCTCAAACTAATTTTTCAATTGTTATGGAAGATGAAACAATTGGGCTTGAGGAAGTTGTTGCCGTAGGCTATGGTTCTGTGCAGAAAAAGGAACTGACCAGCGCCGTTTCAAGTGTCGCCAGTAAAGACTTGTTGCAGGGAGCTTTCAATAGTCCGCTGCAAATGTTGGATGGTAAAGTTGCCGGAGTAACAATTTCAAACCCGGCCGCAGCTGATCCGAACCGTGGCACCGATATTCAGGTGCGTGGTGCTTCTTCTATTGATGCAGGAAATGGCCCGCTGATTATTATTGACGGAATGCCAGGCGGCGATCTTCGCAATGTGGCCCAGCAAGATATCGAGTCGATGACTGTTTTGAAAGACGGCTCTGCTGCTGCGATCTATGGTTCGCGTGCGGCCAACGGGGTTATCCTGGTTCAGACCAAACGCGGAAAATCGGGTAAAGTTGTTGTAACCTACGATAGTTATATCGATCATGATGTGGTAGCTGCTAAACCCGATATCCTCTCGGCTGAGGAATTCCTTTCACATCAAATTGATGTTGATCGCGGTGCCCGCACCAACTGGTATGATGAGTTGATTCGAAAAAATAATTTCGGACAAAACTATTTCGTTTCGGCTGCCGGTGGTAACGAAAACACCATTTTCCGCATTTCGGCCAACTACCGAGAAAAAACTGCGATCGATATTGCTTCTGAGCGTCAGGAAACAGGCATTCGCGCCAGCTTTCAGCAAAAAGCGATGGATGGCTTTATCGAATTGAGCGGAAATCTTTCGTATAAAACGGCTGTTGAGGAGTATACCAATTATGGTGTTTTCCAGCAAGCTGTCAAATTAAACCCAACAATCCCGGTTTACGATGCTACCGATCCTTCCGGATATTATCGCATGTATGGTTATGCCACCTTTAATCCGGTCCAAGAATTGAAAGAACGGGAAAATGGTTCTGATCAGGTGTATTCAATCATCGACTTCAATATTAAAATGAACCTGTTGACCAATTTGAACACTGAAGTAAAATTGGCCCGTCAGGCTCATGACCAGTATCGCCGCGAATACTACACGAAAAAGTCAAAAGAATCGGTTGATAACAACCGTACCGGTCGTGCCCGTCTTCAGGATGAAAAATGGACTGATTACACGTTCGAGTGGATTGGCAATTATTTTACAACTATCGACAAACACAACATTAAGTTGATGGGCGGTTACTCGTACCAGGAGTTTAATAATCATGGTTTTTGGGCCGAAAATATGGACTTTCCCTCAGATGCATTCAAATATAACAATCTGGATGCTGGTAAATGGCAGTTAGAGAAAGGCCGCTTGGGTATGGATTCGTGGAAAAGCAAAGAAAAAACCATTGCCTTTTTTGGTCGTGCCAATTACAGTTATGATGATATGTTACTTTTCTCCGGATCGGTTCGTTACGAAGGAAACACCAAGTTTGGAGCAGATAACAAATGGGGCATGTTCCCGGCAGCATCAGCCGCATGGCGTATGTCGAAGATGGATTTCATGGAAGACCTTTCGTTTGTCGATGATCTGAAAGTCCGTTTATCGTACGGCGAAACCGGTCGCTCCGGATTTGGGCGCTACTCGGCATTGGCACGTTATCAGGGATTCGGCAGATGGCAAAACGACGAAGGCCAGTGGATCCAGGTTTACGGGCCATCGAATAACCCGAACCCCGATCTGCGCTGGGAAAAACAAATTTCATATAACCTGGGGGTTGATTATACCTTGTTTAAGAATCGGGTGAGCGGTAGTTTAGATGCCTTTATCCGTAAAGGAAAAGACGTAATCACAAACTACGATGCACCTGTTCCTCCGTTCCTCCACGACCAGATTTTCACCAATGTGGCATCGACCAGCGCCAAAGGGGTTGAAATCATTGTAAACTGGAATGCTGTTCAGAAAAATGACTTTTCATATTCGACCAACGTTACGGCTTCTTACATTAAGTCCAAGCTCGATAAGTTCTCGAACGGTACTTTCAACAAAGGTTACATGGACCGCTATTGGCTTCCTTCACCCGGCAACCCGGGGAATGCCCAGCGGCTTGAAGATGGGACTGAAATCGGAAGCTTTTACGGGTATAAATATGCCGGCGTAAACGAAGAAGGAAAGATTATGATCTGGCGTGATGGTAAGGTTGGATCTCAAAAAGTTATTGCTTCGTCAGAAGGTAAAGAAACCGACAAAACTTACCTGGGCCATGGTGCTCCCCGTGTAGAATTGAGCTGGGGTAACAATTTTACATACAAAAACTTCGACTTATCGTTGTATTTCAGGGGGCGTTTCGATTATCAGATTTTGAATACCTACCAAATGTATTACGGGTTAGTTGCCGAACCTGGCGTGAACCTGTTGAAAGATGCATATACCCGCAATGGGCATATTACATCGGGGAAAGTTATTTGCGACTACTTTCTCGAAAGTGGCGATTACCTGAAGTTAGACAACGTCACATTGGGATGGTCTCCCCAAATTACCAACAAGTACTTGCGCTCGCTTCGTATTTACGGAACTGTAAAGAATGTTTTCACCCTGACCAAGTTTACAGGTCTTGATCCGACAACAGTTAATATCGCCGGGTTGGAGCCGGGCATTGTTGACCTGAATGTATATCCGATTACCCGTAATTACACATTGGGCGTCCAGGTAACATTCTAATAACTCCACTTTTTAAATAATCAAAATGTTGAAAGACTATGAAACGAGCATGTTTATATCAAAACACAAACAAGGATGAATTGAAACGAAGTGGAAATCCGCGAAGCGAAAATTGCTACATGCGAGTTCCATACGACAACTCAAAAACAAATTATTTTCGGATGAAAAAGCTAAAGAATAACATATTTTACTTTTTATTGTTTCTGGCATTGGTAACACCATCGTGTACCAATCTGGATGAAGAAGTATTTGATACCCTGACAACCGACATTTACTATCAGGATAAAAATTCAATTATTGCTGCGCTGGTACGTCCATACGAACATGGACACTGGTGTGGTTGGGATGGAGATCGCTGGCTGGCCCAGGAATTAACAGCCGACCAGTTTGTGTGGGCACAGAAAGGGAAACACGGATGGGACGGAGGTCAGTGGATTCGCCTGCACGGACATGAATGGACAGACAACGAAGGTGTTGTTTACGGTGCTTGGGTGGGCCCATATCAGGGTATTGCCCAGTGTAACTTGTTTATCAGCGACTTTACTGGGCTCGATTATCCCAAATTTGGGCTTACCGAAGCCGACAAGGCTCAACATATTGCCGAGTTACGTACACTTCGCGCCTGGTTCTACTTGTTTCTGATTGACTATTTCCGTGAAATTCCAATTGTAACTACGGTGAATGAAGTAAAAGGGCAGTCATCACCACAAGAAGTATTTGCTTTTATCGAAAAAGAGTTAAAAGAATCGTTGCCAGCCTTGCCAAAAAACGGACGCGCCGGTCGTTGGGACCAAGGTGGCGCTGCTGCCTTGCTGGTTCGCCTCTATCTGAATGCCGAAGCTTGGACTGGTACACCGAAATACACTGAATGTGCCCAATATGCCAAAGACATTATCGATGGCAAATACGGCACATATAGTCTGGATCCGGATTACACCGGGCCATTCCGTTCTGGCGTTGGTGGCTACCGTTCTCCTGAAAACATCATGGAGTTTCCGCATGCTAAAAACATCTATGAGTTTGGCTGGTTTTATAATGCATTTATGCACTATCAGGAAAGATATTCGCTGGATAATGACTGGGGGGGCTGGAATGGTATTACCCTGACTCCGTCGCGTGACCTAGATGGAAACCTTTACACATATAAGCTGGGGAAACCCTACGAAAAATACTCGAACGATGATAAACGCAAACAACCATTCCGTACAACCGATGCAAACGGTAAATACGACGGATTCTTCCTGGTTGGCCAGCAATATGAGTTCAACTACGCTAAAGGTTTTGGGTTCGATAGTACCAAAATGGTGAAAGGCACCGAAGAATGGAATGGAAAACCACTTTCGTTTGTTGATCAGTGCGGGCGTTTCTCTGAAAAACCGAATGGACGCTGGAGCGAAGGATCACATGTTAATACCGGCGAAGAAAATACTGGCATCCGTTTTATCAAATTTCCCTGGTTACCAATGTCTAAGAACCTGTTTCATTTCAATTCGGCTCCTGAAATCCGCCTGGCCGAGATGTATTATGCGTTGGCTGAATGTAAATACCGGGCAAACGATAAAGATGGCGCCGCCGCTTTACTGGATGCCGTAAGGGCGCGTAACTTTTTCCCCGGTACATTCGATGCACATAAATATGTTGGTAACACCAGCGTGCTGACCGACGATGAATTTGTTGATGAGTTAGGACGTGAATTCTTGGGTGAGCGTCATCGTCGTACCGATTTGGTGCGTTGGAAACGTTTCGGAAATGCATGGTGGGATAAACCAGCTGATACCAA
>JAJUGZ010000035.1 GCA_029265715.1 Bacteroidota bacterium
AACGGAGTTCACCGCATCATCCTTGCAAACAAAACTTGCATTTTGAAGGGGGGTGACTTTTGAAATAAAAACAATAATGACTGACTACCAGAAAATTAGAAGACAATATCTTCAGAATTTTAGATTAGTCGGATAATAGTGGTTTTTTATCTTTTTATTCGGGGAGAAAATTGTCTGAGCGCGATTTCCGGGTTTTGGGCAGACAACCCCTACTGCTTGTGCTCCGATTGGTTTTATACGGGGTACTGAGTTGCTCCGGATTCCCGAAAATTTTTAACTTTGGTTTTCCTGAATATCTAAGAACTCAGAAAATAATCAATGAGACACTTTGCTGGCCAATCAAAACATGTCATTCTCCTGTTGCTAATTTTATTTACCTGCCAGTTTGTTTTTTCGCAAGACTGGCCCATCTTTCGGGGAAACAGACAATTAACGGGGACGACCCTGCACGCGCTTCCGGAGAAACCGCAATTGCTCTTTTCGGTTGTTACGGGCGACGATGTGAAAGCTTCTCCGGTTGTTGCCGGGAATACGGTCTATTGTGGATCGACCGACGGGAAGATGTATGCCATCGGGTTCGACGGGAAGCTGAAGTGGTCGTTTGTTTCCGGGAATGCAATCGAAGCTCCGGCATTGATCTTGAATGGTTCTATTTTTTTTGGTTCGCTCGATGGCTGGTTTTTCAGGCTCGATGCCCAAACCGGCAAACAAATCTGGAAATATAAAACCGATAACCAGATTAACGGATCGGCCAACTGGTATGTCAATGGCCGGCAAACCATCCTGATGATTGGCAGTTACGATTATTATTTGCATGGTGTCGGGTTCGATAAAGGCGACAGCCTGTGGCAATACGAATCGGACAACTACATCAACGGGGCACCGGCCTTATATGGCAAATATGCCGTGTTTGGCGGATGCGACGGTTATATGCACTTAGTCGATGCCTTGTCGGGTAAACTGCTCCGGAAAATAAACCTGGGAACTTACGTGGCCTCGTCGCCGGTTATCGACGGGAATCGGGCTTATGTGGGCGATTACGAGGGCCGCTTTTTTGGGGTCGACCTGGATGCCGGGAAGGTAGTGTGGACCTACGACGACCCCCAGAAAAACCTGCCGTTTATTGCATCGCCAGCCCTGAGCGGCGACCTGATTGTGATTGGCAATGAAGACAGGAATCTCTACTGTTTGAACAAAAATACCGGGAAGGTGGTTTGGCAGGCACGTCTTTCGAACCGCATCGACGCTTCCTCGGTCATTGTGTCGGGGAAAGTAGTGACCGCTACCATGGATGGGATGCTTTACCTCCACGACTTGAAAACCGGCAAAGAACTTTGGCGCTACGAGATTGGCAGCCCCGTAACCGGCAGTCCGGCTGTTGCTGACGGTAAAATTGTAGTAGGTGCCAACGACGGGCGTATTTATGTGTTCGGAGCAAAATAGTGGCGATTATTGGTTCGGTGACCTTGTCAGACACTCTATCTGCTCTATTTCAAATCGTATCATTTTGTTTCTTGTCTGTTTGCTGATTGAACCTCTTTCCGGCTTATCTGTTTGAAAAAGAAAAATTTTTCATGAATAGCGATAGGAGATGAGGCTCATGTCAATCGGGAATGTACAAATGGCCATTCGCTTGGCTGATTTCACTGCGTGGATCTTTGCTGCGCTCCGATTCGCAAGCTCAATTCCATTCCGGTGCGAATTTCTTTGAAAAGTTAAAGCTGTTACGAAAGTTTTACGAACCTGCTTTGAAAATTATACAGAAGATGAAACAGGCTTTTTTTGCCGTCGTTTGGGTGGCTCTGATGGGCTGCAAGGACCATTCGCGTGAGATGCCTCAATTGGGGGCCTTATCGTTTGCCCCCGAACAGGTTTGGGTTGGGGGAGTGTTCGAGGGCAATTGCCCGGATTCATCAGTTCTATCAGAGGATAGCGTGTCAATATCTGTCAACCCGGAGTTACAACGCCTGACTTTTCAGCTTGATACGTTGTCCGGAAAAGCCGGCTCGTGGCAGACATTTCTGAACGATTGGCACCGGTTCGACAGCATTTGGGTGAACTCTGGAGGAATTGTTGCCTCGAACCCCGGATTTGTGCTCTCTCCGGAAGAAAAAGAAAATACACGCCGGTGGATTACGCTGAACAAACGCTTGCTTCGGTTGACCGGCAAAGTCTGTTTTGCCGATGCACTTGAGCATACGCTCTATAATAAGTTGGTGTCCAGTTGGATACCTCGAAACTTGATTGATTCGGCTTTCTATATGCACGATTACGACAAGGTGTATGTAAACTTGTTTGGCGAATCGTCGCTTGAGTTTTGGCATACGACGGGTGGAAAAGTTCGTATTGTACAGGAGACACAGTATCCAGAACATGGAGAAGTCCGGGTTCGGTTCGAGCTGGAAGATACGCGTTTGATCGATTTGTTTGTTCGGATTCCGGAATGGGCCCCTCAGGCTTTTGTTTCGTTGGGAAACGTAAAATATGTTACTAATCCGGGCGAATACTGTCAGGTTTCGCGTAAATGGAAATCGGGCGACGAACTGAAAGTCGTTCTCTTGTTTCCAAACTAATTATTAAAAAAAAGCAAACCCTTGCGCGACGGTGAATTGATTTTTTCAGGAAATATCCGGATTCATGTATTTTCGGTTACTTTTGCCATCCGATTTAAAAAGGTTGTAACCAAACGGAGGGCGAACCAGTAAAATTTTGCTGGTTCAGAAAGTATTCTGATAACACCAGAGATGATGAAATCGTTTATAAACTATAGGTTTGTACTTCACACCCTTGGCGTAACGCTGATATTCGAGAGTTTATTTATGCTCCTGGGGATTCCGGTCGCCGCGTTTTATGGCGAGACCCAGGGATATGCAGTGATGTTCGAGTCGTTTCTGGTTACCGGCATTATTGGTGTTTTGCTCTCTGGTTTGTATAACCGTAAAGCGATGCACGAAGCAAAGAAGCAGGAGAGTTTCCTGATTGTTTCGCTGAGTTGGTTGTTTATTTCGCTTTTGGGTACACTGCCTTACCAGATCAGTGGCGGAATTCCCCGTTTTGTCGATGCTTTTTTTGAAAGCGTTTCGGGCTTTACCACGACCGGGTCGTCTATTTTATCCGATATTGAGGCATTGCCTAAGTATTTGTTGTTCTGGCGTGCCCTGACTCACTGGATTGGCGGCATGGGGATTATTGTGTTGGTAATTGCAATTATGCCTTATTTCAAAGTAGCGGGAACTCACCTGATGATTGCTGAAGGTTCGATTGGCGGAGTAGAGCGCCTTTCACCCCGACTGATTGAAACAGCCAAAAGGCTTTGGTTCATTTATATCGTCCTGACCATTTTGGAAATAATCTGGCTCACGGTGTTGGGCATGGACTTGTTCGATTCGGTTTGCCACTCGTTTGCAACCATAGCCACCGGGGGCTTCGGAACCAAAAACGATAGTATTATCAGCTATTCGCCGGCCATACAATATGTCATTACCTTGTTTATGTTCCTTTCCGGGATGAACTTTGCCTTGCATTATTTTGGGTTTAAGGGGAAGTTGAAACAGGTGTTTCAAAACGATGAGTTTCGGGCTTATTTCTGGATTGTTATCATTTCGTCGTTGTTGCTCACGGTCATCATTCTGGGATATTATTCCAACGATGTTGAAATGGCATTTCGGCAGTCGATATTTCAGGTCGTTTCCATCATGACCTGTACCGGCTTTGCTTCGGCTGATTACCTGCTTTGGCCGCACAATGCTCCCGGTATTATTTTCTTTCTGATGTTTGTGGGAGCTTGTGTTGGATCAACCGGAGGCGGGATCAAGATTTCCCGTTACGTGATCATATTCAGGCGAATAAGGCAGTCGTTCAGGCGAATTGCAAACCCTGCCTGCATTTATACCATCAAATACAATGGCAAGCCGGTTGAAATGAGTATCGTCCGTTCGATTATGACGTTTGCCCTGATCTATATTGGCACCTTTACTGTTGGGACGTTTCTGATGGTTGCCAGCGGGCTCGATTTTGCCACATCGAGCAGCAGCATTATTACTACGCTTGGGGGCATTGGCCCGGGGTTGGGGCTGGTTGGGCCTGTTTTTAATTTTGGGGGTCTTCCGGTATTCGATAAATTCTATCTGGCGTTCAATATGATTTTGGGACGCTTGGAGATTATCACGGTACTGACAATCTTTACCCCGTCATTTTATCGTTATTGATTGGGCATTATTTCCAGTTAAAAGACTTCGATTTTGCTTGATCGTTTTTCGAGTAAACCTTTCACTTTGGCAACATGCAAAATAATCTGAATAACCTGTTCGGGGGCAAGCTTCTCGATATTCAGGATCAGGTCAAACATATTGTCGTGATGGGCCTGTTCGCTGATGTGCTTGCGGAAGGCTTCACGTTCTTTCTCAGTTTTTTCAATAAACTCCAACGCTTCTTTCATGGTAATCTGGTGGCTTTGTGCAATTTGTTCGGTCCGCCATTTTATGGGCGCAGTAAGCCTGATGTGCAGCGATTTTTCAATGTCGCGGCAGATTATATGACTGGCTCGGCCTACAATAATGCAACAACCATCTTTCCCGAAGCTGGATATCACATCGATAACTGTTTTGCGGATGATGCGTTCGCTTTTGTAATGCTTGTCGCCGAAAGCTGCCAGAATCTCATCAAACGTGTTACGGTCTGATTCTTTCAGGATTTTGTTAAGTTTCGACATTTCCATGTTTAGTTCTTTGGCGCTTTCCTGGAAGATCTCCTTGCTCAGAACGCGCCAGCTTTTGCAGATTGCAAAGTTATGGTTCAGTTCTTCGGCCAGCATTTTGGCTAATTTCACTCCTCCGCAACCAACTTCGCGCGAAATGGTAATGACTGGTCCGGGTTCGCGGTTTTCTTGCGGGTACATTTTGTTTTCGTGAAGCCGCTTGTTAAGGTAGATCATTAACGAATTATTCATGGCGCAAGTATTAATTAGGATTCATTTACAAGTTACAATAATTTCTTGACGGTTCGCTTATGTTTGTAAATATGATTTTTCTCATTTCGAAACGTCAAGGTCAAAACTCAAGGTTAGCAATTTCTTCAAATCAGATGAAGGCTCTGAAACCTGCGCTGTGATTCGGTTCATCATTGATACAGCACATCTAAAAACAACCAGAACACTTATACAGTTACCAGCTTAATCGCTAGTTTGGCTCCGGCTTAATAGCTACTCGAATTTTAATTTGTGCCAAGAATAATCCGGAAATAACTACGGCAATACCCACCATCTGATGAAAATTCAATTGGTCGCCTAAAAGCAGGAAGGCGAAGATGGCGACAAAGACTGGTATAACATTGATAAACGTATTGGCTCGGTTTAATCCCAGGTTCCGAACGCTGTAGGTAAAAAGCATAAATGCCAAGGTTGAGGCAAAAATGGCAAGCTTGACGATGGCTGCAAATGCCTGTGGATGAAATGGAGTAACGATAAAATCGTTGAATTCGAACGTTAGCCAGAACGGAAAAAACAGGATAGCACCAATCAGGTTTTGATAAGTAATAATAGTGAACGTATTGTATTTGTGAGATAAGCCGCGCAATACCGCCGAATAGCCCACGGCTGCAAAAACTGCTACAAATTCGAGTGAAACACCCAATGGCGAAGCTGTGAAATTGAATGAATTATCCAGTACCACCAAACTAACTCCCAAAAACGTAATGAAAAGTCCGGTTACATTGGTACGGCTCAGTTTTTCTTTGTAAAAGTACCAGGCAGCAATGGGCGAGAATAACGGAATTGTGGCAACAATGACTGACGCTACTGTGGAAGAAACATATTTCAGTCCATAGCTCTCGCCCATAAAATACATGAACGGTTCGAAAAAAGCCATCAGGATAAAAAGTGGCAAATCTTTGCGGCTCACAGTTTGTAGTTTCCGGATTATTTTGGTTACGACAAGCATCGTTCCTCCAGAAAGAACGAGCCGAAATAAAACTGTTGTTAATGGCCCGTATGCGATATAGGCAAATTTAATCCAGACAAATGAAAAGCTCCAGAATATCATTGATCCCAGTGCTGCAGATATGTGAAGCAAACTTTTGTTCTTCATTATATTAATTCAGTCTAGGGCACAAAAATAGAAGTTTGGCGAGGAATAAAGCATAAAAAAATCAAGGTTCCTGAAAGTTCAGAAACCTTGATGCTTATTTTAAGAGAAATTACCAATTAGCAGAATCCTACCGGGAGTAAAACGCTCGGTTGTCTGAGCCGATTATTATTTTTCAGAACATGTATTTGATGGTCAGGGCAAAATCGAAGGGTTGAACCTGAAAAAAGTCTTTGCCAAACAGGTCGAAATAGGGCTTTACCTCAAGGCCTATGTTCAGCGGGACTTCCCAGAAATTGTACTCAACAGCTACCAGTCCGTCGAGACCTGCAATTGGGCCGACCCGGTTATCGCGGTAATGGTAGTAGCCATCATCCTCATACACATGCCATTGTTCAAATCCGGCATGAATGCCAAACCCGTAAACAAAATCAAGCTGATCGCTCACCTCAAAAACGCCGGGCGAGTGAAATTCTTTCAGGGCGGTGAGCTGGATCCCACGGTCACGCGTTGACAGCAACGCTTTGTACGAATCATACCGACTGGTAAAGATTCGGTACTCAAAACCAGAAGATAATCCTCCGCGAATTCCTACTGCCTGATCGTATTCCTGTGATTGGGCGCAAAATGCGGAGAACAGAAAAACTAAGAGCGGTAAGATTTTTTGCATAGCTGATCGTTTTTTCTGTGCCTGTTTTAGTTGTCGTTAATAATTTTCCCTGATCCGGAAATATGACCGTTCACCCGGGGATAGTTGATGTAAAAAACGTTCCCGCTTCCGGAGATAGACGCGTTAATTGTTTGTTGTGCATTTACATAAGCGTTCCCCGATCCGGAAATGTTCGTCTCGCAATATTTTTGAGGCAAATCATACGCGTCGATAATTCCCGATCCGCTGATTGTAAAGTTAGTCTGATTTGCCAACCCGGTTAAAATAATATTTCCGGATCCCGAAATAGTAGCGTTAAGGTCGTAAGCCTGAATATTGGTTTTAATTGTGCCCGATCCTGAAACTAAAATATGAAAATTTTCAGCCGAAAAAAAACCAGTTTCGATATTGCCCGATCCACTCAATCGTAAGCTTTTTAGGCTGGGGGTTGTGATAAATACCTCAATTGGGAGCTGGTTTTGGAGTGTGCGGATGCCTCTTGCATGAATTTTTAACTCGCTGCCCTCAACAGTTGTTTCGATGTACGGCAGCAGGTTCGATTCGGCAGTCACTTCAACCGCGTATTCGTTCCCAGGCATGATAATCACTTGGAAATCTCCATCAGAAGTTACTTTGCTAAATTGGCCGGCGTA
Organism: Bacteroidota bacterium; assembly: GCA_029265715.1. GTDB lineage: Bacteria > Bacteroidota > Bacteroidia > Bacteroidales > Prolixibacteraceae > Aquipluma. The sequence goes on from JAJUGZ010000035.1 coordinate 7,383, forward strand.
ACGGGATTCTATTTGGGTGATGCCGTTGCCTTCAACGATGAATTCGTCTTCGCAACCGGACATAGTTAATAGTAAAAAGACTGCTGTGATCAAAAAGGTAGTTTTAATTGTTTTCATAGCTTCTAAAAGATAAAAAAGTACTGTTTGTTTTCTGGTTTCTGCTTTTATCGACAAAATCGTTGTCCCTTCGCCTACAAATTCCGTGCAAAAATTCTGAAATTTTAATTGCCTCTCGGTTTGTGTCTTATTGGGTGAGTTTGTAGATAAATTATTTTTCTCCGAATTTTTCGGTTCCCGGTTTTTCAGACAAGGAAATACATGGAGGTTGCAAAAACAAAAACGCTTTTGTGAAAAACGGTTAAGCTAAATTTAAATGTTTTTTTCATCTTTACGGTTTTCAATACCTTCGGGGGTGATTCTCCGGAATATTTATTTGTTAACCTAAAACAATTATTTACCTCAACAAGATGACAAGTCGCAGAAACTTTGTGAAGACCAGTGCTGTAGTCGGTGCAGGTTTAATGGTAGCTGGCACTGGGTGTGCCATTGGTGGTGCTGGTGCCAAGAAATTTATCTCTCAACGCCCCGAACCGGGGAAACGTAAATTTGTGAGCGATGCGGTTGAAAAAACAATTGCCGAAGTAAAGGCAGCAATTAAAGACCCGGAATTGGGATGGCTTTTTGAAAACTGCTTTCCCAATACATTGGATACAACAGTGAATTATTCGGAAGTCGACGGTAAGCCTGATACATTTGTTATTACCGGCGATATTGATGCCATGTGGCTGCGTGATTCATCGGCCCAGGTATGGCCATATTTGCCCTTGGTTGCCAATGATCAGAAACTGAAACTCATGATTAATGGGTTGATTAATCGTCAGGCCAAATGTGTTTTGCACGATCCGTATGCCAACGCATTTTTGCCCAAAGATGAAGAATCGGAATGGAAAACTGATTTGACAGATATGAAGCCGGGTATCCACGAGCGAAAATGGGAAATCGATTCGTTGTGTTATCCCATTCGGTTGTCCTACAATTTCTGGAAAATCAGCGGCGATACCTCATCGTTTGACGAACAATGGGTGAGTGCGATGAAGCTGATCGTGAAAACATTTAAGGAACAACAGCGCAAGGACGGCCCAGGTCCGTACAAATTTATGCGCCAGACGGCAATAGCAACCGATACTTGCCCCGGACGCGGCCTTGGTAACCCAGCCAAGCCGGTGGGCCTGATCTGTTCGAATTTCCGCCCGTCTGATGATGCAACGATCTTCCTTTATCTGGTTCCGTCAAATTATTTTGCGGTTGTTTCTCTGCGCCAGCTGGCCGAAATGAGCAGATCAATCCTGAACGATGAAACTTTTGCAACCGAGTGTATTGCGTTGGCCGATGAGGTTGAATCTGCTCTGAAAAAATACGCAGTACAGCAGCATCCGGAAGCCGGAGAAATTCTGGCATTTGAGGTCGATGGCTTTGGAAACCGGCTGTTTATGGACGACTCGAATGTGCCCAGTTTGCTGTCGTTACCGTATTTGGGCGCTTTTGATGTGAACGACCCGTTGTACCAGGCAACCCGTAAATTTGTTTTGAGCGAGAATAACCCATATTTCTTTAAAGGCAAGGCTGCCGAAGGCATAGGTGGGCCTCATGTCGGGATGAATTATATCTGGCCGATGTCGATTACCATGAGGATTTTTACAAGTACAGATGAAGAGGAGATTAAAACAGCCTTGAACATGTTAAAATCAACCCATGCCGGTACCGGATTTATGCACGAAGGTTTCAATAAAGACAATCCGGACGATTTTACCCGCAAATGGTTTGCCTGGTCAAATACACTTTTCGGAGAAATGATACTTAAATTGTATCACGAAAAACCTCATTTGCTGAAAGCGTAAATAAACGATTGCCCTGTTAATAACGAAAGAGAGCGCGCAACAAACGCTCTCTTTTTTATTTTGGATAGGCAATGCGGGCGTGGTAGACATTGATCAGCTCATCAAGCAGGGTTGCTTTTAGTATCGAAATGTCACGGAAAGTGAGCTCCGCATTTTGCAATTGCCCGCTTTTAATCTTCTGTTCAACCATGTTTTCAATGAGTTCTTTCAGGCTCTCATGGGTTTTTTCCTTCAGGCTTCTTGATGCCGCTTCAATGCCATCGATAATCATAACCACCGACGTTTCTTTAGAGTGTGGCAGCGGCCCGGGATAGGTGAAATCTTTGATATCGATCTCGCTTTCCGGATTTTCATTCTGATACATTTTGTAGAAATAATTGGCCTGAGTTGTTCCATGATGAGTTGTGATAAACGATATCAGGACTTCGGGCAACTTGTATTTTCGGGCCAGTTTCACCCCGGCATTTACATGGTTGATGATTATTGAGGCGCTGTTCTTGTGATCAATTCGGTCGTGAGGGTTCATTCCCATCGCCTGGTTTTCGATGAAGTACTCAGCATTGGCAGTTTTGCCAATGTCGTGATACAGTGCGCCGGTGTAAACAAGCAACGGATTCCCTCCAATTCGTTGGATTACGGCTTGGGCCAGGTTGGCAACCTGCTGCGAATGCTGAAATGTCCCCGGGGCTTCCTTGGCTAATTTACGCAGCAAGGGTTGACTGGATGTATTTGAAAGTTCCATCAGGGTTACGTCTGAAACAAATCCAAATATTTTTTCGAAAATGTAAATCAACGGGTAGGCAAGCAGTACTAAAAGCGCATTTGTTCCAAACCATTCAAGGGCATTCCAGTTTATGGTTTGCAGGTTTCCTTCCTGGACGAGCGACAGGGCCAGGTACGTGGATGCATAGGCAATAAATACATATATGGCCGTGAAAACCAGGTGAGAACGACGATGCAGCTTGTTCAAACTAAATACCGACACAATTCCGGCAACGATCTGGAGCAGCATGTACTCGTAATTATTTGGTGCAAAGTATCCGATGAGCAGGGTGGTGGCCATCAGCGTGTAGATGGCTGTTCGCGAGTCGAAAAAAATACGAACCAATATCGGCAGGATAGCCATTGGAATGACATAAATGTTGATATGGTTGGATTTCCCGGCAAAACCTGCCAAAAACGACATTAAAACAACCATAAACAAGATAAAGGTAAGTTTTCGTTTATGGTCAAAAATTTCGCGTCGGTAATAGAGCAAATATAAAAAGAGTAAAAGAAAGCAGGATGATATAATGATTATTTTCCCAATGATAACAAGGAGTAGCTCGAAATTGTCGCCACGCCTGGTTTCGTATGCTCTTTTCAGTGACTCCAGTATTTGATATTCGCGGGGGCCAACCAAGTCTCCCTGAAAAATAATCCGTTCTCCGGCTTGAACCATTCCGCTGGCCAACGAAATTGTACTATTTAACCGGTTTAATTCGTTTTGGTTGATAAGTTCGTCGTAATGCAGGTCTTCGGCTATATAATCATTTAGCCGGATTGATGATGTAAAGTCCGGGTAGTGTTTGCCTGTCAGTATTTTAAATGTGTCGATCAGGTTCTGATAAGCCGATTTCATGGAGCAAATACTGTCGATAGGAACCCGTTCCGCTTTGTTACCATAAACGCGGATTAGTCCTTTTTTCCCGGCGAGTTCCGGATAACTGTCCGGAGATTTTGCCAGAATGCCGCTGCGGTAATATTTTTCGAAAACCTGGATAAGCTTGGGAGTATCAATGTGCTGGTTTTGTTTTCGCAAACTATCGGCAAAGCTCAGAATGGCCGAACGAAATGCCTGGGTCTTTTCTCTCAGGACAATACTATCGATCGAAAAATAAGGCAGATAGTTCTTCAATAGCGAATCTTTTTCTGATTTTATCTCTGCATCTGTTTTCAGAATTGAAAAATTAAAGGGAGCGATCAACGTTTCATGTTTCCATGGCATACCCTTCTGAAACTCATATTTATATCTGTTTTCGCTCGGGAAGATGAAGAATAAAATTGTAATGGATACAATAAATATGAGGCTCAGGTAGAAAAAGTGATAGTATTTGGCTAAACGGGTTAATAACTTTTTCATAAAATCAAAACGGGTTGATTGTCAAAGCAAGTTAAAACTAATGTTTAAGTTATATATTTGAACAACTAAAAGTAATAATTTCTTGCATGAAAAGCCTTTAAAATGAGGTTTTGGTGAATTTCATCAGGATATTATGGTCATGAAAATGGAGAAATAAACCATAAATCGCTAATATTTAAATTCTTCGACTGTGAATTACGGTATTTCCGGGTTAAGTATAATCCCTGTTCGGAGAGAACCTTCGGAAAAGAGTGAAATGATCACTCAAATACTTTTTGGCGAACATTTCACCGTATATGAGATTATGATGGGTTGGTGCCGGGTTAAACTGGCATACGACGGGTATGAAGGCTGGGTCGATCAGAAAATGGTTACACCATTGACAGACCGGGCCTTTCATAAGATCGAACATGCACCATTTGCCGTTTGTACAGATATTTTTAATCTGGTTCAGGTCGACTGTGAACAGCCGTTGATGATTGTTGCCGGTAGCACGCTGCCTTGTTGGCGGGCCTACAAAAAGGAATTTGGCATTCCTTCGGGGTGGTACAGTCTGAATGGAAATGTGATGTACAAAAAGCCCAAGAACATTCGGAAATTTATGATTGAACAGGCATTGAAATATTTTAATGCGCCGTATTTGTGGGGAGGACGTTCACCTTTTGGGATCGATTGTTCCGGATTTTCCCAGATCATTTATAAGATGGCCGGATATTCAATCCCGCGAGATGCCAGCCGTCAGGTGCATTGTGGCGTTGCGTTTAGTTTCATCGAAGAAGCTCAACCGGGCGATTTAGCTTTTTTTGATAACGATGAAGGGACCATTGTTCATGTTGGCATTATCTGGGAAAAGAATAAAATAATCCATGCCTCGGGGAAAGTGCGTATTGACAATATCGACCATTATGGAATTTTTAATGTAGAAACCAGTCGTTATACTCATAAGCTTCGGGTTATGAAACGAATTGTTGAAGACTAAGTTCCGGGTACATCTCAAAAGAAGAAGGCTTCAATATCCCGATGGAATGATATTGAAGCCTTCTTCTTTTAAAACAGCGGGTTAAGCTTTGGGCTTTATCTTGAGTTTTTGTCCCGGGCGGATATTATCATCGGCCAGGTTATTCAGTTGCTGAATATCTTTGTTGGTTATTCCTTCGTATTTGCGGGCAATGCTCCAGAGCGAATCGCCTTTGCGCACGGTGTAATACTCATATTCTTCAATTGCATCTTTAATTGCTTTTGAAGCAGGAGTTACAATTTCTGCAGTTAATACGTCAGGTTTTGGTGCCGCTGCATTTTGTGCAACTTCTTCTTTTTTTTCAGCCGCTGCGTTTGTGGATGCAGCCGTTGTCGTTGTCGTTGTCGTTGTCGTATTGGCTTTTGCTTTAACTTCGTTTTTTTGCGGGACATAAATTGCCAGATACTGACCTGCTTTTAGAAAATTTCCATGCATTCCGTTCCAATATTTTAAATCAGAAATACGGACATGATATTTGGCAGCAATGGCTCCCAGGTTGTCTCCCGGACGGATCTTGTATAAAATTTTGTCTTTTCCTTTGATGTCGCCCGCTGCAAAATTGGCCGATTTACTGACCGGATTCACAATCTGGTTGTTGGGGAAAAACTCTTCACGTTTGTGGTTGTAAATATCTTCTTCGTTATCGATGAATGCGGCCACCTGATCTTGCGGAACGACCAATGAATAGGGGTGGTTTTTGTCGGCCGGAATGATATCTCTCCGGTATTGCGGGTTCAGGCTCCGGAGTTGCTCAACCGGGATGCCGATAACCTCTGCAACCTGATTCAGGTTTAGATATTTATTGATGGTCAGCGTGTCGGTGATGATCGGGAAGTCGGGCATGTGCGGGGTCAGGTTGTGTTTTTGGTAGTTGTTCATCACATAAGCTGCCGAAATATAGGCTGGGACATAACCCCGGGTTTCTTTGGGCAAATGGTAATATATTTTCCAATAATCGCGAACTCCTCCACAACGGCGGATGGCCTTGTTTACATTTCCGGGGCCACAGTTATATGCAGCAATTACCAGGTGCCAGTCTCCGTAAATAGCATATAAATCTTTTAAGTAGCGCGCTGCAGCGTCGGTTGATTTGACCGGGTCGCTACGTTCGTCGACAAACGTGCTGATTTCAAGTTTGTACATTTTACCAGTCCCGAACATGAATTGCCATAGCCCGACTGCGTTTGCTTTTGACCGGGCTTCGGGGTTCAGCGCTGATTCAATAATCGGGAGGTATTTCAGTTCATGAGGTAGCCCGTATTTATCCAGAATTTCTTCGAACATGGGGAAGTAGTAGTTGGCAAGGCCCAGCATCACCTGGACTTTTTCGCGTTTGCGTTCGGTGTACATTACGATGAAATTCTTTACCGTCTGGTTGTAAGATAAACTCACGGCTGACTGGATAGATTGAAGGCGATCAACAAAGACTGAATCCGGGATGGATGAAGCCAGGGTATCGCCTTCCAAAATTTCGGTACTGTCCAACAGGAAGGTATTTTGAACGTACCAGGAACTGACCATGCTGTCTAATTTCTCAGCAAAATAAACATTTAGGTCCTCATCTGGAATGGCATAAAATTTTGAATAGCCATTAACCGTATCAAGCGCAGAAACGTTGATTACCCTTGCCCTGCGAATGTCTTTTTTTAAATCAATCGCTTTGCCGATTAATCCGGTTGATAGCAGCAGAATTGCTGCCAGCGCGAATTTCGTCATTTGAATATTTTAAAAGTTAAACTTAAAATAAATCCCAATTGTCCGGTTATCCATACAATAAACCGGGGCGGGGGTCCAATTCATGGACAAATCGTCACTAATATCGAAATTAAAAAAATGCGCGTCAACACTTGCGTCAATAATATTTAGCGCATAAAAGGCCACGGTGCCAATAATATTCAGGTCGCGATAGCGCCGAAAGGCATCTTTCCCGTTGCTGATACGGGTTGCAAGCTGTGACTTAACCGATGAATTTGTCAGGTCCCATTGTGCAATTCCGTGTAATTTCATGTACGAGGTTGTATTGGGGTCATCATCAACCAAGTCGTTGTAAGCTTGCTTATAGGAGTTGTATTGATCGTTGTTCCATTTTATAAAATATCCGAATGCGGCAAAACCACCATAAACCAGCGGAACTTTCCAGTACTTCCGGTTATAAATTTGGCCTAAGCCCGGCAACACAGCTGAATAGATGGTTGCTTTATGGGGCGAATGCGCAATGGTATCTTCTTTTGCTTTGACCGGTGTCTTCATCTGGATTGTGTCGGGGACTGCTACTTTGGGTTCCTGGCAAAATGAAGAAAATCCTGTTGCTGTAAACAGGATTAGCACCAACCATATACCTAAGATCTTCAAAATGATACTGTTTTCTGTTTTACGATGGCCTGTTATGATTCCAGATTGTCAAGAATCGACAGAATCCGCTCCAGATCTTTCGACGACTTAAACGGAATAACGATCTTTCCTTTTCCTCTGTCGTTCATGCTGAAATCGACATTGGTATTGAAAAACTTCTTCAAATGATCTTTCAGGTCCTGAAATTCTTTGGGATATTTTTCAGGTTTTAATTTCTTTTCTTTGGCTTTGGGAGTGCTGGCCTCATTGTAGTTTCTTACCATTTCTTCGACCTTGCGGACCGAGTAATCATTTTTCAGGATTTCGTCGAAGATCAGTAACTGAATATCTTCTTCCTGAATATTGATCAGGGCCCGGGCATGCCCCATGGTAATATCTTTGTCGACAATACCTTTCTGGATCCTTGCCGGAAGTTTCAGCAGGCGCAGGTAGTTGGTAACCGTTGAACGTTTCTTCCCGACGCGGTCGCTCAGGCTTTCCTGGGTCAGGTTGCATTCATCGATCAGCCGCTGGTATGAGAAAGCGATTTCCATGGCGTCAAGGTCTTCGCGTTGGATGTTTTCGACCAAAGCCATTTCCAGCATGCCCTCGTCGTTGGCAACCCGGACAAATGCGGGGATTGTGGTCAATCCTGCAATTTTAGCTGCGCGGAAACGGCGTTCGCCGGCAATGATTTGGTATTCGTCGCCGTCAATTTTTCGTAGGGTAATGGGTTGTATGATCCCTATTTCCTTTATTGATGCAGCCAACTCGTTTAGTGCCTCGTCGTCGAATTTTGTCCGGGGCTGGTACGGATTGGCAACAATTTTACTGATTTCAATTTCGTTGATTGAAGAACCTGATTCGTTTACCTTTTCTGCATCTTCGATAAGTGCTCCTAAACCTCTGCCAAGTGCCATTTTTTTTGCCATAAAATCGATTACTGGTTATTCTGTTACTTTTTCCGGGTTTTTGCGCTTCGTCATGTTGTTTTTTTGAAGCAATTCTTTAGCCAGGTCCATGTAACAGCTTGCTCCGCGCGACGTTGCATCGTACATGATAACTGGTTTCCCATAACTTGGGGCCTCGCTTAGTTTAATATTTCGCTGGATAACTGCTTTAAACACCATTTCCTGGAAGTGAGTTTTTACTTCTTCGTATACCTGGTTCGCCAGGTTCAGGCGGGAGTCGTACATGGTTAGCAGGAAGCCTTCAATTTCAAGGTCAGGATTCAGACGGGTCTGAATAATTTTGATTGTATTTAGCAGTTTGCCAAGTCCTTCGAGGGCAAAGTATTCGCATTGTACCGGAATAATTACCGAATCGGCCGCAGTCAGGGCATTTACTGTAATAAGTCCCAACGAAGGCGAACAGTCAATAAATATGAAGTCGTAATTGTTCCTGATTTTTTCGATGACAAATTTCAAAACTTTTTCGCGGTTCTGAAGGTTAAGCATCTCGATTTCGGCGCCGACCAGGTCGATATGCGACGGAATGATATCAAGGCCGGGAATATCGGTATTCAGAATGATTTTTTCAGGCGGAAGGTCGTCGACAATGCACTCGTAAATGCTTGATTTGACATTGCGCACATCAAAACCAACCCCGGAAGTTGCGTTTGCCTGCGGATCTGCATCAATAATCAATACCTTGTGCTCAAGCACAGCGAGGCTGGCTGCCAAGTTAATAGCAGTAGTTGTTTTTCCGACTCCTCCTTTTTGGTTTGCAAGTGCAATTACTTTTCCCATACGAAAACTACTTATTTTTGATAAGCCCCAAAGTTAATATTTTATGCACAAGATGACTGGTCATGTTCATAAATTATACCGTTAAAAAAGCTTATCTGATTGTATATCAGTGTGATTATTTTAACAGGTGATTAGATTTTTTCAGCTTCCTTTTTTAAACGTTCTTTATCGATCGGGACGACCCCCGCTTTCTCACAAACTAAGCCTCCGGCCAGATTTGACAGTTGTGCTATAACTGGCGCGGGTAAGCTGGCGGCCAGGCACAGGGCCGCTGTTGCAATCACTGTATCGCCTGCTCCGGATACATCGGCTATGTCGCGGACCTCGGCCGGAAAATAGTTTTCTTTGACTCCGTTACTGATAAAAACGCCAAGCTCGGATAAGGTGATAAATATGAGACTAATTTGATTTTCTTTTTTAAATTTTTCAGCGGCTTTTTTTAATTCTTCCAGGTTATTTTTTTCGATGTTTAACTTTAATCCGTCACGGAATTCTTTAAAATTCGGTTTAAATAAATCGAAGTTTTTATATCGCATAAAATTTCGGACTTTCGGGTCGACTGCAAGTAGAATGCCTTTTTGCCGGGCCAGATCAGTAACTTGTTTGATGATCGTCGGTGTAATCAGACCTTTGTCGTAATCAACAAAAACAATGATGTCAATTTTTCGATTGGCAATAATTTGCTGGATGGTATCCAAGACTTGCTTTTCAGTTGGTTTATCAATCAAGGTCGAAACTTCCTGGTCGATTCTCGAGATTTGCTGTGTGCCACTAAAAATACGGGTTTTCAGGGTGGTCATCCGCCCTTTGTCGATGATGATTCCTTCGTCGCTCAGTTTTTTCTCCTGAAGTTTTTCAAGAAAAACTTTCCCTTTCTCATCGTTCCCGATTATGGATACCAAAATGGGGGTAGCCCCCAGGGCCTGCAGGTTCATCGACACATTGGCGGCCCCGCCTAAACGGTCTTCCTGTTTGGTGACAGTCACGATTGGTACCGGCGCTTCCGGAGATATACGGTCAACCCGTCCCCACAAATAATTGTCAACCATTGCATCGCCAATGACCAGAACCGTTATCTCCGAAAATTTATCGAATACTTCTTCTACGTAGACTTTTTCCACTGTACAATTTTTTAGACCCTTACAAAAATAGTAAAATTCATTCCGCGTGGAAATTAATTTAGCGTTGCACTCATTGACACGATGTATGTATTTTTAATCAATTTATGTAAAAACAAATACAGCATTCACAATAAGATCAGGGTTTGAATAAAAGCTTGTTAAACTACATTGGATCAACATCGGCATAGATTGTCAATCCTGAATTATTGGGTTGATTTCTGGTTTGTTCAATTACGTTCAGCATCTGTTTTTTTGCTTCGGCTACTTTGCTGTCGCGCGCAAGTTTTATCCAGATCTCTTTTTGGTACCAGGTTTGAATGCGGCCAACGACGGGGTATTCCGGGCCAAGTACATTGCGTGGGAACATTTTTTTTAGTTCGTTGGCCAGATGAAATGCAGCAAGGTCCAGTCGTTCTTTGTTCTTATGCTTGACGACGACTTTAATAATCCGGAAATAGGGCGGATAGCGAAACATTTTCCGCTCAGACAACTGATTGGTGAAGAGTTTTTCCCAGGCATTTTCTGACGCGCAGGCAATAACCGGATGTTCGGGTTGACTGGTTTGTAACACAACTTTTCCGCGTTTGTTTTTTCGTCCGGCCCGTCCGCTTACCTGCGAAATAAGTTGAAAACTCCGTTCGTATGACCGAAAATCGGGGTAATTGATCAGGTTGTCGGCATTCAAAATACCCACGACCCGAACATTGTCGAAGTCTAATCCTTTGGTTACCATTTGGGTTCCGACCAGTATGTCGATTTGTCCCGATTCAAAGCGGGAGATAATTTGCTGAAAGGCGTTTTTTGCGCGGGTCGAGTCTAAATCCATCCGGGCAACGCGCGCTTCGGGAAACAAAATGCTGATTTCGTCTTCAATTTTTTCGGTTCCAAATCCGCGTGTCCGGATATCTTCGGAGCCACAAGCCGGGCACCGCTGTGGCATTGAATAGGTTTGTCCGCAATAGTGGCAAACCAGTCCGGAACGGTTTTTATGGTATGTCTGACTGACATCGCAATTGTTGCACTTGGGGATCCATCCACAGGTTGCACATTGGATAAACGGGGCAAATCCGCGCCGGTTTTGAAACAGGATAACCTGTTCATGGTTGGTTAATGCCTGATCAATTTCGTTGTATAATTCCGGAGTAAAAATCGATTTCATCTGCTTTCGCTTGGTGGCTTCGCGGGTGTTTGCCACAATAATTTCCGGAAGCTCGATTCCCTGGAAGCGTTCTGTCAGGGTCACCAATCCGTAGCGGTTGCTTTTGGCGTTGAAATAGCTTTCGACCGATGGCGTAGCTGTTCCTAACAGCACGTTTGCACCGTAGATATTTCCCATCAGGACGGCCAGATCGCGGGCATTGTAGCGCGGCGCCGGGTCGAACTGTTTGTAGCTGTTTTCGTGTTCCTCGTCAACAATGATGAGCCCGAGATTCGAGAAGGGTAAAAATACCGCCGAGCGTGCACCAATGATTACCCGGAACGGATGCCCGTTTTTCCCGGGTTTTTCGTTCAGCACGTTGAACCAGATCTCAACTCGTTCTGCATCGTTAAATTTCGAGTGGTAAATGCCGGCCTGATCGCCAAATGCCGTTTTTAAACGGTTAATAAGTTGGGTGGTAAGCCCGATCTCCGGAACCAGATATAAAACTTGCTTGCCTTCTTTGATTTGCTCTTCGATGAGTTTGATGTATATTTCGGTCTTTCCACTCGAGGTTACGCCATGTAATAGTACTGTTGAATGATTTTTGAATTGGTCGTGGATGTCGGAAAAGGCCTGAAACTGAGTGGCGCTTAATTCCTTTATTGTCCCGTGGGTCGTTCCCGATTGCCCGATTCGTCCGGTTTCTTTCCGGAAAACTTCCAAGATTTGTTTTTCCTCCAGACTTTTTAAGGTGCCATCCGTTGAGTTGGCAATCTCCAGTAATTCTTTTTTCCCTATTTCGTCGGTTGACTGGTTGGCATACCGGGTTTCGGCCAAAAAAACCTGGAAAAGTTGTTCCTGTTTTTTTGCTTTGCCTAACCTGTTGAGAGCCTTCGTGATTTGTTCATCTGTTGTAATAGAAGGGCTTAACCTGACGTATGACTGGGTCAGTGGTTTATAGTTTTCGCGCAGTTGTTCTTCGATCAGGATGGCATTTTTTTCAAGCAGCAGTTTCAGTACCGGATAGGAGGTTTGTTGCCCCAGAAACTGGTTGATATCCTGAATGCTGGCAGATTGGCGGCTTTCCAGCAGCAGTAAAAACGATTGTTCTTTTTCGCTCAAGGGCGTTGTGGCGACTGTATCGGGGTTCAGGCTGATGCGGGTCTGGCTTTCGAGCTTCAGTCCGGAGGGCAAGGCTGCTTTAAAAACTTCGCCCAGCGAACAGCAATAATATTCGGCAATCCATTCCCACAGTCGAATTTGCTTTTGATTGACGATAGGTTCTTCGTCCAGAATTGCTTCGATTGATTTTAGTTCAAATCCGGCATCCGGGGCTGTGTGGTGAAGTTTGTAAACCAAGGCCGAAAAAAACTTTCGCGCGCCAAACTGTACGATGACCCGAACTCCGGTTTTTATTTTGGGTTCGAATGCAACCGGCACTCGATAGGTGAATTTATCGTGCAAGGGGAGAGGTAATATGACTTCGGCAAACAATTCTTCCATACAGAAACAAAGCTCCGGGAAAGGTACTGGTTTTTGCCCAATGGCTTTTGGATTGTTGAAAAGTTTTAAAAGAGAAAAGCTGTCCCTAAAAGCCCGAATGAAATGACTTTTAGAGACAGCTTTTAAAACGATACCTGCCTATTGGTTGGTTAGCAATACTTTTTGGATATCAATCAGATCTTCGTCGATGCTGTGGTTCAGTTTGATGGCTTTGTTGAACGGCACATGGACGATCTTGTTGTTCATCAGTCCGATCATGATACTTTTCTGGTCATCCAGCAAGGCATCGACGGCGGCAACTCCCATTTTTGTAGCGGCAATGCGGTCCTGGGCCGATGGGTTTCCACCGCGTTGAATGTGGCCAAGGATTGACACGCGAACATCCAGGTCGGGGTGGTCTTTGCGGACCTGTTCGGCTATTTTCATTGCGCCGCCAGCTTCTTCTCCTTCTGCAACCATCACAATCCCACTGGTTTCTTTGTCTTTATAACCTTTTGCCAGAAAGCGGTTCAGGCTGCTGCCGTTGTCGCTCGATTCCGGGATCAGGATGGCTTCGGCGCCACAGGCAATCCCGCTCGAAAGCGCCAGCAGCCCGGCTTCGCGGCCCATCACTTCAACAAAGAAAATACGTCCGTGTGAACGGGCTGTATCTTTTATTTTGTCAACGGCCTCAACCACGGTATTTAACGCTGTGTCGTACCCGATGGTATAATCGGTTCCGTAAATATCGTTGTCAATGGTTCCTGGAATCCCTACAAACGGGATATCGTAGTCTTGCGAAAAGACCAAGGCGCCTGTGAATGAACCGTCGCCGCCAATAACGACCACCGCGTCGATTTCGGCTTTTTTGAGTTGCTGGTAAGCTTTTTCTCGGCCTTCAGGCGTGCGGAATTCTTTGCTCCGGGCTGTTTTCAGGATAGTACCTCCTTGGTGCATAATTCCGGAAACGTCGGTGGATTTCAGGTTGATAAAATCGCCTTCAATCATTCCCTGGTAACCACGTCGGATACCTACCACTTTTAGTTTGTGCGCAATGGCGGCGCGGGTTACAGCGCGTACTGCGGCATTCATGCCCGGTGCGTCACCTCCTGAGGTGAAAACACCTATTTTTTGAATTTTCTTCCGTTTGGTGGAAGATTCCTGGTTTGTCATATTGTCTGTGCTCATTTCAGTTTCTCTTTTATAAGTTTGTTAGAATTCAGTACAAAGTAAGTTCGAGTTTAAAACATGTAGGGGCAATCGCCGGTAGTTCCCGGGAAGATTAATGAAGACTTAAACTTCCCGAACAGCCTGCGCTATTTTTTCCATCAGCCATTGGGGCGTTGATGTAGCCCCGCAGATTCCTATTGTTTTTGCATCGTTAAACCACTCATTCTTTAATTCTTCGGGAGATGAAACGAAGTGCGTTTGAGGGTTTACTTCGAGGCAGGCGTGAAACAAAACTTTGGCATTTGAACTTTTGGCCCCGCCAACAAAAATAACAACATCGAAACGTGCGGCAAATACCCGTAAATGCGGCTCACGGTTTGAGACCTGGCGGCAAATCGTGTCGTGCACGGTTAGTTCTCCCGCACGGTTAGTTTGTGAAATTTTTTGAGCCAACTCCCGAAAATCAGAAACGGCCATTGTGGTCTGCGAAAACAAAGTAACCGCTCGCTCCGGATCAATTTTAGTTAAATCGTTTTCGTTTTGGACGATAATAGCTGTATTGCCCGTTTGTCCGTTCAGTCCGTCTACCTCGGCGTGCCCTTCTTTCCCGAAAATAACTAATTGTTTGTTTTCCCTGGGCATTGTTTCCGAAGCTTTCCGGATCCGTTCCTGAAGTTTTAGGACAACCGGGCAGGTACCATCGATGAGAGTAATGTTATTTTCGCGAGCATATTGATAGGTTGCCGGTGGTTCGCCATGGGCACGCAACAAAACCGTGCAGTTTTTGAGTGTGAAAAACGTTTCCCGGTCGATGACATTCAGCCCTTTGGCCGCCAATCGTTGAACTTCCATCTCGTTGTGGACGATGTCGCCCAGACAGTACAAAGCCGGATTCTGGGCCAGGTATTGCTCTGCTTTTCTGATAGCATGGGTCACGCCAAAGCAAAATCCTGATTTATGGTCAATTTCAATGATTCGTGTGTTCATCGAATTCGATTTTTGTTTGGATGGTTAGCCCTTCAGAAAACGTTAATTCGTTGCCAGGCCTGATCCAATACCCACTTTAGTTGTTGTTCGCGGGTGAGATAGCTGTTGTCTAAAACAATGGCGTCGTCGGCTTTTCGGAGTGGGCTTATGGCACGTGTCGAGTCAATCCGGTCGCGCTCGGTTACGTTTTCAAGAATGGCTTTAAAGTCAACGGTTTCGCCTTTCCCAGCTAATTCATCATACCGTCGTTGGGCGCGGATCTCGGGAGAGGCCGTTACAAAAACTTTGAGTTCGGCCTGTGGAAAAACGACCGTACCAATGTCGCGGCCATCCATTACAATGCCTTTGTTTTTGCCCATTTCCTGTTGCTGCCGGACCATGGCCGAGCGAACTTCGGCGATGGTTGCTACCGGGCTGACATGCTGCGAAACAGGTAGTTGTCTGATTTCTGTTTCGACATTCTCTCCGTTCAGTATGGTTTCGTTCTCTTGAGTTTGGGGGTTAAACCGGAATGAAATCTGGATTTCAGGAAGTTTGCCGATCAGGGCTTTTTCGTCGACTTTGCCATTATCAATCAGGTTGTTTCGAAGAGCAAACAAGGTAACTGCCCGGTACATGGCTCCGCTGTCGAGGTAAATGTACCCGAGTTCGCGGGCAACGGCTTTTGCGATTGTGCTTTTCCCGCAGGATGAATGGCCGTCGATGGCAATGATAATTTTAGTTTCAGGCATGTTTTTAACATTTCGCGCAAAGATAAAACCTTTTGCCGTTTTCTGTGGGGCAATAATGCTTTCTACAAGTCCTGATTTGTTTTTTGACAAAATGACGCTTATTTTTCATGCGTTTATTTTTTACTTTTTAATTGATACATGGAATTCGTATGATTGGTGGATAATTATTTTGTTTGGTTTTTTTCAGATCATGCTCATTTCATAAGTAAATATTGTTGTTAAAATATTGAAATTTAGGTGTGTGCTTATGGAACTCCATGCCATGAAAATTAGCTTCTCTAATAATATTTACATGGCCTTTGGTGCCACCACCATAAATTTTGTTACTGTGGCATGTTCGTTTCATTCGTAATTTTTGATCAGCAGCATCGGTTGCAGAAAATGACAAATATGGAGAATGTTTTCATAATGCGGATACGACAAAATGATTCATCAGCCCTTGATGAGTTATTTGATAGTTATTACGAGAAACTTTGTAACTACGCGTATTCTATAATCCGCGATTATACGGATGCCGAAGATATTGTTCAGGATTTGTTCGTAGCGATCTGGCTGAGAAGGCATTCGCTGGTGATCAATTCTTCGGTTAAAGCCTATCTTTTCCGATGTGTTTACAATGCTTGTCTGGATTACCGGAAGCATGAAAAAGTAAAGTTGAAATTTGAACTTCAGGGAAAAGCAACAATCGAATCATGCGAGTTTCAACAATCGATTGACGATTATGACCTGAGCGAGAAAATAGAACAAGCCATTGAAAAACTACCTGAAAAAATGCGGGAGATTTTTTGTCTGAGCCGCTTTGAACAACTTACTTATGCCGAAATAGCCATGAAACTTGATATCTCAGTTAATACGGTTGATACCCAGATCCGCAGGGCGCTGAAAAACCTAAAAAAACAATTGAATGAATACATCATTTCGTTGTTTGTGATTTTTTTTGGGGAAAAATAAAAAGTCTTGTCACGGAAAATTTCGCAGTGGTCGTCATATTTCTGGAAAAGCATAAAAAATGGAATATTTGAATTCAGAGATGGACGAATTGTGGGGAAAGATATTATCGGGTAATGCGAACAAAGAGGAGATTACTGCTTTTGAGCTTTGGCTAAAAGCATCACCTGAGAACAAGCAAGAGTTTCAGGAGTACAAACGAATTTGGGATGCAAGCCGACTCAGGCATCATTATGATTTAGAGAAAGCCCGAATAAATATTTACCATAAGGTTGTGAGCCAAGGCATGGGGAAAAACTGGTGGTATTATTGGCAACGGGTTGCAGCTTTTTTATTCATTCCGTTGTTTTTAGTTTCAGTTTGGGGTGGTTACATAGTTTGGTCAGATTTCGGACGAGAGCAAATTGTTTCGGCTTATTCGCCCAAAGGGCAGTTTTCAAAAATAACACTTGGTGACGGTACCGAAGTGTGGTTGAATGCCGAGAGCGAACTTACATATGACAATCATCGCTACGGGAAGATGAGCCGCGAAGTTCAGCTAACCGGAGAAGGTTATTTCAACGTGGCCAAAGATAAAAGTAAACCATTCATTGTTAAAGTTAACGGGAACAGGATACATGCCTTAGGAACGGCTTTTAATGTGAATGCATATGATGTGGAAAATATGCGCATAACGCTGGAAAAGGGGAAGATAAAGGTAAGTAATGATTTGCACGATATTTTGCTGAACCCCGGAGAACAGGCATTGATTACCCAATCGGGTGAAATTTCAAAATCGGATGTCGATCCGCAATTATTTACAACCTGGCACGAAGGAAAAATCATTTTTAAGGATGAAAGCCTTGGAAACATGGCTATCGTTTTGGAGCGCATGTACGGAGTTTCAATCCATTTTGCAAACGAAAGCATTAAGGAATACCGATACCGGGGAGTACTGAAGTATGATAATTCAATTTTTCATTTTCTTGACATTTTGAACATGACAACAGACATTAAATTCGAAATGCACGGTAAAGATATTTTCGTTTATCAATAATATAAATTTAGCAGCCTATGTAATAAGAAAAGGGAAAGGCTGCCACCTTTCCCTGCATAAAATTGTGTTAGTTAACGCTTTATCCCTGTCGGGAAAAGCATTGTTTTTAATACAAACGTTTCAAATTTATGAAAAAAAAATGTGAATGTTTCCGGAGTACGTTTCCGGAGATTAAAAAACTGTTTTTGGTGATGAGAACAACCCTCTTTATTTTGCTAATCAGCTTTTGTACCGTTTCGGCGAAAAGTTTTTCCCAGACGCAAAAAATTACCCTCGAACTAAAAAATGCGTCATTGTCGGAAGTATTTGATGAGATTGAACGGCAAACAAACTTTTCTGTTTTTTATAAAAAGGACCAGATCAAAGATGACCGAATAATCTCGATTAGCCGGAAAAACACGGATTTAAAATCGATTCTGGAAGAGGTTTTGCGGGATCAAAATGTTGATTTTAAGGTTCTTCAAAATGAAATTGTGATAACTCCCAAATCGAGCTTTATAAACGAAAACGGGACACAAGCGCAGCAGCAAAAAACAATTACCGGGAAAGTTACCGATAAGAGTGGAAGTCCGATGCCCGGGGTTACCGTTGTGGAGGTTTCGACGAACAATGGAACTATTACCGATGCTGAAGGAAACTATACCTTATCAGGAGTAAAAACGGGGAACAAAATTTCATTCCGTTTTGTCGGGATGAAAACCCAGGAAGTAGTTATTCAAAACCAAAGTACGGTTAATGTTTTGCTGGAAGAAGAAACTATTGGGCTGGAAGAAGTTGTGGCCGTGGGTTACGGGGTCCAGAAAAAGTCGGATGTTACCGGTGCTATGGTAAGCGTTGGGGCCGACGAAATTACTTCCCGTCCGGTAGCTAATGCGATTCAGGCGATGCAGGGAAAAGCCGCCGGTGTTGACATTACCTCCAGCGAACGTCCCGGACAACTTGGACAAATCAATATTCGCGGGGTCCGCTCGTTAACTGCATCAAACTCCCCGTTGTATGTTGTTGATGGTATACCATTGGTTACCAATGTGATAAATGAAGATCAGAATGTTGTTTTAGGAGGGATTGATAATCTGAATACGAACGACATTGAATCAATTGACATTTTGAAAGATGCTTCTGCTACAGCCATTTATGGCTCTCGCGGAGCAAATGGTGTTATTCTTATTACCACAAAAAAAGGGAAAAGCGGAAAACTGAGCCTGAATTATACCGGGTCTGTAACCGCAGAAACGTTGCAAGACGATAGTGAGCTATTCTCGGCTGGTGAATACATCGAATGGCGCCGCTGGTCAAAATATTATGCTAATCCGGCAGTCTTCCCTCGGGGCGACCAGCCAACCAAAGCCAACGACTATCTGATTTTTCTGGGATCGGGCGATCCTTCGGCCTGGGCAAATATTGAAAAAGGGTGGGCCAGTGGTACTTGGGACCCTTCAAAGGTTACAACAACCAACTGGACAGGCATAGTTACCCGTACCGGGATAACACAGGAGCACACAATCAGCGCCAGCGGGGGAACCAATAAAATGAATGGCTACGTGTCGTTTGGGTATCTCGATAATAAAGGAACTGTGCGGGGTCAGGGGTATACTCGGTATACTGGTAAAGCCAGTTTTGATGTAATTCCGAAAGAATGGTTCTCGATTGGTGGTAATATCAATGGGAGTTATAGTGTGAATGAATACGGCCAATCAACTGTAGGGCGCAATGGTTTGGTGAATCAGGGGGGCTTGTATGCTACGGCCCGCATGATTTTTCCGTATACCGTTCCGTACGATTCGAATGGTAACCGCGTAGAATATCCCGGTGGCGACATCGCGGTAAAAACGGTTGTCGATGAATGGAAATATTCACAGGACCAACGCGTAACGTATCGTATGATGGGTAGTTTCTATATAGGGGCAGATTTGGGGAAAATTTCTTCAGTCTTTAACGGGTTGAAATTTCGCATGAATTTTGGTCCCGACTTTTCTACTTATCGTGATGGTGTTTACCTCGATGCCAATTCTGTAATCCGAACAGGCTCCAGTTTTGCTTCACTGTTAAAAAGTCAGACCTTCACTTATACGCTCGATAATTTGTTATACTACGACCGTACATTTGGCAAACACACGATGGGCATAACCCTGTTGCAGAGCCAGACTAAATTCAATTACGAGACCAGCTTTATGTCGGCTAGCGGTATTCCGTTCTCGAGCCAGAAATGGAATGCCTTGTCAAGCAGCAATGTTTCACTCGACGACTGGAGTTCTGATCTTACGGAAAAACAATTGATGTCGTACATGGCCCGCATGAATTATAGTTTTGCCGATAAATATTTGTTAACTGTTTCAGGGCGTTACGATGGGGCCAGTCAGTTGGCCGAAGGTCATAAATGGTCATTTTTCCCCAGTGCTGCGTTAGGATGGCGTATGGATCAGGAAGGTTTTCTGGATAATGTAGATTGGATCGATCAATTGAAACTTCGCATGGGAGTGGGCGTAACCGGGAACTCAGCTATCGGGCCTTACTATACAAAAGGTGGATTAACTTCGCTGTTCTATGCCATTGGATCAACTACCACGCCTGGCTCAAAAACTTCGACCGTATTAGCCAACCAGGGATTGGGATGGGAAAAAACTACGCAGTATAATCTGGGGTTCGACTATTCGATTTTCAATGGACGTATTAGTGGGCTGATTGATTTATATACTTCAAAAACAACTGATTTGTTGATGGAAATGACGATTCCGCCAGTAACTGGCTATTCAACAACCTATGCCAATATTGGTGAAACTGCCAATAAAGGGATCGACCTGACATTGAATACAGTCAATATCAGGACTGATAAATTGCAATGGTCTACCAGTTTCAACGCATCGTGGTCAAAAGACCGTATTGTCTCGCTGGCCAACGGGAAAGAAGACGATATTAACAACGGTTGGTTTATCAATCAGCCCCAGGGTGTAATTTATGGATACGAATCGGCTGGCATCTGGAAAGAAGAAGATGCAACAGAGATGGCTAAATTTAATGCCAACGGTCACTCTTTCTCTGCCGGAATGTCGCGTCCGGTTGATCAAAATGGAGATTATATTATCGATGCCAACCACGATCGCGTGATTATTGGTAATACCCGCCCGAACTATATTTTGGGAATGACCAATACTGTTAACTACGCTAACTTTGAGTTATCTGTATTTTTGTTTGGACGTTTGGGTTACTGGTATGATACGGGCGGCGAATATCAGGGTGGTCGTTTCAATCAGCGGAAAATCAGCTACTACAACGAAAATAATAAAAATTCAGACTACCAAAAACCAATTTATACAGAAGGTAGTGGCGACCCATATTCCGGAATTTTGGGTTACAAAAAAGCCTCTTTTATTAAAGTCCGCAATATTTCGTTGGGATATAAGGTTCCCAACCGTGCTGCAGCCAGCTTGGGAATTTCGAACATGAAAGTCTTTGTTCAGGCAACAAACCCGGGAACATTGTTCCGGAAAATAGACTGGATAGATATGGATTTGGTTAGCTCAAACTGGAACAGAGGATTTACCGCCGGCGTAAATATTGAATTTTAAGAATCAGTTACCATCTTAAAAATGAATTTGAAAATGAAAAAATATATCATGCACAACGTTAAATTAGTGGTGGTTGCTTTCACGATGGGATTGCTGGCTTCATGCAGCGATTTTTTGAATGAAGAACTGACAACCCAGCGAAATACGGATTATTACAAGACCGAAGAAGGAATTCAATCGTTGGCTATTGGCGCTTATTATCAAGTATTGGATAGCCCTTTTAGTGGTGAAATCATGTTTTCCATGTGTAACTCCGGAACCGACGAGTTTCATATAGGGGGCGATGCTTCGAACGGGGTTTGGAATGCTTATGACAGCGGGTTGAAATCGGTTGTCCCGGTTATTAACAGTAATACGGTAGCTACCGATCGGTTGTGGAACGAAATGTATCTTGGCATCGGTTTGGCAAATCTACTTATCCAATCGGCTACTGATATTGCCTCGACCAACGAGGCGATCAAAAAACGTTCGTTGGGCGAAGGTTATTTTCTGAGGGCATACAATTACCTGCGTTTGGTTCGTCAATATGGAGCAGTTCCGTTGAAGTTGATCCCAAGCACAACGGTTGAATTGGAGTTTACACGTGATCCGGTCCAAAATGTATTACAACAGGTGATCGACGATTTTACCAAGGCATACAATTTATTGGATAATGCAGGAGCTCCGGCCAAAATTACCAAA
This sequence comes from Bacteroidota bacterium, assembly GCA_029265715.1. Taxonomy (GTDB): domain Bacteria; phylum Bacteroidota; class Bacteroidia; order Bacteroidales; family Prolixibacteraceae; genus Aquipluma. The sequence goes on from JAJUGZ010000035.1 coordinate 29,363, forward strand.
GATGCGGCGGCTCATTTTTTGGCTAAAGCGTATCTGACCCGCGCCAGTGAAATTAATGATTCGTGGAATAGCGATACTAAAAAAGCCGATTTACAGCAGGTTGTGAAATTGGCGGAAGAAGTAATCGGCAATCACCCGCTGGCATCTAATTTTGGCGATCTGTGGAACTATACCGGTCCTGATGGAGCAAACGAATTTCTCAATGAGATTATCCTTTCGGCCCAGTTCACAGCCGACAAAGCTACTGCCGGGTCGAATTTTCAGCATGTTGTTTTTACTGCCCGTTATGATGACCTTCCACAAATGAAGCGCGACCTGACCGGTATGCGCCCATATAGCCGTCTGGCCGCTACTTATTTCATTTACGGGGCTTATGATATGGTGAATGACTCTCGTTTTTGGAAAAGCTTCCGCACAAAACATCGGTTGAACAATCCTGCGGGAGGTTATTACGTGAAAGGCGATTTGGGTATCATGTACGTTATCAATCAACCGGGCGATACCCGCTTCCCGACCATTGCCAACCAGAATACGATTGTATATGAAAAAACAGGAAAAACCATTCCGAATGTTTATGTGGCTTATTCGCGGGAAACAAATAAATCGTTGCTTACCGATAAACGTTTTCCTTCGCTCAGTAAACATTTTGATGCTGCCCGTACCGCTATCAACGATACCCGTGGTTTGCGGGATGAAATTGTCGCCCGTTCGGCTGAAACATACCTGATGGCTGCCGAGGCAAAAATTCGTTTAGCCAAGATGGGCTCGGGATCTTATGCCGATGCACTCCCTTATATCAACGTAATTCGTGCCCGTGCGGCATATAAGAATGGTGAAGACCGCGCAGCTTATACTGACGGAGGTGCTGCCTATCCGAAGTCGGAACTGGTTTGGGACAACAACGATCGTTCGTTTATGCCCGAGAACTCGTATTATGAGTCAAACAATATTCCGGTTTCAACAGCTGAAACGAGCCTGAATATTACCAGCACAACAGCTTTGCCGGCTCAGGATGAAGCCATTATTTCCAAGTTGGGTTATACCAGCGAATACGACCGGATGCTCTGTTTGGTATTGAACGAACGTTCGCGCGAGCTGGTAGGCGAATTCTTACGCTGGGAAGATCTGAGCCGTACCAAAACGTTGGTTGCCCGAGCTAAAGCATACAACCCGGAAGCCGCCCCGAATATTCAGGATTTTCACTGTCTTCGTCCAATTCCGCAAACCTTCTTGGATGGAATCCAGAAAGAGGGCCGTGCGCTGACTGCCGACGAAAAACAGGCCATGCAAAATCCCGGCTATTAATTTCCCGGGTACATAAATAAAAATACAGGGGAGCTTTCTCCTGTATTTTTATTTGGAACGCACCAGTATGAGGACAATTTCTGGATCGGTTCCATATTTTTATTAATGGACACGTTTTTATCATCGCCGAAATAAACTTACTTTATAGGTCGCCTTTTAAAACGAATAACTTAATCTCTCAAAAGATGAATCTGAAAGGTATAACAATTTTGTTGACAAGTTTTTGTGCTGCAAGTTTTGTAAGTGCACAAAAAGTAAACGATACGACAACCCCGCTGCATCTGATGAAACCTGAATATCCGGTAAAATATGGAGTTCCGGAAAGAAAGGAAGTGGAAACCAAATTGATCAAGATCTACAATTATTTGGAATCCAGTACGCCGGCTAAACTGGTTGACAAGACAAGCGGGAATGAGATTACTGACTATTCAAAAGTCAATGAAAACTCAATTATTCAAGTGGGTGATTTCAGGTTAAACAGCTATGAATGGGGGGTAACTTATGTCGGAATGTTACTGGCAAGCAAGCAAACCAACGACCTTAAATATGTTGCTTATGCAATAAACCGGCTTAATTTTTTGTCGAAAGCACTGAATGCATTCAACAACTTTGAAAAGAAAAATCCGGAAGCGAACTATGCTCTTCTTCGGTCGGTACACCCGCATGCTTTAGATGATTGTGGAGCTATTTGCACGGCTATGCTTAAAGCATCGATTGCTGGGAAAATAAACAGCCTTGATGAGGTAATCAGAAATTATATCAACTTTATTAGTGAAAAACAGTTCCGTTTGTCCGATGGAACATTGGCCCGCAACCGGCCACAGCAGAACACGCTTTGGCTCGACGATATGTTTATGGGAATTCCGGCGCTGGCCTGGATGGGAAAATATTCTGGAGAAACGAAATACTTTGACGAAGCAGCCCGACAGGTCCGGCTTTTTGCCAAGCGCATGTTTGTTCCGGAGAAAGGACTGTTTATGCATGGCTGGGTACAAGAAATGGACCCGCATCCAGCGTTTTTCTGGGGACGCGCCAACGGCTGGGCTATTTTAACGCTGGTTGAAGTGCTTGATGCTTTGCCATCTGATCATCCTGCATATCCAGAGATAATGAGCCTGATGAAAGCTCATCTCAAAGGTCTTGCCGGTTTGCAGTCGTCAAGTGGTTTCTGGCATCAGCTGCTCGATCGGAACGACACATATCTGGAAACTTCGGCAACGGCTATTTATACGTATTGCTTTGCCCATGCAGTTAATAACGGATGGGTCGATCCGCGGGCATACGGGCCGGTGGCGCTACTTGGATGGAATGCCGTGGCTACGAAAATAACCGACGAAGGCTTTGTGCAGGGCACTTGCGTGGGAACCGGCATGGGGTTCGATCCGGCTTATTATAGTTATCGACCGGTAAATGTTTATGCCGCGCACGGTTATGGCCCGGCATTGCTGGCCGGCGCCGAGATCATTGAACTGATTAAGAAGCATTATCCGAAGATGAACGACAGCGCGGTTCAGTTTTATGACAAGGCAATTGAAACGGAGGCACCAATATTTGAGGTTAAGTAACGTGAATTCGATTTAATAAGTGTAATGCTATCATGATCAGTATTATTTTATTGGAGGGCAAAACAAGTTTATTGCCAAATTGGACATCTTCCTTCTACGCGTAGAGAAGGGTAAAGCAAGCGTAGCGAGTTGGGGTGAATCAACATGGATTGATCTTGAAATGCGACATCTTTTTTTCTGATTATTTGCATCGAACTCACGTGATTTTAAGCCGGGAACCGATGCGAATGGCGTCAATCCGGGGCAGGAAGCCGAATGGGGCCCGAACGGAACACGAGAAAAACCAACCGGACTGGGTATTGTGAATAAATATAAATACCCGCGAAATGTATATCGCCGGACAAATTCTGTTTGGCAGCGGCTTCTGGCATGTCAACCGGTTCGGCTGATACGCGATTTGTTGCGGGCGATGACTTTGACCGGAAAACCAACGAAATGAGTTTATTGACGACTGGTCATAAGCCAACGGTTGCCGATCACCTTCATCCAACGTTTAGTCCCGACGGTGCCCGCATTGAAATTCAATCGGCTATGCTTTCTGAAGATAACAGGTCGATGAATATTTGCATTGTTCCGGTTCTGCCGGAGTGGTTACAACGAAAATAGAACAATATGAGTTGCAAAAAAGGTATTATTGGGCTGACATTTGGTTTCTTCATCCTTCTGAATGGATGGGCCCAGGAAGATCGTGGTTACAAAATTTACCAGTTTCCGGCGAACATGATCCCGCGCATCGATGGGAATACCGACGATTGGGCTGATTTCCCGGATGCATATATGGTGGGTACGGATCAGCTCTGGGACGATTCGGGCCATTATTCGGAGGTTGACCCCCGAAATTTGGATGTGAAAGTTCGGGTTGCCTGGGTAAAAGGGTTGAACCGGCTGTATTTTTTGTATGAAGCTTATGACAATTATTGGGATTTTTCGCTGTCTGGGTTGCATAACGATACATTTGAAATTGTCGTTGACGGAGATTTGTCTGGCGGCCCGTTAATTGCCGAGCAGCACCCCAATCAGTCGCTCGACCGGATGGAAACATATTTTGCATTTCAGGGGGTGCATGCCCAGAACTATCACATTTTCACTCCGGCGGTTGGCAAAGATTGGGCGTTGGCCTGGGGACCTCAAAACTGGATTAAGCGCTTGCCATATTCCAACATCGCGTATTCCTATGATTTTAAGCCGGGGGAACCGGGCCGGCTTGTTGCCGAGTTTTGGATCACTCTATTTGATTATGCTGGCGCCGAAGGTCCCGATCGGTCGGTTGAATCAATTCTTTCCGACAATAAAAAGATCGGGTTAACCTGGGCGGTGATCGATTACGACGATGTGTTTGACGAATCAAAAAAAGGATTCTGGAATTTATCGAAGAATCATAAAATGTATGGAAATTCAAGTCTCGGGACCATTTTTACCCTGATGCCGCTCGAGCCTAAATATCAAAAACCGATCGAAGCGCAATGGTCGTTCCGGGTGACAGACACAGGTAAACGGGAAGTTCTCTTTAAAGACGAAAGCCGGGGCGAAATTTCCGGATGGCATTGGGATTTTGGAGACGGGGCAACTTCGACTGTGCAAAATCCGGTTCATTATTACAAAGATGCCGGAAAGTATATTGTAGTCCTCGAAATTGAGGGGCCGGCTGGAAAATCCAGAATGTCGAAAGTTTGGGACGTGGCTGTAAAATAACCCGTTTCAAAATGGGTAGATTACGCGTTACTAACCCCAACATTACCGCTATTAGCAGCCGGCAATTTTGATGACTGCAAGTCGTTCAGCCATGTTTTCAATATCGTCAAATCTTGCTATTCTTTGCGACTCTAAAATACCACCAGTCAATAATGTTTCTTGAAGGGCTATCCAAAACTTCAAGGTCAAAATCAAGGTTTGTAAATTATTGACCTGTGTTGATTTTATCCCAGCTCGCTGCATTCGTTTAGCCTCTCTACGGGCAGAGAGGAGAGAGAGGTCCGGCAACAGGATGCGTGGGGAGAGTGGCATTTAAAAAGCGGTAATAAAATTATTTCGGTTGCTAAAAAAAATATTTTGTGTTTAAAATGTTGTATTTAAGCGTTAGATCGAACTCCCGTTAATTTACCTTCGGCTGAATAGTTACAATTTTTTTCAGATCGGCGGTTTATTTCCCTATCTTTCGATTGATATTTTAATCTGAAGGCGATGTTTGCAAAAGATGTTTACATAAACCGGAGAAGCCGGTTAAGAGAAAAGTTGGACAGCGGGGTAGTCCTCCTTTTGGGCAATGTTGATTCTCCTATGAATTATCGTGATAATACGTTTCATTTCAGGCAGGATAGCTCGTTCCTGTATTTTTTCGGGCTCGATTTTCAGAATCTGGCAGGGATCATTGATGTTGATTCCGGAGAAGAATATATTCTGGGCAATGATGCCAGTATGGAAGATATTATCTGGATGGGGCCTCAGGTAAGTCTGAAAGAACGGGCAGAGCAGGTTGGAATTAGCTGTGTCGAACCTTTCGGGCAGCTTTTAAAACGCATTGACCAAGCCATCGCGCTGGGGCGGAAAATACATTTTTTGCCGCCATACCGGGCCGAAAATAAACTGTTGCTGCGCGAACTTTTAGGTATTTCGGCCGGTAAGCTGTCGACTTATGCATCGGTTGAATTAATTAAGGCGATTGTCAGTCTGCGATCGGTCAAAGAACCTTGCGAGCTGGATGAAATCCGGAAAGCCTGTGCAACAGGCTACCAAATGCACACAACAGCGATGAAAATGGCCCAGCCCGGAGTTTGGGAACAAACCATCGCCGGGACCATCGAAGGGATTGCCCTGGCTGATGGAGGTACGGTGTCGTTTCCGGTTATTCTTTCGCAAAACGGGCAGACGTTGCACAACCACGACCATTCGCAAGTGTTGCAAAATGGGCGGCTGATGCTTACCGATGCCGGCGCCGAAACGGGCATGCACTATGCTTCTGATTTTACACGTACCGTTCCGGTTGGCGGAAAGTTCACCCAAAAGCAACGCGAAATATACGAAATTGTACTGGCAGCCAACAATAAAACGCAGGAGTTGGCTAAGCCGGGGGTTACTTACCTGTCGGTTCATTTAGCCGCTGCCGAAGTGATTGCATCCGGATTGAAAGACCTGGGGCTGATGAAAGGCGATGTCAAAGAAGCCGTACAAGCAGGCGCTCATGCTATGTTTTTCCCGCACGGGCTCGGGCACATGATGGGCCTTGATGTTCACGACATGGAAGATCTTGGGCAAATTTATGTGGGCTACGATCGTGAAATACGTCCATCCCATCAGTTTGGTACGGCTTATTTACGTTTGGGACGCAAGCTTCAGGAAGGGTTTGTTATTACCGACGAACCGGGCATTTATTTCATCCCGGCTTTGATAGACAAATGGAAGGCAGAGAAAATACATAGCGAATTTATCAATTTTGACAAAGTAAACGAGTATCGCGATTTTGGCGGCATTCGTCTGGAAGATGATTTGCTGATAACAGCTACCGGTTGTGAATTATTGGGCGAGCGTGTACCTATAACTCCGGAAGAAATCGAGGCTGTTATGCAATCGTAGAATGGTTTTAGAATGGTTAACGTGCGTAGAATAATGTGGGTCCGATGTATGTAAAAAAAAGAATGTCACATTTTTAATCGATCACTGTTGATTCAACATGTTTTGCCCGCCAACAAAACATGTTGTTTGTTTTTGATCGTCGCATTATGATTATGGTTATTGGTCCGAATTCGCGTTAGAAAAAATAAAAATCCCGGTTTTTCAATCGGGATTTGGG
>JAJUGZ010000038.1 GCA_029265715.1 Bacteroidota bacterium
AAATTTATTTTTTGCTTTTTAATTAGAATGAAGACAGTCGGTCAGTTCGCGGGTTAATTTCATGGCGCAAAAGTTCGGCCCGCACATGGTACAGTAACCTTCGTCTGAATGGGAACCCTCCTTGTAATATTCGAGAGCCCGTTCCGGATCGAGCGACAAGTTGAACTGGTCTTTCCATCGGAAATCGAAACGTGCCTTGCTCAGGGCATTGTCCCGTATCTGTGCCCCCGGATGGCCTTTGGCCAAATCGGCCGCGTGGGCGGCAATCTTGTAGGCAATTACCCCGTTCCGGACATCTTCCTTGTTGGGTAGTCCCAGATGTTCTTTTGGTGTCACATAACAGATCATGGCCGTTCCGAGCCAGGCAATCTGCGCCGCGCCAATGGCCGAGGCAATATGGTCGTAACCCGGGGCAATATCGGTTGTCAGGGGGCCGAGCGTGTAAAAAGGTGCGCCGTGGCAAACCTTTTTCTGCAACTCCATGTTCTCCTGGATTTTGTTCATCGGCACATGCCCCGGACCTTCAATGATCACCTGAACGTTGTGTTCCCATGCTTTTTCGGTCAGTTCGCCCAGCACGCTCAGTTCTGCAAACTGCAGGGCATCGTTGGCATCGTGAACCGACCCCGGGCGCATGCCGTCGCCCAGAGAAACCGCCACATCATAAGCTTTCAGGATTTCGCAAATTTCATCGAAATGAGTATAAAGAAAATTCTCCTGTTTATGCATTTTGCACCATTGGGCCAGGATGGAGCCACCCCGCGACACGATGCCCGTCAGGCGGTTTTTCAGCAACGGTTCGTGTGCCTGTAGCACACCGGCATGAATGGTGAAATAATCCACACCCTGCTCGCATTGCTCAATCAGAGTATCGCGGTAAATTTCCCAGGTCAAATCTCCCACCCGGCCATCCACTTTTTCCAGCGCCTGATAAATCGGGACAGTCCCAACCGGCACCGGGCAGTTGCGGATAATCCATTCGCGTGTTTCGTGAATGTTGGCACCCGTCGACAGGTCCATCAGGGTATCGCCGCCCCATTTGCAGCTCCAAACGGCTTTTTCCACCTCTTCGTCGATTCCCGAAGACAAGGCTGAATTTCCGATATTGGTGTTCAGCTTAACCAAAAATGCCGGACCAATAATCATCGGCTCGGCCTCCGGATGATTGATATTGGCCGGAATAATGGCGCGTCCGGCCGCTATTTCCTGACGAACAAATTCCGGCGTAATCGGGCTTTGAATACCCAGTTCTTCGTTCATCATGTTTTCGCGGATAGCCACGTACTCCATTTCCGGCGTAATGATCCCCTGGCGGGCATAATACATTTGCGTGATTTCTTTACCGGCCCTGGCTCTGTAGGGCAAACAGATGTGCTGAAAACGAAGGTGCCCGAGCGAAGGATCTTCTGCCCGCATCCGGCCGTATGCCGAACTTATTTCGGGCAACTGTTCCACATCGCCCCGTTCAATAATCCACGGCTCGCGTAAACGTGGTAAGCCTTTTTTTAGATCAATTTCTACCTCCGGATCGGAATATGGGCCACTCGTATCGTAAACTGTCACCGGTGAATTGGGAGTTACCCGACGTTCTCCATTCACAAATTCAACCGTGTCGGTCAGCAAAATACGGCGCATAGCTACCCGAATGTTATGAATTTTACCGGGCACAACTATTTTTTCTGAAGCCGGATACGTGATTTTAATGTTACTATGCATCGCGCTCTTGTTCTTTGAAAACCGTTGCCGGTTTAGTCATAATAAAACAAACAGGGATGCAATACGAAAAAGCAAAAATTGAAGCTATGAATAGTTTCCTACGGCGGCATTACCCGCATCAGGTTCATAGGGTATAATCTCAGCCTGAACTAGTAAGGCACCCCTAAAATGTGACTGCAAAAGTAATCAGCATTTTTTTAATTAGAGCAAAATCAGGAGTTTTTTTAGTTGTGGATATTTCGAATACCCCTTTGTCTGATTACCTAAGTACCTTTGTGAAAGACTACAAATATGGCTCAACAATTTGTTTCAAGGCGGCTATCCATTGCGGCGAATCGTTCAGGCTTTCGACCATCTGAAGCGTTTCGCCCCCTTTCCGGAGAAACAGTTCCTTGTACTCACAACCAATTTCGACAGTTGTTTCCAGACAATCGGCCACAAACGAAGGCGCTGCCACCAGCAATTTTTTTGCACCCAGACTGGCACGGTTCATCAGGTTCTTATCGGTAAACGGGGTCATCCAATTACTCGACAAGCGCGACTGGAATGATACCGAGTAGCTTCCCTTTTTCAGGTTCAACAAGGCAGCCAGCCGGCGGACTGTCTCGTAGCATGTCGCCTTGTAACAAAAACGCCCGTGACCGGGAAGTGCCATTTCGCAGGTACAACTCTCGTGCGACACCTCCGGATGGTTTTTATCCAGATGACGGTTGGGCAAGCCATGAAAGGTGAAAATCAGATGATCGTACTCTTCCGGATTGTAGGAACGGATACGCTCGGCAAATGCTTCCAGAAAGGCCGGATGATCGTAAAACTGGGAAATAAAATGCACCTCCGGAATAGTATTCCATTTCCGGACTTCATCCGAAACGGCCTGAATGGCCGTTCCGCTGGTCGAGGAAGCATATTGCGGAAATAACGGCAATACAATCAGCTTTTCAAAGCCACCTTTCCGGATCTGATCCAACACAGCCGAAATACCCGGGTTCCCATATCGCATAGCCAGAAAAACGCGGGCTTTACCAGCCAGCTGTTCTTCGAGTTGCTGCTGTACCCTGTTGCCAAAATACAGCAATGGCGATCCGTTTTCGGTCCATAAACGCTCATAAAGTTTGGTCGATTTCGGTGCCCGAAAGGGGACAATAATCAGATTAACCAATATCTTTTGTAAAACCAGTGGCAAATCAATCACGCGCCGATCGTTCAAAAACTGAAACAGATAACGGCGAACGGCTTTTATGCGGGGCTCGTCGGGAGTCCCCACATTGATTAGGACAATGGCGGTTTTATTCATAAGTAAATATTGTTGTTAAAATATTGAAATTTAGGTGTGTACTTATGGAACTCCATGCCATGAAACTTAGCTTCTCTAATAATATTTACATAGCCTTTGGTGCCACCACCATAAATTTTATTACCGTAGCATGTTCGGTTCATCTGTATAAATTTTCAATGTTGGTTCGTACAATTTTCGTAACAGCTTTTGCTTTTCAATAAAATTCGCACCGGTATGGAATTGAGCTTGCGAATCGGAGCGCAGCAAAGATCCACGCAGTGAAATCCGCGAAGCGAATAGCCAGTTATACATTCCCGGTTTGTGCGGACTTTAGCACACATGGCTATTCATCTGTTTATAATTTGGTTCTTAGTTGCCAGATAGAACTCGCCATTATAATCATGCCCCTGTGTATAAGACTAGCTCTCAGGCTCGTTTCATCCGTATAAATTTTCAAAGTTGTTTCTTGCAATTTTCGTATCTATTTCTGTTTTTCAAACTAGTTTCTCAACGAGATGGAATAGCCATTTGTACATTTTCGGTTGGTATGAGCTTGGGCACTATGGCTATTTCATGATTTTTTATCACTATCATCCGACTAACATGCAATTTTTGAGATTTTAGTCTTTAATTGCATAATAATCAATTGTTACTGATTTTATTTAAATTTCAACATCTCGCTATTGCGCAATTGGGATAAAAGTTCCTGCACTACAACGCAACTGAATACCTGTGTCGAAAGTCATTCATAATCATTGATCGTCATTCATTGTGAGACCTAAGCCGTATTGATCAAGCTTATGAAACAGACTCGAATCCCCGGATTCTGAGCGGTCAACAATCATTAATCTAAGCCACCGACAGAGGGTTGATAAGAACAAAAAGCTTATCTAAACGACATTGACAATGAATTATCAAATTCTGGTCTTGCTACTCGCGACTCATGCCCCGCAACTATTTTACATCAATCCATTCAGCCAGGTTTCCATTCAATACTTTAGTGCTTCAATCCTTCAAAGTTCACCCAGTCAATTCCCTTTTTCAGCAATTCCTGTGTTTGGAACTCGGGGCTCCCTTTCGCCGGATGATAATTGTAGGCCCACTCCACTTCAGCAGGCAAACTAACCAAAATCGACTCGGTATTTCCTCCGGATTCGAGCCCGAACCGGGTACCTCGGTCATATATTAAATTAAACTCGACATACCGCCCACGACGCAGTTTTTGCCAGTGTTTTTGCTCCGGGGTAAACTCTTTGGAGGCATTGTCGTGCATCAGTTTTCCGTAAATAACCGGGTAGGCGTTGGCCAGATCTGCCGTCAGGCTGAGCATCATCTCAAAATCGTCATCTGTTTCAGGTTTTACCCGATCAAAAAAAATACCTCCGACGCCCCGTGTTTCCTGACGATGTGGCAGGTAAAAATAATCGTCGGCCCAAGCCTTCCAGTCGGCGTAAAACGAGTCGCCGTACGAGTCGCAAATTTCCTTGATTGATTCGTGAAACCAGCGCGCTTCGGCCAGATTGATGTAAGTTGGGGTTAAATCAATACCTCCGCCAAACCAGGCTACGCCGCTATCGAGACTGAAATAACGAACATTCATGTGAATGGTTGGCACAAACGGATTGGCCGCATGGATGATCGAAGAAATTCCGGCGACAGCATACGCATCAGCCTTTTCGCCCAGAAGCCGTTCCATGGTTGGCGTAAACTTGCCCCGAACGTACGAAAAATTCACCCCCGCTTTTTCGATAATTGCCCCGTGTTGCATTACATTGGTCAGGCCGCCCCCGATCTCGCGATGCCACTCGTTTTCTATAAATTTTCCCTTACCATCGGCAATTTCCAGCGTGCGGCAAATACTTTGCTGCAACTGGCTGTACAATTCGGCGACCTGTTCTGTTTTCATAATCGAGGTTTCTTTAGAGTTGTTCGTTTTTTGCTTTACCCAACGCCAGCTAACTGTGTGGCAATCATTCGCCCCTGCTTAATCCGGTCGGCCATCCCGATTCCATCTCGGATATTTCCGGCCAGGATTAACCCCGGATATTTTTCCTGTAACGCTTCAATCATCTCCAGCCTGATCCCGGTATCTTCGCCGTATTGCGGAATCGCTCTTTTGTAGCGATAGATCTGAACCATGTCCGGACTAAACCCACGTTTCAGCCCCATCATCCAGACAAACTCTTTTTCGAGTGTTGCCAATAAATCCTCATCACTCATTCCGTATATCTCCGGACGTTTAATCCCGCCCATAAAGACCGAGATCAGGGCGCCATCTTCCGGGGCTCGTTGCTTGAAAAACGATGATGTAAATAACGCCCCAAGAAAGTTTTTGTTCTCTTTGGTCGGAACTAACCCTCCAAAAGCATTGAGGTTCATACCCCGCCAGTGTTTAAACCCGAGGATAACCTGGACCACCGGGGCATATTTCATATCGCGGAACGGAGCAACCTCTGTTTCGGTCAGGAACGGATACAACCCGGGGAAAACATATCCGCCTACGGTTGATGCAACACAGGGGGCAGTTACCGCCAGTGGCTCGCCTCCCATGCTGGCTTTCAGGGTATATTGCCCATTATCTGGTGTTATCGTAATTTCTGAGCAATTCAGGACGATATTCTCCCGGCCCACCGAATCGGCCAAGGCATTAATCAGGCTCCCAAGCCCGCCTTCGGCCGAAAAAACCTCACGGGTTGCCTTTTTCGTGCACTCATCCCTGGGCTGTTTCGCTTTCTGGATAGCGCCACGCACAAAGCTTCCGTAATCCTGCTCGAGCTGGTACAATTTGGGAAGCGCGTAACGCGGCACCAGATAGCGCGGGTCGCCGGCATACACGCCGGAAACAAACGGATCGACGGCATAATCGAGAAAACTGCGACCCAGCCGGCGTTTTACCATTTCCGACAAATGTTCGTTCGGATTAGTTCCTTTTTTTCGGAAAGGTTCGCCCAAAATCCGAAATTTGTCTTTCAGGGTAAAAAGCGGTGTAAAAACAGCGCTGATTGGTCCTGAAGGCAAAGCATGCCAGCGACCACCTTTCCAGATCAGCCGTCGTTTAGCATCCGGATTGGCAATTTCGAGCGTGCATCTTCCGGCAAGTTCTTCGAATAACTCGACCACTTCCGGATTCCCAACCACACCTGTATTCGGTCCGGCTTCATAAACAAATCCCTGCTCCCGGAAGGTACGGATTACACCTCCCACGTGCCCGGCTTTTTCAACAATCCGAAACGGAATTCCCGCTTTTTTTAGATAAAAAGCAGTCGTCAGCCCGGTCAGTCCGGCACCAATAATTAATACCTCCGTTTTTATTGGTTCGTGCATACGTTAAACTGGTTTTGAAAAATTTTTCTGCGCCGTCCCAATCAAAGGGTCGAACGCAGCTGCCACATTCCGGATGAACAATGCCCCCCTGGCAGTCACTTCAATATTTTCGCCTGAATAGCGGATAAGCCCGTCCGCCTCCAGCTGTTTGATCAATTCAGGTCTGTTGGCCACTTTTTGTCTGACTTCGCCGGAAGAAAGCCCAAGCCGTTCACCCAGTTCGCCCCACATAAGCCGTTCATTGCACATTAGTTCCGTAATCACCTCACGAACTACCACTTCCTGATCATTCAGAGCATAACCTTTAATGGTTGTCAACTGACCTTCGCCAATCATCCGAATGTACTCGTCGATCGATTTGGTATTTTGCGCATACACCCGTTCCAGCTGACTAATGCCGGTTACGCCAAAGGCATACACTTGTCCGGTTGTCCGTCGGGTGCAATACCCTTGAAAGTTCCGGTGCAACTGATGATTTCGCCGGGCCTGGCTCAACTCGTCGCCGGCCAGTGCATAATGATCCATCCCGATTGTTTCGTAACCGTTTTCGGTTAACAGTCGAAACGCTGTTTCAAACATACGAATCTTTTCGTTACTATCCGGAAGCCCAACTTCCTCCAGTTTTTTCTGAATCTTGCTGACCCATGGCACATGTGCATACGAAAAAGTCACTAGCCGATCGGGTTTCAATTCAATAGCCTTCCTGATAGTTTCGCCAAAATTAGAGGCTGTTTGATGGGGTAATCCGTAAATAAAATCAAGATTTATGGCCATATCATCACGACCATCTTTCAGAAAAGCGATCATCTCATTCAGGGGCATAGTAGCCTGATCGCGGTTGACGGCGAGCAAAACATCCGGGTTAAAATCCTGTATGCCCAGGCTGAACCGGTTAAAACCAGCGCTTTTCAATTCGGTCATCGAATTTTTGTCCAGATAAGCCGGATTCACTTCGACAGCAATCTCAGGCTGGTCGATAAACTGAAACGTCGAGAATAACAAATCATTAAGTTCTTTCAGGTAACGGGCCGGAATGGCATTGGGAGTACCGCCGCCATAATGTATCTGGGAGACCTTCCGGCTTTTATCCAGGTGTTGCGAAATAAATTTAACCTCCAGGGCCAGTGCCTTCATATAAGCATCAACCACTTCGTCCTTCCGGATTGCATAGGAATTACATCCGCAGAAATAACACATCTTCAGACAAAACGGAATATGAAAATAGAGCGAGATATTTTGCGGCGCCCACTTATTCGATTCTTCAACAGCTTTCAAATAATCGGCAGCCGTAAAAGCCTCTGTAAAAAAGTTAGCCGGTGGATAACTGGTATACCGCGGAACAGGCGTATTGTATTTTTCGAGTAAAGATTTGCTTGTCATCTTACGTAAATAAAGGACACATTATAATTTCGACGGACAAAACATCAGACCGCTAATCATTAATCATCAATCAGCCAGATCATTTTCTTCCCCAGTCAACCCGCTTTACCCAATCGGCTAAAAAACGGGCATTTTCAAAAGAGATTCCAGGCATAAATCCATGCCCCAGGTTGAAGATCCAGTCGGTATTTCCCTTACCAAAAGCGATATACGGCTGTAATTGTTTTTCGATTTCCTGCTGAGAGGCAAACAGCAAGCGCGGATCGACATTGCCCTGCAGCCCAATGGCCGGATGTACCAGCCGGCGGGCTGTTTCAAGCGGAGTTTGCCAGTCGATACTTAAAAAGTCACAGTCATCCGGGGCTATTTCGGCAATTCCGGTTCCCAATCCCTTCGGGAAAAAGATAAACGGGACACCCTCATTCCTGACCGAGGCTGCAATTTTCCTGACCGCAGGCATGAAAACCTCGCGATACATCGAGAAGGGAACCAGTCCGGCATGCGTATCAAAAAGCTGAAAAACCTCGATACCGTGTTTTATTTGCTCTTTCGCATAAACGATCGAGAGATCGGTCACGGCATCAACCAATTCGCGGGTTGCCTCCGGATTTTCATACAGAAACCGGGTTGCCTCCGGAAATTCGCCTTTGCGCCCCAGTCCCTGCAGCATAAAAAGCAAGACTGTAAGCGGCGCTCCGCAAAAACCGATGAGCGGAGTTCCGTCGGGCCGTATTTTGATAATTTGATCAATAACTTCGTAAATGTAGCTTAATCTGGAAGGATTGGGATTTAACCCGGCAAGTGGATCATCCCGGAAAGCCAGTGGTTTTTGAAACACCGGGCCGTCGTCGGTAAAATCGAGCCCCATTCCTAACGCATGAGGGACCACCAAAATATCGGAAAACAAAATGGCGGCATCGACACCCAGATCGTAAACCGGAAGCAAAGTCACTTCAGCGGCCACCTCGGGCTTTTGCATCATTTGCCAAAACGTATAACTTTCTTTTATTTTCAGGTACGATGGTAAAACACGGCCGGCCTGCCTCATAAACCAGAAAGGCGGCCGGTCGGTTGATTCTCCCCTCAATGTTTTTAATAAGATTGAATTGTTCAACGTATATCGGGTATTAGTTTATTCCAATTATTCACCTCTTCTCCGTTCCCTGGCCGGCTCTTTCTTTTCCGACTTTCCTGATGTCGAATCAGGTTTCCGCGAACTACTGCTCCGTTGTTTCACTTCTTTGCCCGAGCGATCTGACCGGGTTACTGTCGAAGACTTTTCTCTGGACACTGAACCACGGTTGGCCGGCTCAACCCGCTGGCTGCTCCGGTCAGGAGTAGTAACTGAACGCTTTTCATACGATCCGCGGTCATATTCCCGTTTCTGTTGAACTTGATTACTCCTGTCGTATTCCCGTTGCTGAGGCTGGTCGCTCCGGTTGTATTCGCGTTTCGGTATTTGATTGTTTCTGTTGTATTCCTGGTTTTGTGGCCGACCTAAAGGTTCGGTTGTAGCCGGACGACGGTATTCGCGAGGCGCTTGTCTGCTTTCTACCCTTCCGGATCCATCGTTAGGACTGTTTGTGCGAACTCTGCTTTGACCTGGTGCAGAAGTAGACCGCCGAGGTTCCTGGAAACGATCTGGCCGCCTGTCGCCCAACTCATTTCGGTTGGTCATTCCGGGGTTTCTTCGTTCAAACGATCTGTCGGGATGCCGGTTGGCATAGTCGTTTCTGTAAACATGATTGTACCGATCGCCCGAAAAATAAGTGTTTCGGGTTGTCGTCCGGTGATACGTATTATGCACATTGATATTCACATACACGTTCCGCTGATAGCGGATGGTCGGATACGGCCGATAACGGTAGTACCATCTAGGATAATAGCCCCAGTAATAAGGTGAATGCCATACATGATATCTCGGGCCCCAGAAGAATGAGAAAATAACCGGGGGCCGTACATAAACCGGTTCGATGATAAAATTGGCCCCGTAAATGTAAGCGTTGCCAACTACCTGAACCCGGCAGTTCCCGCCGTTTATCCGTTCAATCTCGATTGTAGCCACATCCTGATAAACATCGCGGTCCAGTACCGCCTGAATAACAACCAATGATCCGCGCTCGTCGGTCGATTCAACCACGCGCAGGTAATCAACGTAACCATCCCGGTTCAGGTCAAGGTTTGAGATACGGAGTTCCGGGTCGTTCAGCCGATATTCAAAATCTTCCAAATCTTTTGATTCTCCGAAAATAGAAGCAACGGCATCGAGGTCCAGATTATCACTGATATCGTTGCTCATGGCCCGTGTTGTGATAACCACCCGTTGGGCTTCCAGGTTAAAAAAGCAGGTGGTTAACACGAAAATTAAGATTCCAATTTTTGTTTTCATGATCGTATGTTTTAATTGTTTTCCGGTTCAGCTGATTTTTTGTTTTTAGTTCCCATCAGCACTGATATTACGGCAAAAAATCTGCCAGACTTTCTTCAGAAACCCAAACAATTAATAATCAATCAATTCAATTTAAAATCTTTGTATACCCGTACGCTTATTTTATCAGAATAGAAAAATAAAATCCCAAAAGGCTTCTTATTTTTTCAACCTTTCAAGAGCGTTGTACCCCGCATCGATGGTTTTATCAATATCCCGATCGGTATGCGCACCCGAGACAAACCCGGCCTCAAACTGCGACGGGGCCAGATAAATTCCATTATCCAGCGAATATTTGAAGAAATGAGCAAACTGGTTTGTATCACAACGCATCACATCATCAAACGAGCGAACCTGTTTTTCGTCTGTAAAGAACAGGGTAAACATCGAACCCACGCGGTTTATCACACCCGGAAAATCCAGATCGGCCAGACATTTCTTCAATCCATTTTCCAACCGGGCTGCCTTGGTTTCGAGCATATCATAAAAGCCGGCATTTTGTTCCAAAATTTTCAAGGTCGTCAAGCCGGCTGCCATGGCCAACGGATTTCCGGACAGAGTGCCAGCCTGATAAACGGGCCCTTTAGGTGCCAGCTTATCCATTATTTCCTGCTTCCCGCCATATGCTCCAACCGGAAGACCACCTCCAATAATTTTCCCCAAAGTGGTCAGATCGGGTATGACGCCCCAACGTTCCTGAGCACCACCCCTTGCCACGCGAAAGCCTGTCATCACTTCATCAAAAATCAGGATCGATCCGTACTTTGTACAAAGGTTTCGGATGCCCTGTAAGAAATCTTTTTCAGGAACAACAACCCCCATATTGCCTGCCACGGGTTCAATAATCACTGCAGCAATTTGCTCTCCATACCGATCGAACAACTGCTTAACAGAGTCCAGATCGTTGTATTTTGCCGTCAAAGTCGATTCGGCTGTTCCCCGGGTTACGCCCGGCGAATCGGGGGTTCCATGAGTCAGCGCACCCGAACCTGCTTTGATCAGGAAACTATCGTTATGTCCATGGTAGCAACCTTCAAATTTCACGACCAGCTCACGGCCAGTATAACCACGGGCCAAGCGCAACGCACTCATCGTTGCCTCAGTCCCGGAGTTCACCATCCGGACAGAATCGATAGACGGGACCATCTTTTTAATTTGCATGGCCATCTCAGTTTCAAGCAAGGTGGGAGCTCCGTAACTGGTTCCCTTGGCTGCCGCTTTTTGTATGGCCAAAATCACATCCGGATGAGAATGGCCTAAAATCATTGGGCCCCACGACCCTACGAAATCAATATATTCATTTCCATCGATATCGTAAACCTTGGCAGCTTTGGCGCTGGCAATAAAAAGGGGGTTCCCGCCCACATTCTTAAATGAGCGGACCGGAGAATTGACTCCTCCTGGAATGTGCTTTTTTGCTTCTTCAAAAGCTTCAATACTTGTAATATAACGAGCCATAATGTCCATATTTTGTACTTCGGAAAATACTTCCGAGCCGACAAAGGTAAAAAGTAATAAACAATACTACGAAGGGGTATTGTCAGCAAACGCAACTATTCACAACGAAACTTAACCTTTGTCAATAGCTGAATAAATGCGGTTTAAAGATCCTGAACAATTTCCTGAGCGTGATAGGTTATAATCAGATCGGAGCCGGCACGCTTAATTGACGTGAGAATTTCATGAACGATGCGTTTCTCGTCAATCCAACCTTTGGCAGCAGCAGCTTTTACCATTGCAAACTCTCCACTGACATTGTACGCGGCGACCGGCATATTGAAATTGGTTTTGACTCGCTGAATAACATCGAGGTAACTCAAGGCAGGCTTGACCATCACAATATCGGCACCTTCTTCAATATCAAGGGCAACCTCGCGCAGCGCCTCATTCGTGTTGGCCGGGTCCATCTGGTAAGTTTTTCGGTCGCCAAATTTAGGGGCGCTTTCGGCTGCCTCGCGGAATGGCCCATAAAAAGCCGAAGCATATTTGGCCGAATAGGCCATGATAGGCGTATTATAAAAACCGTGCTGGTCTAATGCTTTACGAATGGCGCCCACACGACCATCCATCATATCGCTCGGGGCAACCATATCAACACCTTCCTGCGCCAGCGAAACCGATTGTTTAGCCAGAGTCTCAAGGGTTAAATCGTTGTGGACATCCCCATTCACGATCGTTCCACAATGTCCGTGTGTGGTATATTCGCAATTGCAAATATCGGCAATCAAATATAAGTCAGGCACAGCCTGCTTCAATGCGCGAACGGCTTGCTGAACGATCCCATTATGTTCACAGGCTACCAGCCCGTGTTCGTCTTTATGCTCAGGTATCCCGAACAACAAGACGGCCTGAATACCCCTATCATACAACTCTTTGCACTTGTTGACCAGCAAATCAACAGAAAGTTGAGAGTTCCCCGGCATGGAGTTGATCGGATTTTCGACATTCGTTCCCGGGCAAACAAACAAGGGCATAATTAAATCGTTCCGGGTCAGGACGGTTTCGCGTACCAGGTTTCGAAGAACGGGCGTCTGGCGTAACCGGCGCAAGCGGGTAGTTGGATAAGCCATAGTTTCTTATTTTAATGTTTCTGTATCGTGGTTTTCTGAAAATATTTCAGAATTGAACTATAAATGCCTTGCGACGAGGCTGTTTGAGCTGTAACCAGCGGCTGAAGCCCATATTCTGCCACTTCATTGGCGGTTGTCGCCCCAATGCAGGCCAGCCGAAGCTGAGTCAGGTCGGTATCGCCATTCAAAGCCACCAGTAGATTCCGAAAACCGGATGGGCTGGTCAGAATGACCATATCGTATTTCCCGTTAGTGATCAGATCGAGCGTTTGCTGGTCGATATGCTTCGGGAAAACGGTGTGGTACACCACAAACCGTTCACAAACAGCTTTGGCTGCCAAATGCTCTTCGACTACATTCCGGGCCAGGTTACCAACCACCAGCAAAATCCGGTCGCCCCACTTCATTTCGTTTAAAAGTTCGGCAGCCATGTCTTCGCCCGTATTCCCGGCACTGATCAAGGCTGCTTCGTGTCCGTAGCATTCCAGCTGCATTGCTGTTTTTTTCCCGACCACGGCAATCTTCAGGGTCCGGGGTAATTCGTAGTTATTCTGAAGTTCAAACAACCCGGCAAAAAAATACCGGATCCCATTCGGACTGGTAAAAACCAACCAGTTATAGTCGGTTAACTTTTCGTATGTTTCTTTTTCTTCCCCGGATAACAAGGCCGGTTGAATTTCGATGGTTGGCATCGAAATAAACCGGGCGCCCTCAGCTACAAGCAACTGTTCGAGTTCGTCTGATTGTCCTTCAGGACGCGTTGATATGAAAAGCCTGTTTCGCAAAAGATTTCCCATGACTCACACCTTTCAGGAAAAGTTAGTCCCCCTGTTTTGTTCCAGAATTTTGCCGGCGCCCCGTTGAAGCAAACATTCGGCCAGTTTTACCCCTGCCGCCTGCGGGTTATTTAATTTGCCGGAAATTGTTTCGCGCAGCATGGCCCGGCCATCAATGCTGGCCACAAAACCAGTTATAACCAGCTCATCGCCCTCACACCTGGAATAACATCCCAATGGCACTTGGCATCCACCCTGGAGCCGGGACAGAAAAGCCCTTTCGGCCGTCACAGCCCGCCATGTTTCTTTATGATTGAGTGGTTTAAGAAGATTATCAACTTCCGGGTCGTTTGCGCGAACCTCGATTGCAATTGTCCCCTGACTGACTGCGGGCATAATCACTTCGGGATCAATAATCTCGGTAATATACCGGTCCAACCCCAGACGTTGGAGCCCTGCTGCTGCCATAACCAGAGCATCGCAGTACCCCTCTTCCATCCGTTGCAAACGGGTGTTCACATTGCCCCGGATATCTTTCAATACAATGCCCGGGTTTACGTGCAACAATGCAGCCTGACGCCTTAAGCTGGATGTTGCAACCACATCGCCAGATGTCAGCTCAGCCAGCTTTTTCCCCGACCGGGAAACCAACGCATCACGAAACTCGCCGCGTTCGGGCACCGCACCTAATTTTAATCCATCCGGAAGAATGGTGGGCAAATCTTTTAAACTATGAACAGCCAGATCGACAGCTCCATCGAGCAACGCTGTCTCGATTTCTTTGGTAAAAAGGCCTTTGTCTCCAATCTTAGATAAAGCTACATCCAGAATCTTGTCGCCTTTGGTTTTAATAACCACCAGTTCAACCTGCAAGTCAGGATATTCAGACAACAATAAATTTTTCACTTTTTCAGCCTGATATAAAGCCAGCTGACTTCCGCGCGTACCTATCCGTATTGTTTTTTTCATTTCTGGTTGAATCGCAATTCGTGGTTGAACTCCGGAGATGGAAAAATCAGTCTAATTTAAATAAATCGTTGATGAATTTGACTGAGTCGATGTTTTTTCCGTTATCCGTTAAATCTTTCAGGTTTTTGATCAGCATCCGGGTATAACGCTGGGTCAGGTGCCGGGCATAGTCGTCTACGGCCTGCTGAATTTCTTCTGAAGCAATTTTTTTATATCCGCATAATTCTTCCTGGTTGACAGCCTGTAAATTGGCGGTAATGGTTTTTATAGCCGGGCGTAACGATCTGCTTGCCAGCCAATTATTAAAATCGCAGACTACCTCATCGATGATTTCTTTGGCTTTCGTGGCACATTCCAAGCGTTTTTCGGTTGTTGTGCGCACGACTTCTTCCAGATCGTCGACACAAAACAACTGAATCCCATCTACTTCGGCAGCCGAAGGTTCGATATTCCGGGGCACGGACAGGTCGATATAAATCTGGGCTATTTTTTCCGGATTATCATCGAACGACTCCAGCATATCCCTGGTAATCAAATAATGCGGAGCACCGGTTGCCACCATCACCATATCAAATGTGGGCAAATGTTTATAATATTCTTCCAGCGGAATTGCCTGCCCATTATACCGTGCAGCAAGCTGCTCTGCCCGTTCGAAGCTCCGGTTGGTAACGGCAATTTTCCGAACTCCTTTCTTTACCAGATTTTGCAGAGCCAGATTTCCGGTCTCACCCGCTCCGATAAGGAAAACCGACTTATCGCTCAAATCGCCCAGCAAAGCCACACATTTTTCAACTGCGGCGCTACTTACCGAAGTAGTTCCCAACTTGATCCCTGTTTCGGTCCGAACGCGCTTCCCGGCTTCAAACGATTTCTGGAACAACCGCATCAGCACAGCATCGGTCAAAGCAGCCTGCGTACAATGCAAATATGCCTCTTTAACCTGTCCGATAATCTGGTCTTCGCCAATCACCATTGAATCGAGGCCTGAAGTCACTTCAAACAGATGCCTGACTGCCTCCTTATTGGCATAATGGTAAAACACATGCCATCCGGGGATTTCGGTCTTTTTAAACTTCAACAAGGTTGTCAAAAGCAGACCGAAAGCGGTTTGGCGATCGTACTTATCCTGCGAAAAATAAATCTCGGTACGATTGCAAGTCGACAACAAAACGATGTCGGAGATGTCTGTTTCCTGCTGCAGGAACTCAGCAAAAGGAATTATCTCTTCTTTTGAGAAAGCAAATTTTTCGCGAATTTCGAGTGATGCTGTTTTGTAGCTAATACCTAACAAGCCTATCATATCGTTTTCTGATTGAATCGTTGGATTTCTTTTTTATGAGCTGATACTGTAAGACCAGCACTCTCTGCTGCGTTTATCCAACTACCGGCGGAGGTCGGCAAAAAAGAAAATCTGAAACAAAAAATTCAGGCAATTTTCTCTCCGGAATAAAAAACCGGAGTGCGTTATTGGGAATAACCAACGAATAATCGGGCTGTACACAAACAGGTTCTGATTTTTCAGTCTTTTGCCAAACGATTTTTTCATAAAAACAAGATGCACCCATCTTTTCCGGCTCTGTTTGCACATTCGCTGATGCAACCCGGGCATCCGGGCCATTCTCTGCCTCCCTGCTATTTTCAGGATGAAAGAACATGCCGCCGATAAAACCAAAGAAATAAACTATGGCTAGCAGCAGATACGGTAAAGGCGTTGATAATAGTCCGAAAAAAACCACGTTTTTCCTGTTTTTATATTCAAATGAATTTTGCGAATCAGCATAAATTCTGATTCGCAAAAGTAACAAATCATTCCGGAATTAACTGATTTGGCTCAGTGCTTTCTTTAATTATACCAAACAAACAGAACCTATCAGGTAATGTTCACCAAACGTCCCATTTTTTTTAGGGGTTCAGAAGGTTATAACTTAAAAAAATCATATCGGGGCAGAAATTTTGACTGCTATTCAAAACAATTGTAAAACATTTGGCCATGCAGCTATTATAGAACAGTTTATATTTTTCGCCAAACAATTGATTTGTTGACTGAATGGTTGTAGATTGAACACAAATTAATCATCCTCAAAATTCGAAAAACCTCACTAAAACAAAACCTTCAAAATGAAAAACTTTTTGAGCAACTATCTGGAAACACTCTCTTCCGGTGCAAAACAAAAAGAAACGATACCCGGTCCGGTAATTACCATTTCGCGCGACTGTGGTTGTTCGGCCAAACGAATTGCGACAAAGCTTTCCAAGATTCTGACAGGATACAGTTATTTATCTGAAACAAAAACCGATGTCGAGTGGAAATGGGTCAGCAAAGATGTTATTGAACTGGCAGCTGCCGAACTGGAGATGGATTTAGGCAAAGTGCTGAATGTATTTCATGGCGAAGCAAAAACGAGCTTACACGAAGTAACGACTGCATTTTCAGTCGAAAAAGTGTACGACGCCGATGATCAGCAGGTTATTGACACCGTTAAGAAAGTTATCAGGAACTTGGCCGAGGAAGGACACTACATTATTGTTGGCAGGGCTGCCAGCGTAATTGCAGCCGATATTCCCCAACACCTGAGCATCAAACTACAGGCCCCGCTTGAATGGCGGATCAACCGGATTATGCAAATCAGTAACATGTCGTGGGCCGAAGCACAGCAATACGTTTTGGAAATCGACCGTCAACGCAACCTGTTTGTTGAGCATGTAGCCGGACGAAAACTCGACAACAACGATTTTGACCTGATTTTCAACTACTCAACCCTGCAAGATGACTACATTGTAGATGCAATTGTTAATGTATTAAAAAACAAAAAAATCATCCTGAACATCGAAGGCGATTAGAATAAAAATAAAGCAGGTTTAATCCCAAGGGGACTGTGTCTGGCGCAGCCCCCTTTTTGTTACAAGCTGAATAACACCTTGAATGGAACCTATTTATATCGTAACTTGTATAAAGAAACACCAACGCGCAGAACCATCTTGGTCCAAATTCACAGTATTACCTGTGAATTATTATATATCATGCAGTTGCCCCTGATTAACTTTCAAAACACCGTTTTATGAAAACAAAAAGTATTGAGCTTTTAAACAAATCAATCGGCGACGAGCTTTCAGCCGTTCATCAGTACATGTATTTCCATTTTTTGTGCGACGACATGGGATACGATTTGTTGGCCAGCCTGTTTAAACGCACAGCCATCGAAGAAATGATGCACGTTGAGAAACTGGCTGAACGAATTCTTTTTCTGAAAGGCGAAGTTGAAATGAAAGCTTTTGCCGAAACAAAGAAAATACACGATATAAAAACCATGCTTGAAACGGCCGCCGAAATGGAAACCTGGAGTGCCCACGATTACAACACCTTTGCCAACGAATGCTCCCAAAACTCGGATGCTGTTACCAAAAAGATTTTCGAGGCACTAGTTGAAGATGAAGAGCGCCACTTCGACCAGTTCGAAAAAGAAATGGAAAACCTCCAGAAATTCGGCGACAACTACCTGGCCCTCCAATCAATCGAACACAGTAAAAGCATCTCTTCCGGAAAAGCTACCGAATAATTAACAACATAAAACACAACAAATGGAAGAAAATCAATTTATTGCAATGCCCCGCATTGGAGATAAAGCTCCGGAATTTAAAGCTGTCACCACGCAAGGGAACATTCATTTTCCGGATGATTACCGGGGAAACTGGGTTATTCTGTTCAGTCACCCGGCCGATTTTACCCCGGTTTGCACGTCTGAATTCATAACTTTTGCCAGCCTCGAAGAAAAATTTGCTTCGGTAAACTGCAAATTGGTCGGCCTTTCGGTCGATGGTCTGTACAGTCACATCGCCTGGCTGCGCACCATCAAAGAAAAAATTGAGTACAAAGGGATGAAAGAGGTGGAAGTAAAATTTCCGCTCATCGAAGACATCACGATGGATGTTGCAAAAAAATACGGCATGATCCAACCCGGCGAAAGCAATACCAAAGCTGTCAGGGCAGTTTTCTTTATCGATCCACAGGGAATAATCCGGGCCATCATCTATTATCCGCTTAGTCTGGGCCGCAACTTCGACGAACTTTACCGGGTCATTGTCGCCCTGCAAACAGCCGATTTGTTCGGCATTGCCACACCAGCCGACTGGCAACCAGGCGATGATGTGATCGTTCCTCCCGCCGGGTCGTGTGGCGTTGCCAAAGACCGGATGGAAGGAAAAGAAGATATGAAATGTTACGACTGGTTCTTCTGCACCAAAAAACTCGATAAAGAGGAGGTAATGAAAAAAGTACAAAAGAAATAGCAACCCGAATCAAGTAGAAATCCTCTCCGGAACAAGCCAGAGAGGATTTCAAATTTATAACCTAAACCAACTATAAAAGCATAGAATTCGGAATATTTCAAAAATCATCCCCAATCCTAATTATTTCATTTCCATTTCCTTACCAGTCATTCTCAATCGGGCCAACACAGTTTCTGTAGTTGACGCGTCAGTCTGTCCGGAGAAACCGGGCTGTTCCCCTCCGACAGAAATGGTAAACCAGCCGGGTTCGACAACTCGTTTGTCTTTATTATTGATCATCGAAAATTTGTAGGGATCAAGCACAAACTCAACAGTCTTTGTTTCTCCTTTTTTCAGGAAAATACGGCTAAAACCTTCTAACTGACGGATCGGTCTGGGTGTACTGGCTTTTTCGTCGGTAATATAAAGTTCAACGACCTCGTCGCCATCGCAGGTGCCAGTATTGGTTACATCAACCTGTACGTTAACTGGTTCGCCAACTTTTACTGTTGCCGGCATTTTCAGGTTGCTGTATTTAAACGTGGTATAACTCAGGCCATATCCGAATGGATACAGAGGGGTATCGTGAAAATACCGATACGTACGTCCGTCCATATCGTAGTTTTCGAAAGCAGGCAACTGATCGACTGATTTATAATAAGTCACAGGCAAACGACCGGCCGGATTGTAGTCGCCAAACAGCACATCGGCAACTGCATTACCGTCTTGCTGCCCGGGATAGCCGGCAGTCAGGATGGCATCCAGATTTTCAGCAGCATAATTTATAGAAAGGGCGCTTCCGTTTAAAAGTACCAACACGATTGGTTTTCCGGTTGCCTTGAGGGCCTGCATCAATTCAAGTTGGGTTTTGGGCAAATCGAGTTTTGTGCGGTCTCCCCCTTTAAAACCATCCACTTCCACATGCATTTCTTCGCCTTCCAGTCGTTGGTTCAATCCAAGAACCAGAACCACCACATCCGATTGTTTAGCCAGGTCAACCGCATTTTTGAGCATGTCAGGCTGCGGAGTTGACCATAACAACCGGGCGTCGGCATCACCAAACCAGTTCCGGTATTCAAACACCAATTTATAGCGTTTCCCGGCCTCCAGCTGAACATTTCTGGCATTATGAAACGCATGGTGTTCGCTGTTCCAACCCATCAACTCTTTTCCTTCGTATGAAAGGCTGTAGCTCGGCATACTCCAGCCGCCAATTTGGTACATTCCGCTAACCGGAGGTTTCAGGTAAGTTGTCCAGCGAATACTGAAATTGTCATCAGGCAAACGCGGATCAGGCGAGCCCGACTCGAGATACATGTCAATGTTATCATCAACACGGGTGAACAAAGGTTCTCCTTCTAACTTGCTGTTGGCAAAGTATTCACCGATCACTCCTTGCCTGCCATCTTCGGTTTCCAGATAAATCGACGGGATAGGCGAAAGAAAATTAATTCCTTCGGCAAGCTCGCAACCCTGTGCATATTGTACTTCAATTTCCGGGCTTACCTTATTGATAATTCCCTGCAAAACCGTAACCGGATTTTTGGGGATTCCGTTATAATTTCCCCAAAGCGACTCCACATTGTCGGCATTCGGCCCAATAACTGCTATTTTTTTCAGTTTTTTTGAGAGCGGCAACGTGTTCGCGTTGTTTTTCAACAATACGATACTTTCGCGGGCTGCCTGTCTGGCCAGTTCATCATGGGCCGGAGAATTATTTACCGAGAAAGGAATCTGCGCGTATGGAACACGCTCGACCGGATCGAACATTCCCAGTTTAAACCGGGCAGTCATCAGGCGCTTCACAGCCACATCGATATCTGCCTCGGTAATTAATCCCCTTTTAACCGCATCTGTAAGCTTGCTATATGTCCAGCCACAGTCCAGGTCGGTTCCCCGCATCAGGGCCAGGGCTGCCGCCGAAGCCGTGTCGGGAACAATTTTATGATATTGCCAGATATCCTGAAGGGCGCCACAATCAGACACCACATATCCGTCAAAACCCCACTCCTTGCGCAGAATGTTGCTCAATTCAGTATTGGCACAGCAAGCCTCGCCCCGGAAACGGTTATATGCCCCCATCACCGAATAAACATGGCCCTCTTCGACCAGTGTTTTAAATGCAGGCAGATAAGTCTCCCGGAGGTCGCGTTCGCCCACACGGGCATCAAACTCGTGACGCAACGGTTCCGGTCCGGAGTGAACGGCAAAATGCTTGGCTGTAGCAACCACCTTCAGATAATTCGGGTCGTCGCCCTGCAACCCTTTTACAAAGTTTAACCCCAACTGGCCTGTCAGGTATGGATCTTCTCCATACGTTTCGTGCCCTCGCCCCCAGCGCGGATCCCGGAAAATATTAATGTTTGGCGACCAAAAAGTCAGCCCCTGATAAATTCCTCGTTTCCCCCGGCGAATAAACTCATTGTTTTTGGCCCGCGCTTCATCGGAAATAACCGTAGCAACATCTAAAACCAATTGAGTATCCCAGGAGGCAGCAATTGAAATAGATTGCGGAAACACGGTAGCATAACCGGCCCGGGCCACACCATGCAAACATTCGTTCCACCAGTTATACTCCGGGACCCCAAGCCGTTCGATGGCCGGAGCACTATATAATAACTGACCGGTTTTTTCGGCCAGGGTCATCTGCGACACCAAATCGTCGACTCGCTGTTCGATTGGGAGATCCGGGTTCTGATACTGAAATTTGAATTGCGAAAATGTGCTCATCGGCAAAGCAAGAAGCACAAAAATGAATTTGAAATATCTCATAGGTTTACATTTAGTATATCTGGTCTGGTCTGTTCTGCAAATCTATAAATTTTTCAGACATATTTTTCACAACCTGCACCCGAATAGGGAACAACTTTTGTCCTAATTTTGGTGCTTCTAAGAAAGACAAGACACCAAATGGAAAACTTTTTTTCATCCTATTATCAGCTTGTAACCCGAATAGACCAACTGACTGAAAAACTGTTCAAGCTTCATAAAAATCACATACAATGCAAAAAGGGATGCGACCTGTGCTGTATGGATTACCGGATTTTTCCGGTTGAATATTACGCCATCCGGGAACAGCTCCGGATGCAAAACCGACCGGAAACCAGACCCCAGGAAACCGACGAAGATTGCGTTTTTCTGAAAGACCATGGCTGCGCAATTTATGAAAACCGCCCCATCATTTGCCGGACGCACGGGCTTCCGCTGCTCTATATGAACGACGAAAGCTGGGAATTATCGACCTGCGAGCTCAATTTTACCAATTTCAATGACGATGATTTCTCAGACGAAAACACCTATCCGCAGGATAAATTCAACAGCGAATTGTTTCAGCTCAACAAACGGTTCATTGCAACTTTCAAGGAAAAGAAATTTTCTGAATTTGACCTGATCCCGATTAAAGAACTGGCCAGCGAAATTTAAGATATTGGAATGAAAAAAAACCCGGAAGTCCAAATGCCCCGGGTTTCCATATTGAAATGAATTGCCTCTTAAAGATTCTTAAGAAATTCAGCCACATTCTTTTCGATACGCGCCAGAATCTGGCTTGTATCCGACTTTACAAACTTATCGCCAGTGATATTTTCATAAAGCTCGATATACCGATCGGTTACCGAAGCTACAAAAGCAGCATCCATTGTCGGGACAACCTGCCCTTCTTTTCCCTGGAACCCGTTTTCGATGAGCCACTGGCGCACAAATTCTTTTGAAAGCTGACGCTGGGCTTCGCCTTTTGCCAAACGCTCTTCATAACCTTCGGCATAGAAATAACGTGATGAGTCTGGGGTGTGAATTTCGTCGATCAGGTAAATTTTATCGCCTTTTTTCCCGAATTCATATTTGGTATCAACCAAGATCAACCCTTTTTCTGCCGCCATTTCGCTACCGCGCCGGAACAGTTTGCGGGTATAATCTTCCAACATTTCGTAGTCTTCACGGCTTACAAGCCCCTGAGCAATGATTTCTTCACGCGAAATGTCTTCGTCGTGCCCTTCGGCCGCTTTGGTCGTGGGAGTAATAATTGGCTCGGCAAATTTCTGATTTTCAACCATTCCTTCGGGAAGAGCAATGCCGCACAACGAACGTTTTCCGGAGCGATATTCGCGCCAGGCATGGCCGGTCAGGTAACCTCGGATCACCATCTCAACCTTAAACGGTTCGCAGTGATGGCCAATGGTTACATTCGGATCGGGAGTCGCCACTTTCCAGTTGGGAACAATGTCGCTGGTGGCATCCAGAAACTTGGCTGCAATCTGGTTCAAAACCTGTCCTTTATAGGGAATTCCTTCCGGAAGAACGACATCAAATGCCGAAATACGATCGGACACAACCATTACCAGATATTCGTCGTTGATGTTGTAAACATCTCTCACTTTCCCATGGTAAACACTTTTCTGACCCGGAAAATTGAAATTGGTTCTTGTTAAAGCATTACTCATTTTCTTCAATTTTATCTGAATTTAAAAGTTCTTTTTTTGCCAGTTGCTGCGCCTGGTATTTATCGTAGGCGGCAACAATATCGCGAACAAGGCGGTGGCGCACAATATCTTTTACATCGAACTGAACAACCGAAATGTCCCGAATGTTCTTCAAAATTTTCCGGGCCAGCAACAAACCCGACTGGTTACGCGTTGGCAGGTCGATCTGCGTTTCGTCGCCGGTAATGATAAACTTGGCATTCATTCCCATGCGGGTCAGGAACATTTTTAGCTGGTTGATCGTGGTATTCTGCGCCTCATCCAGAATAACAAAAGCATTGCTCAAGGTGCGGCCTCGCATAAAAGCCAGCGGCGCTATCTGAATGGTTCCGTCTTTCAGAAATTCGTCCAGCTTTTTGGCCGGGATCATATCAAGCAACGCATCGTACAAAGGCTGCAAATACGGGTCGATCTTTTCTTTCAAGTCGCCCGGCAAAAAGCCCAGGCGCTCGCCTGCTTCAACAGCCGGACGGCTCAGGATGATGCGCTTGATCTCCCGGTTTTTCAAAGCCCTGACGGCCAATGCAATGGCCGTATAGGTTTTCCCGGTACCGGCAGGTCCCACTGCAAATATCAAATCCGATTTTTTGCAGGCATCAACCAACAACCGCTGATTGGGCGTGCGGGCGCGGATCGCCTTCCCGTTGATCCCGAAAAGCAACACATCTTTCTCTTCCTCAAACGTATCGGTGATCCCTTCAGCGTCATTCATCATCACCGTTTTAATGATGTCGTCGTTCAATAAATTGAACTGGTGGTAATGATCAATCAGCAGATAAAGTTTCTTTTCAAAGTCGTGCAATTCAAGCTCATCACCTTTCATAATGATTTCATTGCCGCGGGCCACAATAACCAATTTGGGGAAAAACGACTTGATCAAATTCATTTTCGCGTTATTTACGCCATAAAACTCCAATGGATCAATGCCTTCGAGATGAATTAGTTTTTCGAACATAAATACGGTGTACGATTCTTTGTCCAGCAAAAATAGCGACTTTTAACCGATTATCGGATTTTTTCTCCGCAATCAGACCGCTTTTTTAGCCACGGATAAACAATTAATAATATCGGGCAATCCGGATCCTGAAAATAAAAACCGACACGGGCCTCACCACGGTTTAACCGTGCAGGCTCACCTCCTGCAGGATCTTCGTGTTCAGAATGATGATATCTTTATCTTTCAGCTCGATCAAACCGTCCTTTTCAAAATTCTTCAGGAGTTTCACGGCGCTTTCCGTCGAAATGCCGGCAAAGTCGGCCAGTTCCTTCCGCGAAAGAATCTGGAATATCTCCGGAAATTCGGGCCTGAATGTTTCTAAATACAACAACGTTTCAGCCATTCGCCCGTTCATTTGTTTGTAAAGCACATTCCGGATGGTTTCAAACAAATTGGTGTTTTGCTCGCAATATCGCTGGATAAAACTGAAGCCGAACAAGCCATTCTGCCGGATCACCTTGCCAATTACGTCTTTTTCGATCAGGAAAGCCAGACAATCGGTCAGCGCCACGGCCGAATAATTAAAAGTATTTTTTGAAAATACAGCCGACAACCCCACAAAATCGCCCGGTTTAATAATCCGGAGGTTATACGATTTCCCCTGATCGCCCTCGACATACTGCTTAACGTAGCCGTTCACGATAAACAAAACATACGAAGCAAACGCCCCCTGCTTGGTCAGGTTGTCGCCTTTTCGAAAAAGGACTTGGGTTTTACTCGATTTGACCATCAGCACTTCATCCGGAGTAAGCAACTGAAAACAAGGCGCATCGACATCACAAACATATTCAGCATCGGTTTCAAGGATCGTCTTCATCAGTGTATCTTCATTATTTGAAGCTGTGAAGTTAGAAATAAATCAAAAAAAAAGTTGAGCTAAATCAATCCGAAAGTTGGCATGCGGCCAGCTCAAAAATTTGGGTGGCGACCGGGGCGGAAATACCTTTGTCATCAAATGATTATCACGAGAAACGATATGTTATACACCAATCTGAAGCACATCGAAAATGCCGAACAATTCCGGAACATTATCCGGGAAAACACGCATGTTGTAGTGATTTGCGGACGCATGGGAAAGATGTCGATCCCGGTTTACCGGATTGCAGAAGAATTGGAACAAAGCTATCGGCACATCAAGTTTTTCGACATGGAACTCGACAATCCGGAATCGCAGGTGATACTCGACCTGCCTGAGGTAAAAGAACAGCTTGGCATCCCGATCGTTCTGTACATCAAAAACGGGCAAATCGCCAAAGCAACCACCGGCACACAAACCCACGAGCAAATCAGTTCCATTCTGAATGAACAGATGGCAATGCTGACTTAACACGGAATAATCGTTCAAAAGCAGATAAGTAAAAAAACAACAGATAAAGAAATCATTCCTAAAAACAATCCAACATGACTCAAACAGTATTACTCGTAGTTGCCCTGGTTATCATCGCGTTCTTCGTCCTGGGACGCATCGCCAAGGCAAAAATTAAAAACACGCCAATGGTAGCCGACCACGAAAAAATTCTGACCCTGACTGACAAAAATTTTCAGCAGCAAACAAAGAACAAAATCGTTTTGGTTGACTTCTGGGCAAGCTGGTGCGCCCCTTGCCGCATGATGGCCCCTATACTAAACGAGGTGGCCGACGAACTGAATAGCAATGCCCGGGTTGGGAAAGTAAACATCGAACAATTTCAGAACATGGCTCAACAGTTTCGCATCCGTAACATACCGACGATGGTGTTGTTCAAAAACGGCAAAGAAGTGAACCGTTTCGTTGGCATCAAATCGAAAGACTTTTTACTGAAAGAAATTGCAAAAGTCGGATAGATCATGCTATTGCTTTAACTACAAATGACGCGAAGCAAATAACCATCAATGACAGGCAATAAATGTCTGGTTCAACACCTAAATGATTCAAATTATCAATACAAAATAAACAAGTTCAGAAAATGGAAAAAATCGTAATCATAGGGGGAGTTGCCGCCGGGGCAACAGCAGCAGCTAAAGTTCGCCGGATCTCCCCTTCCGCACAAATTACAATGCTCGAAGCAGGCCCGGATATTTCGTTTGCCAACTGTGGCCTGCCCTATTACATTGGCGGCGACATCAAAAGCCGTTCGAAACTGATCCTGCAAAGCCCTGAAAGCTTTAACGAACAATACGGTGTCGATGTCCGCACCAACACCACTGTTACAGCCATCGACCGAACGGCCCATCAGGTAAAAACCATCAACAGCCTGACCGGCAAGCAGGAAACATTTGAATACACCAAGCTGATCCTTGCACAGGGCGGCAAACCCATTAAACCCAACTTGCCCGGGGCTGGCAGCGATCATGTATTCTCGCTCTGGACCCTGGAAGACATGGATAAGATTGCCAAACATCTGGATGAAAAAAATCCGAAAAATGCCGTGGTTGTGGGCGGTGGGTTTATCGGCCTCGAAATGGTTGAAGCGCTGGTAAAACGCGGACTGACCGTGAATGTGGTTGAAATGATGCCCCACGTAATGCCCATCATGGAAGCCGAAACAGCCGGGTTTATTGAAAACGAACTGCTTTCGTACGGCGTTGGCATTCACACCGGAACCGGCGTGACCGAAATTTTACCGCATGCCGTAAAACTGGATAACGGGAAACAACTGGATGCCGACATGGTCCTGCTATCGATCGGGGTACGCCCGACACTGCAGTTAGCCAAAGACGCCGGACTGGAACTGGGCGAAGCCGGCGGCCTGCTGGTTGATTCTTATCTGCAAACCTCCGATCCGGATATCTATGGAGCCGGCGACATGGTTGAAATTGAGCACCGCGTGAGTGGCAAAAAAGTACGCATACCGCTGGCCGGTCCGGCAAACCGCCAGGGCCGTATTGCAGCCGAAAACGCGCTGGGCGGAAAGCATGCCTACAAGGGCGCTATCGGAACTTCGGTGGTCCGCGTTTTCGAAGCCGTTGCCGGAACAACCGGTTTGTCGCTGAAACAGGCCCGCGCCGCCGGAATTGACGCCGACGCCGTGGTCGTTCACAAAGAACATCACACCTCGTATTATCCGGGAGCCGAAACGGTAACTGCTATGCTGGTTTACGACCGGAATTCCGGAGTTATCCTGGGCGGACAAACAGCCGGATACAAAGGCGCCGACAAACGCTTAGACGTGATTGCCACCGCCACCGCAGCACAACTAACCATCAGCGACCTGGCCGATATCGATTTCGCCTACTCGCCGCCAATCGGAACCGCCAACGACGCCATCAACATGGCAGCCTACACCGCCGAAAACCGCACATCAGGGTTCAGTCCGTCGGTTACTGTTTCGGAACTCGACAGCTACATTCAGGGTAAAAACCCGGTATTTGTAGATGTCCGCGATGTATTCGCGTTCGACAAAAGCCATGTAAAAGGCGCGATCCATATTCCGCTCGAACTGCTGCCTCAAAACCTTGAAAATATTCCGGCCAACCGTCCGGTGATTGTGTACGACGAAACCGGCAAGAAGGGCCATCAGGCATTGCGCACGCTGGTTGGCGCCGGGTTCACCGACGTAACCAATATCTCCGGAGGGCATACCTCGCTGCAGCGTCAGGCCCGCACCATCGGGTTCCGGGAACTTGAAATCAACCTGCTGCCGGTTGAATCCAAATCGCTGGATCAGGAAAACGTGCAAGCCGAAAAAAAGGCCGAACAGAAACCCATCGACACCAATGCGCCAATCGTGGTCGATGTTCGGACCACAGAAGAATTTGAAGACGGTGCGTACCCGGATGCCATCAATATCCCGCTGGACGAACTGATGTACCGTTTCCAGGAATTGGGCGACAATGCGTCGCGCGAGATCACCGTTTACTGTGCTTCGGGGGCCCGCTCGGCTTATGCCCAGCGCATGCTAATGCAAATTGGCTACACCAACGTGAAAAACGGCGGCGGCCTGGCAGCCATGATGGCGCGCCGAAATGCCAAACCCGTTTCAGCTGCGTCATTAAACGAACCAATCGTGGTTGACGTTCGCACACCCGAAGAGTTCATGGGTGGAGCCTATCCGGATGCGGTCAACATTCCGCTGGATGAATTGGCTTCGCGACTCGATGAACTGGGAAACAAAGACCGCGACATCACGCTTTATTGTGCTTCGGGCGCCCGTTCGGCGTATGCCCAACGCTACCTGCAGCAGATAGGCTTTACCAACGTGCGGAACGGCGGCGGCCTGATGCACATGATGATGAGAAGCCGGTAACCGTTCAACCTGTGTAGAGACTGTTCAAAATTAGTTCATCGAAAAATTTAAAACTCAATTTTATCATTTTTCACTCACCCCAAGCCCGGGAAACCGGTCTTTTCCCCTCTCTATACATAGAGAGGGGCGGCGCATCGAAGGTGCGACAGGGATGAGTATGAGGGACAAATAAAATTTAAACAGTTTCTAAGTGAAATAAATTATTGCCGTATTTAAAGCTTCACTCACCCCGCGTCCGATGGCAGACGTCTCCCCTCTCTAAGCGTAGAGAGAGATAAAGCAAACAAAGCGAGCTTAGGGTGAGTCAACAATGATCGATAAAAAATGCGGCATTCCCTTTTTCTTATTACTCAAAGCAAGAAACAAATGCAAACAGTAAACTCATTAGCCGATTTCAGGCAAAAAACAAGCGGGCACGAGCGGGTCGTTTTGCTCCTGCACAAAGCCGGGAACGAATCGTCGGGATGTGCCTTCCGCACGCTGTCGGAAGTTTCCGGAGAAATTCAGTCGATCCCGTTTTTTACGGC
Source organism: Bacteroidota bacterium (assembly GCA_029265715.1). Classification (GTDB taxonomy): domain Bacteria; phylum Bacteroidota; class Bacteroidia; order Bacteroidales; family Prolixibacteraceae; genus Aquipluma. Next base: position 28,934 of record JAJUGZ010000038.1, read on the forward strand.
CGACGTCAATCTGGTCCGCGACATTCATCCGGAGTACCGGATTACCAGTGTGCCTTCGTTCCTTCTTTTTGAAAACGGGAAACTGGTCAGCGTGATCAAAGGATGTCAGGATACGGGCTTTCTCAAAGCGGTCGTGAACAACAATCTGCCCGGATCAGCCACAGCAGGCGATGAGAAAAAAGCCAAACAGGTAACGGTTTATTCCACACCAACCTGCTCGTGGTGCAACACCCTGAAAAACTGGTTGCGCCAAAACCGGATCAGCTTTACCGACATCGACATTTCGCGCGACGAAAAAGCAGCCCAGAACCTGGTCCGCCGCTCCGGTCAGCAAGGTGTTCCGCAAACCGAGATCAACGGACAGATTGTGGTCGGGTTCGATCAACCCAAATTGAAGAAGTTGTTGGAAATCTAAGATTTTGAGTTTCCAAGACTCACCCCAAGCCCGGCAACTGCCGGACGACGAAGTGAGTTCCGGGACCAAATAAAAATTAAATAGTTTCTAAATAAAAACATAAAAACAAGATAAAATGAAAGAGTTACAACCAATTAACCAGCAGGTTTGCTTAGACCTTACCGGTTCGAAACAGGAAAAACGCACGGCCTCGGGACTGATTATTCCCGACAGTGCAACCGAAGTATCAAATGTAGCAACCATTGTCTGGATGAGCACTATTGAAAATGCGGGCGTAAAACCGGGAGACACTGTTTTGTACAAGCCATTTGGCGGAACGGAAATTGAGTTCGACAAGAAAAAATACCTGTTTGTGCCCTATGCCGATATTCTGGCAAAAGTAGTTGAGACAGAAGAAATATAGAATTCAGGAGATTTTAAAACAAAGTAAAAGGCAGTTGGTGAGAGTGATTAGCCAACGTGTTGGGGATGTGAGACGGATTAGGCCCGGTGAAAAGGGGGATGCAGCTTCAGGCTGCCAACTGCCGTTTTTTTTGAAAGACAAATAACAAAAACCGAAAATGAAACAGGTGTTAATTCTGGGTGGAGGATTTGCCGGAGTACAAACGGCCATCGAGCTGCAAAAAAGCGGTATGTTCAGGGTAACGATGGTATCAGACCGCGATTACCTCTACTTGTACCCGATATCGATTTGGATCCCGGTGCGCCATACCGGCTTTGAAAACGTGAAACTTCCGCTGTCTAAAATTCAGAAGAAATATCCGTTCGAGCTTATTGTTGACACGGTTAAGGAAATCCATGCCGCAAATCACGAGGTGGTCTGCGAAAACCGGGTGCTCCGTTACGACTATTTAGTGGTTGCCTTTGGCGCCGATAAAATGAAACACAATGGCATTGAAAACACCTTGTCGATCTGCGGGAAACCGGAAGTTTCGCTGGCTATCCGCGACCGGATTGATACATTGATTGAAAAAGGCAGTGGTAAAATAGCCGTGGGGTTTGGCGGAAACCCCAAAGACAAATCGGCCGTGCGTGGCGGCCCGGGGTTCGAGTTGATGTTTAACATCCACAACCTGCTGAAAAAGAAAAAACTGAGGCAGAATTTTGAACTCACGTTTTTTGCGCCCATGGCCGAACCAGGCTCCCGGATGGGACAAAATGCCCTGCCGTTGCTGAATAAATTGTTCGACCGGTACCAGATCAAAAAACAGTTCGGGAAAAAATTCACCGGTTTTGAACCGAATGCCATCGTTTTTGAAGACGGCTCGAAACTGGAATCCGACCTGATCCTGTTTATCCCGGCCTCAACCGGCCATCAGGTGTTGCAATCCAGCGATCTCCCGCTCACCGAAGCCGGGTTTCTCCAGATCGACAATTACTGTCAGGTCCGCGGATACGACGATGTGTATGCCATTGGCGATATTTCGGCCATGGAAGGCCCGGAATGGATTGCCAAACAGGGACACATTGCCGAACTGATGGGGCGCAACACCGCCCACAACATCCTGTCGAAAGAAAAAGGGAAAACCGATTTCAAAGGCTATCAGGACGAACTGAATATCCTGTGCGTGATGGATACTGGCGACGGCGCGGCCTTTGTTTTTCGCGACGACCGCAAATCGTTCCTGATCCCGATGCCCGTTGTTGGCCACTGGATGAAAAAAGGCTGGGGAACTTACTCGAAGCTGACAAAGGTTGGGAAATTTCCACGTCTGCCCGGAATGTAGCAGAAACCGTTGAAAACGAGTCGCAAGTAGGATGTCGCGCGATAAAAAACCGGCGGTTGCAGACTGACCCTGGCGGTTCTTAGTCATCAGGGAATACCCTGCGAAAGAATCAGGAATAACTATAAAATCAGAATAAAATGGAAGAAATTCAGGGAATGGATACCAGAACAAAGCTCGTGAACAGGTTAAAAACCTGGCGCTTCTGGAAAAATATTGTCGCGGTTTTTATCGGAGCGCTGGCCGGGTTCCTGTATTATCATTTTGTGGGCTGCACCTCGGGCGAATGCGCCATAACCAGTAACCCGTACATGAGCGCCTTTTATGGCGGCTTGCTTGGCTTGTTTCTGGTGAACAGTCCCTGTGCCCGCGGAAGATGCTAAGAAAATATTGGATTTAGTTGGTTTAGGGATGATTGAGGGTTGTTTATTGAGGGTGTCTCAAAAGTCCGAGACACCCTCTTTTTATTAGTACACCTACCCGAAAAATTTTTCGAATATTCAATTCTCAAAAGCTTTAAAAAACATTTGGGACGGCCTCTTTTATTTTCCGGAAGAGCCATCGGCCCGCTTTATGTTGTAGCATCAGAGTTAATCCATCTTTACGAAATGGATTTCAATTCGGGAGGGCCGTGGTCCAGGAACATGGCTAAAACATCCGTCCGGTTGTTTTTTTTGATGCTCGCGGCAAATGATTATCCCTGAAGCACTTTTTTAAGCAACAGACTGTAAAACAAAGGAATTGACGCCAGTTGGATGACAACCGAGAAGACAATCAGCCCCGGAACAGAAACATCATACAACCATCCCATCAGAAAACTTCCCAGAAACCAGAACAGTCCGAAAATAGCATTGAACATGCCAAACCCGGTCGCTTTTTTATCGGCCGGCAGAATAGACGACAAAACAGCCCTGACAACCGATTCCTGCGCAGCCATACCAATCCCCCAGCAAACCATACCCAGCAAAGCCGTGGTAAAATTGCCCATGAAAACCAGCGGCGCAAACAACAGCGAAACCAGCGTGCTGCCAATGATCACTTTCATGCCGTGCTTATCGAACCAGTGGCCGAGCAAAAGGGCAGCCAACGCGTCAACCCCCATGGCAATCGCGTACATGACGGGGATCATCAGGTCTGAAACCTGGTTGGTTTGTTTGAAATGATAAGCAATCAGCGGATAATCGGCAAATCCGGCAGCCATCAGCGAAACACCCGCCAGATAAATCCAGAAGAACCGTTTGGGAAACACCTGCGTTTCTCCGTTCCCATTGGTATCCATTTGCTCTGTCTTGGGATATTTTATCCGGGCCACGCCTAGAATGGATAATGCCAATAAGGCCGGAATAAGCAAAACAGCAAACGATTCATTGTAACTTCCAGAGAAGAGATAGACCGCACTCACGATCAACGGCCCCGAAACAGCACCAATCTGGTCGAGCGCCTCGTGCACGCCAAACCCTTTCCCGTGCCCGATGGATGAAGTGGCATGCGAAAGCATCACATCGCGGGCCGGGTTCCGGATAGCGCGGCCTGCGCGTTCCAAAATCATCAGCACGGCTGCCAGTTGCCAGCTTCCGGCCAGCGCGAGGGCCGGAACAGCCAGCAAATTGATAAAATAACCGATAAACGTGATCGTCCAGTACTTCTTTGTCCGGTCGCTGATTATTCCGGAGATTAACCGGAGGCCATAACCAACCAGTTCGCCAAACCCGGCCACAAAGCCCACAATGGCCCCGCTGGCGCCCAGGGTAGCCAGGAATGGCCCGGTAATACCCCTCGCCCCCTCGTGGGTCATGTCGGAAAACAAACTAACTACACCAATTAAAACGATAAATGCCCAGGGTGATTTTTTGAATAACTTCATTTGTATAAATTTTCAATGTTGTTTTGTACAATTTTCGAAACAGCTTTTGTTTCTCAGTCAAGTTAGCACCGGAATGGAATAGCCATTTGTACATTCCCGGTTGTATGAGCTTAGACACTTATGGCTATTTCATGTAGGAACATTTTATGGAGGAAAATCAGAATCCCTCCCTGATTTATGATTAAGTTGTAAAAATAGAAATATATCGGTTTTCTATTGCTTATTTTTTGACTCAGAGGCTGTCGCAAAAAAGAAAAAATTAAACACAAAAGCACGAAGACACGAGATTAATCTTTTTAAAATCAACGCTTTTTGTCTCAACGCCTTTGTGTTTAATACAATACCACTTCTGATACCACCTCGGGTGAGTATTACGAGACAAATTCGTTCATTGAAAAAAATTTAAACTCAAATTTTTCATTATTCACTCACCCCAAGTCTGGCAGTTCCAAACGACAGAAGTTCGTATTGAGGATAAAATAAAATCTAAACAGTTTTTATGTTTTTAAAAGCCTTAAGCCCTGCAAATTTAGAACTCTTGCCCAATTCGTGCTCAATGCGCATCAACTGGTTAAATTTTTCGATGCGTTCGCCGCGGCAACCACTCCCGGTTTTCAGGTGGCCGGCATTGACTGCAACCGTCAGATCGGCGATAAAACTATCAACCGTTTCGCCACTGCGGTGCGAAACAAAGCAGTTATAGCCGTTCTTGTAAGCCAGTTCAATGGTTTCGAGCGTTTCGGTAACCGTTCCAATCTGGTTGAGCTTAATCAGGATCGAATTGGCCACGCCCTTTTCGATGCCTTCGGCCAGGATCGTTTTGTTGGTGCAGAAAATATCATCGCCAACAAGTTCAACGTTGTTGCCAAGCGCCCGGGTCAGGTTTTGCCAGCCATCCCAGTCGTTTTCGGCCAACCCGTCTTCAAGCAATACGATTGGGTATTGGTTGGTCCAACTTTCCCAAAGGCGGATCATTTCGTCGCTTGAAAGCAGTTTCCCGGTGCTTTTAAAGAGCTTGTATTTGCCATCATCCCATAGTTCGCTGGCAGCCGGGTCGAGGCAAAGGCTAACTTCTCCGCCCGGTTTATATCCGGCTTTAACAATGGCTTCCAGAATAACCTCTACCGCTTCATCGTTCGATTTCAGGTTCGGGGCAAAACCGCCTTCATCGCCCACGCCGGTGCTATACCCTTTGGCATTGAGCACGCTTTTCAGGGCATGAAACACTTCTTCTCCCATCCGGATGGATTCGGTAAATGAGGCCGCTCCGTGCGGTGCGATCATAAATTCCTGAAAGTCCACGTTGTTATCGGCATGTTTCCCGCCATTGATTACGTTCATGCACGGAACCGGCAACAGATGGGCGTTGGCGCCACCCAGGTAATGATAAAGCGGCGTCTTGGCACTTTGGGCCTGAGCCCGCGCATAAGCCATCGAAACACCCAGTATCCCGTTAGCCCCCAGGTTCGATTTGTTTGGAGTCCCATCGAGTTCTATTAAATAATAATCGAGCTCACGCTGACTGACAAACGATTTTCCTTCCACTCTTTTAGAAATTTCCTTATTCACATTTTCCACGGCTTTGAGTACCCCTTTGCCTCCATACCGTTTTTTATCGCCGTCGCGCAATTCAAAGGCTTCGCGTTCGCCGGTTGATGCCCCGCTGGGGACCATGGCCCTGGCAACGGTCCCATCTTCCAGCATCAAATTTACTTCCACGGTGGGGTTTCCTCTTGAGTCGAGGATTTCCAATGCCTGAATCTTTTCTATTTTCATCCGTATAAATTTTCAATGTTAGTTCGTACAATTTTCGTATCTATTTCTGTTTTTCAAAATGATTTTTCAACGAGATGGAATAGCCATTTGTACATTCCCGGTTGGTATAAGCTTCTGCTTTTATGGCTATTTCATCTGTAAATAATTTGTTTTTAAGTTGGCAGATGGAATAGCCATGATCCGGTTATTATTTTCATTATCGGTTGATGTTTGCAAATCATGGCTATTTCATCTGTATAAATTTTCAAAGTTGTTTCTTACAATTTTCGTATCTATTTCTGTTTTTCAAACTAGTTTCTCAACGAGATGGAATAGCCATTTATACATTCCCGGTTGGTATAAGCTTCAGCTTTTATGGCTATTTCAT
>JAJUGZ010000179.1 GCA_029265715.1 Bacteroidota bacterium
GGCATCAGCCCAGCATAATTAAACTAAGAGGGGAAACCCTTCAGGCTCGGTATTGCCCAAAGGTTTAGTTGTTTAAAAATATAATTATCTGAATTACAGAAAAATAATTAATAAAAAACTTGGATTACAACATAGAAGGGGCAGAGTCCGGCAGTTGCCGGACGGCGGGGTGAGTTTAATTCCTAAAAGAAATTTAAACAGACTAACGATTATTTTTTTGACTTACAAGTAACACGATTTTTAAAATTAATGACACGATAGATTTACCGATGAAAAAAACAAATTCCATCTGGACAATATTCTCCTTTCTATTCGTTAGCCTCCAACCAGCCGGGGCCCAGGATCAATTAAACGATACCCTGAAGATTGAAGAAGTTGTGGTAACCGGAACTCCGGTCAAAGTAACCCGGAACAATGTTCCGATGGCGGTTTCGGTTGTGGGCCAGGCTGCCATTAACGAAAGCGACGAATCGGCGCTGCTCCCGGTCCTGAACGGGCGTGTTCCCGGCTTGTTTGTTACCGAACGCGGAGTAACTGGCTTTGGTGTAGCCACCGGTTCGGCCGGACAGATTACCATCCGCGGCATTGGCGGAAACCCGACCACCGGCGTGCTGATGCTTATCGACGGCCACCCGCAATTCATGGGAATCATGGGACACCCGCTCCCCGACTCGTACGTGGCTTCCGATGTCGAACGCGTTGAAGTTATCCGCGGGCCAGCCTCAGTCCTGTATGGTTCGAACGCCATGGGCGGGGTGATCAACATCATCACCAAAAAGCAGGACCAGGAAGGGTTTCACGGCAATGCCCGCCTAATGGCCGGATCGTACAACACCCAAAAATACATGGGTTCCGGAGGTTTCCGCAACGACAAGTTCAGCGCCTTTGCTTCGGTCGACCACGACCAGACCGACGGCCATCGTAACCATTCCGACTTCGACCTGACCAACGCCTATCTGAAACTGGGCTACGAAATCAGCAAAAACCTCCAAGCCAGGACCGATTTCAGCTTAGCCAAATTTAAAGCCTCAGACCCGGGACCAGACACACTGAATGCGGCTTATGGCCAACGTATTGATATTACACGCGGATACTGGGCCGTCGGCCTCGACAATGAGTGGGAAACATTCTCCGGATCGGCCAAATTCTTTTACAACTTTGGGGAGCACGACATCACCGACGGGTTTCATTCCAACGATCGAAACTATGGCCTCAATATCTATGAAACCGCCCACCTGTTCGCCGGAAACAGCCTGACACTGGGCTTCGACCAGATCACTTACGGCGGGAAAGCTGAAAACCGGAAAGCCATGAACGGCGCCGGAATTGTATTTGCCGACACCACCGTGACTGAATTGGGCTTGTATGGGTTTGTCCAACAAAAACTGGCACAGAAACTAACACTCAACGCCGGAATACGTTACCAGCGCCACAGCGTGTATGGTTCAAAATGGATACCTTCGGCTGGCCTGGCTTACGAAACCAACCCCAACCTGACGCTAAAAGCCAACGTATCGAAAGGCTTCCGCAGCCCGACTATCCGCGAGTTGTTTATGTGGGCACACAACCCGAAGCTGAACCCGGAGGAAATCTGGAATTATGAAACCGGAATGGCGCTAAAACTGTCCGATCAGAAAGTCCGGGTTGAGCTGACCGGCTTCATGGTCGAGGGCGACAACCTGATTGTTACAACGCCCTACAGCGGACTGCAAAATGCCGGCAGCATCTCGAACAAAGGGATCGAATTGGGAGCCGATGCCTTTTTGAGCGACAACCTGACCATGCAGATCACGTACAGCTACACGCACATGAAACAACCGGTTTACGCCACGCCCGAACAGCAACTGTTTATCGGCGCCCGTTACCGTCACGGCCGCTTTTTGTTCTCCGGAAGCCTTCAGCACGTGCACAACCTGGATACCGAGGTGTCTTCAGCTGTTGCATTCCAAAGCTATACCCTGGCAAATGCAAAAGTTTCATATCAGCTTTGGAAGTATGCACAACTGTTTGTCAGCGCCGAAAACCTGCTCGCCCAGCATTACGAGACCAACCGGTATTACCCGATGCCCGGGACAACTGCTTTTGGCGGGATTAACCTGAAGTTTTAGCAACTAAAAGAATTTCAGGAATGCCACTGACAATAAACTGATAACGATCCATAGGGCAAGCCCCATCAGGAACGCATTGAGCCCGGCTTTTTTCAATTCGCCAAACGACAGAGAAGTTCCGATCAGGAACAGGGCAACAAGCATCCCTTTTTTGCCAAGCCAGCTCAGGTGATTAAATGTTTCGCCCCAGGCCGGTAAAAAATGCCCGACCAACATGGCGATCACAAACAAAGCGATAAACCATGGAACCCGGATTTTTCGAGTGCTATTCGTCTTATTGAAGAAAGACAAAACCAAGGTCAACGGAATGATCCACAGGGCCCGGGTCAGTTTCACGGTTGTAGCAACAGCCAACGCCTTCTCACCATAAGCCGAACCGGCCCCAACCACCGAACTGGTATCGTGAATGGCAATGGCAGCCCAGTACCCAAACGTTTCCTGCGACAGGTGGAGGCTGTGCCCAACCACCGGAAAAAGAAACAGGGCAACAGAGTTCAAAACAAATACAACGGCCAGGGCGAACGAAATCTGGAAACTTTTTGCCTCAATCACCGGCGATACGGCAGCAATAGCGCTCCCGCCGCAAATGGCCGTCCCGCTCGAAATCAGCAAGGCCGTTTTTCGGTCCACCTTCAGCAAATAACCAAGCAACAATCCGGAGGTGATGGTAATAGTAACCGATCCAACCGTGAGCCAGAAGCCGGTTCCGGAGGTTTTCATCACCTGGTCCAGGTTCATTCCAAAACCCATCAAAACAATCGAGGCCTGAAGCAAATATTTGGTAACAACCGAACCCGAAAACCAGTCGGGCGCTTTTCCTTTTATCGCAAAAAGGATTCCCAGCAGCAAAGCCACCGGCGCACTAATAAGCGGCGAAAAACAAAGTGCAATAATAAAAACGAACAAAAAAGGGATCAGCTTGTCCCGAAAAAAAGAAGTGATCATGCGCTAATTTTTTTCACCAAAATTAGCGCACAGCCATAATCAGGACAAATCGCTATTTTTTATTCAAGATAACTAAAAGTTATAGTCGAACAAAAACCGGATGAAAATCTGAGGCAGGCTCAATTCTGGTCCCTGTGGCAATACAACCCTGAAATGACGGAGAATATGAAGATTTTTAACCGAAAGTCGTTTCAAGGTTTTCAGTTGAAGCTCTTTTTCGATAGCACGTTCCGAAACAAGCGCAATCCCTTCAAAATCGGGCAGAAAATTTTTAATTGCCTCTGTACTTCCCAGAGGAGCACAATGTTCAACTGATCGGGCTCTATCCCGACACCCTTCAGGGCCTGCTCAATCACTTCCAGCGTTCCTGATCCGCGTTCGCGCAACACAAGCGGCACCTGCTGCAAATCGGCCAGCGACAAACTGTTTTGTTTGGCCAGCAAACTGTTTGCTCCGGCAATGGCAACAATTTCGTCATCAACCAACCGAAAATATCTCAGGTCGCTGCACGATGAATTGTTTTCAACCAACGCCACATCGATATCGTTGTGTTTCAGTTTTTGCTCCATTTCGAACGAGTTCCCGTTAAATACATTTAA
>JAJUGZ010000164.1 GCA_029265715.1 Bacteroidota bacterium
ATGTCCATTAATCAACAGAAAATAACATAAAACACTGATTATGTGTGCTTTATAAAAAAACAACAAGAAGCATGGCCCAGCCTTAGGCAACAAAGACGTCAACTATAGACAGAGAAAAAGGGGTTTTTAGAGATGCCCATATAATAGTAGTTACTATCCCAATTCGTTACTTACTAAAATTGAAGTTTACGATGCAACAAATTCAACCATTATTAAAACCATTAAGTTAGAACAATCAAAATACCATAATCTAAATGGTTACATGAATTGGGACAAGCTTGATTCGGTTAAGTATTACGATGGTAGTGGAACATTACTTGAAAAAAAATACCAATTTGAATATGAGACGTCTATAAGTTTTCCTCGCGATGATTATGATAGGAAGGGATACTCATTTGATCATTGGGGATATTATAACGGGGCCTCAAACACCGGCAGTCCTATTCCTCCTAACGCCCCCGGTCCTTTTTCTTCCATATTATCTGGATCAGCAAACAGGGAACCTAATCCGAACTATGCGCAAGCGGGAATCTTAAAAAAGATTACTTTTCCTGAAGGTGGCACAACATCATTTATTTATGAAGGGAATAAAATAGGAAGCACAGCAGTTGGAGGTGTTCGTATTAAACAGATTAAATTAAAAACAGGGAGTGAAACGATTAATAAATCGTTTAAATATGAGAATGAAATTGGTGTCAGCTATGTTGATCCATTATTTTATTATTCAAGGTCGGCAGTACGCTATAGTTGTCTTACTGGTCAATATATCTATGCTACATATACATATTCATCAGATGTAATTGCAGATATAAATTTAAATGGACACCCGGTTACATATTCAAAAGTTACAGAATTTTTAGGCGACCAAGCGACAAATTCAGGAGCGATTGAACATTACTATGATACAAGAACATTGGTGACCGGATTAACGCCGGATTTTCTTGCTCCTTCTTTAGTGGGAATAATTTCATTTACTAACTGGAGCACAATGTCACAAATCGATCATTTTCAAAATTATCCTAGTTATTGCAATTTGAATGAAATAGAAACAATTTGGAAGAAATCGGATGGTAATACTGTTAAAGACCTTAAAAGATTTTATTCGAATGAGATAAAAGGTACTTATAATGGATTGCATGTTCGGCAACACATAACGGATTACCAGAATCATTACAAGACCAACGATTTTGCATATTCAACCTATAGCATAAATCAATACGAACAGAGACTAGATAGTGCAGTAACATTAGTTTATGGTTCAGGTGGCGAAGGGCCTTTTATAACCAGAGAAAATTATACATATAACTCATATTTGCTGCCTTCCATATATACGACAAAAAACAGCGATGGTAGATTAACCTCTGTGTATTACCGATATCCTTTTGACATTAATACTGCACCATATACTTATATGGTTTCAGGTAATATGTTGAATTACATAATTGAACAATATGCATTAAATGGGAATGGGTATCTATCTGGCGGCCATTTAACAACATATAAATTCGACGATGGTCATTACCTGCCTTCTGTTACATATAATCTTGAGCCAGCGTCTCCATTGACAATAACTTCATTTAAGCCATTCGGTAGAGACTACCCATATTATCCAGATATTAACTACAAAATCTTGTTATCTTTCGATGATTATAACAGTGAAGGTAATCTTCTACAATCTATCTTATGCGATGGGATAACCACGTCATATTTATGGGATTTAAGTGGTACCTATCCCATGGCCGAAGTAAAAGGGGCAACTTATTCGCAAATCAGTAGTCTGGGAGGGAAAGCCTGTACTTACCCGAGCAGTGATTTGTGGTCAAGCCTTACCAGTATGTTGTCGTCGGCTCAGGTTGCGGCCCAGGTATCCACCTATTCTTATAAACCGTTAATTGGGATGGCTTCGCAAACTACGCCCAACGGGACGACCACCCGTTATGTTTACGATACTTTCGGGCGCTTATACCTGACCCGGGACGACGATAAAAATATTTTGGCACGCTACCGTTACGGGTACCAGAATAATCCGGACAACGGGCAGGGTGGTTACACGGCGATATCGGCATCCGTTTCGACCGGGCAAACAACGTATGAACCCGGCTCCACCGGAAGCGCGACCGTTACCTGTACGGGAGGGTCGGGCGACTTTACCTACAACTGGTATTTAAAAAACAGCTCAGGAACGGTACTGGCAAGTAAAACCAATACAACGTCTACCTCTTTTTCATTCTCCTGTTCCGAATCCGGATATCTGACTGTTCAGTGCGACATCGCCGACAATTCGCTGATGACTTCAAAAACAGTAACAGCCAGCATCAACTCGGCCTATGCCATCACCATGAAACCAGGGTATACTAAAATTGTTGGTGAGATGTCCAAAAGCGGGACGACGATATCTTTTTATATGGCGTTTTATCCCACATCGGTTATGCAGGCAGGTACATATTATTTAGTTGCAACGGTGAGCCCTTCGTGCAGGCCATTGGCTACACGGTCGATAACATGCACAACAGATGGACGTACCTGGCTGATCACAATTTATCCGAGTGGGGAAATGTACTGGAAAATTACCAGCGGTTCGGCGCTTAATGCCTACAGCGCGGTTGGTACCCCGACATTAACCTATACCCTGTAAAGAACCATTCACCTTTAATTCGTACAACATGATTAAACCAATTTTTATAATCGCTCTGACCCTCCTGACGGGTTGCGGGCTATTCGCGCAGGATCATTCGAAAGCCCTGGCTGCCGCCGATACCACCAACTTTACAGTTAACCGTAAAGACGGCTGGCAGTTGTATAACTCGTGCCTAACGCCGGTTAGCGCCGACAGTGTGATGATTGAACTGATTGTGCAACACAGCCGCGACATAAATTGGGGGCAGGAACAACAGGTCGGGAAAATCAAACCCGAATCTTTTTTCCCGAAGGCTGGTCAAACCTTGGTATTTAAATTACTGGATGATGCCTGGCAGTTGCGGGTTGATAAGAATGGCAAATGTTACCTGAGGCTGGCTTCAGGCTCTCTGCCCGACGAGGCCGATCCGGTTGTTATACCCGTACGCGCAGTTTATAAAAAGTGAGTACACCTGTGACTGAATTTAAAATTTACACATTTGCAAATCTTCAAATTAAACGACATGAAGTTTTTAAAATTGCTGCTGCTCCTGATTATCCCGCCGGGGCTTTGGGCACAGACATCCACGCAGAACTATATTGTTACCACGGCGCCTTTCCAGGCGGTGACTGACCCGACAACGCTGACCGATGCCAACTCGAATACAACGATCCAATATTTCGACGGGTTGGGGCGTTTGTCGCAAACCGTACAGCAAAAGATTACGCCCAACGGGGCCGACCTGGTCAGCGCCGTTGAATACGATGCTTTCGGGCGCGAATCAAAACGATGGCTCCCGGCAGTTGCAGTCAATAATGCCGGGGCTTATTATCCGGGCTACAGCACACAGGCCGTAAGTTCGAATGGAGGAGACGCTAAACCATATTCGACCACCGAGTACGAACCTTCGCCCCTGAACCGGGTAACCGGGCAATACGGGCCTGGTAACGACTGGTATACCAACCTGAAAAATGTGGCAACGGCTTACACAGTAAATGCCGCCGATGTAAAGTACTTTTACGTGGAGGGCGACAAACTGAAATGCAATGGGAAATACGCAGCTGCTACCTTGTATGGGGTGCAGACTACCGATGAAGATGGCAAAACCGTGGTGGAATATACCGATAAACTAGGCCGTAAGGTACTAAGCTGCGTAGCCGGCAACTACAACACCTACTATGTGTACGACGATTTGGGCAACCTTCGCTATGTATTGCCCCCGCTGGCTTCGGATAATCTTGATACCAATACATCGGGGTTTGCCGAAACGTCAGGGAGCACACTCGACCAATACGGTTATATTTACCGTTACGACAGCCGCAACCGCTTGGTTGAAAAAAAACTGCCTGGCGCCGACTGGGTTTACCTGGTTTACGACAAGGCCGATCGCCTGATCCTGGCCCAGGACGGCAACCAGCGGGCAAAAGCCACAAAAGAATGGACCGTGTATAAATACGATAAGTTCGGCCGGTTGCTGTACAGTGGCATCCTGACGAGCGGCAACAGCCGCACGCAAATGGAAACCGCCTATTCCGCTTCACTCACCCACGAAACATACACGGGAAGCGGCAGCACCGGTGGATATTCCTGCACGAACCTTGCCCCGGCCTCGCTGCTCACGGTTAATTATTACGATGGTTACAGTTTCCTGAACTTAACGGCTTACTCGGCCTTGAAAAGCGCCCTGACCAATACCACGCAGAGCGGCTACACGGCGCCCGACCTTTCGCACGTGAACACAATGCTGACCGGCGCCTGTGTGTACCACTTAGACGATCCGGCCAAATTCGAGTTAACCGCTATTTATTACGATAAATACGGGCGGACAGTGCAAACCCGCGCCAGTAACCAACTGGCCGGTTACGACATTGCCTTTAACCTGGTCGATTTCACGGGCAAACCCGTCAAAACCTATAAAACACACGGTATCAGCGGCGCCTCGGCGACCGTTACCGAAGTGTATGCTTACACGTTTGATAAGGCGCAACGGCTGCTTACCACAACCCATCAGCTTAATGGGGGGAGTACTGTTACGCTGGCCGCCAATGCGTATGATGAATTAGGGCGGTTGGCTACAAAAACTCTTGGCGGAACGTTGGACGGCACCACCTACGCTTATAACGTACGCGGTTGGTTAAGCGGGATCATCGGGCCCCGGTTTACAGAAAATCTGTATTACAATGCCAACCCGGTTAGTTTACCCTCTTTTACGGCGTGTTACAACGGGAACATCTCCGGAATGAAATGGAGCATCCCCGGCGAAAGCCTGGGTTACGACCGGGCTTATTCGTTTACCTACGATGCCCTGAACCGGCTGACCAACGGTTATTATTGCGGGAAAAGCGGCACGTCGACCTATTCGGGAACAACTGGCAAATACAATGAGAGTGCAAATTATGACAAGATGGGGAACATTACCAGCCTGACCCGTTATGAGAATGGGAACGGGTTGAACAACCTGGCCTATACCTACACGGGCAACCAACTGAAAAAGGTTGATAATGTGTGGGCGCCAACATTGCTGTATGGTTCCGAGGCTTTTAACGACCGGGTAAAAGATGCCACCGAATACCTGTACGATAAAAACGGGAACACCACCTACGATGCCAACGGGGCGATCAGTACCATTCAGTATAATTTATCACTATTATCCGACTAATCTAAAATTCTGAAGATATTGTCTTCTAATTTTCTGGTAGTCAGTCATTATTGTTTTTATTTCAAAAGTCACCCCCCCTTCAAAATGCAAGTTTTGTTTGCAAGGATGATGCGGTGAAC
>JAJUGZ010000068.1 GCA_029265715.1 Bacteroidota bacterium
ATGTCCATTAATCAACAAAAAATAACATAAAACACTGATTATGTGTGCTTTATAAAAAAACAACAAGAAGCATGGCCCAGCCTTAGGCAACAAAGACGTCAACTATAGACAGAGAAAAAGGGGTTTTTAGAGATGCCCTAAATTTAAACAGGTTCGAAATTTATCCGGATTCCATAAAATACAAAAATCCGGGAAATAGCCTCGGCAGCTATCCCCGGAACTTACCATAACCTATACCTAAACCAACTAGTGATTGCTAACTTTAACCAAATTAGCTAAGTTGCCATCAACCTCCATATCTTCGGCTGTCACTCCTGAATTTATGATCTCAATTTCGGCAGTCTGACTTCCCCGGATCTTCGCATATTTTTCCTGACTTCCGGTTGCAGGGCATCCGTCGAGTACCAATTTCTTGCTGTTGTAAACCGATACCGGGTTCCCTTTTTTAACCTGAAGCTTAAAATTCTTCAACCGGATGTTTTCTCCGTAATTGCAAACGATACCTGTTTCGGCTGAGATATCGATATTTTCAAGTACAAGACCTTTTACAGGCATTTCCGGAAGCCCCTGGACCAGCATAGCTGCCTGTGCCCCGCGACAGATGATATTCGAGAAATGGAAATTGCGAAACTGAGGCGTTTCTTCCGTAACCGGGATATTCTCTCCTTCGCCCGAAACCTGGATGGCTTCTTCCGAAGGCATTTTGCCACCGTAGAACAAGTTGAACCGAATGGCTTCGGTCGGGATGTTTGTCATCCGGATGTTGTCCATGTAAATATCTTCGACAACACCGCCACGCCCGCGCAGACTCTTAAATCGAAGCCCGCAATCGGTGCCGATGAACGTACAATTGGAAACATACATTTTTCGTACGCCCCCCGACATTTCGCTACCCACCACAAAACCGCCATGCCCGTGATAAACCACACAGTCGCGGATCACGAACAATTCGGTGGGCATACCGCGGTCGCGGCCTTCTTTATCTTTTCCTGATTTGATGCAAATGGCATCGTCGCCCACATCGAAGCTGCAATTCTCAACCAGTCCGATCCGGCACGATTCCAGGTCAACGCCATCGCCGTTTTGCGAATACCACGGGTTGCGGACTGTCAGGTTCCGGAGCGTGATATGTTCGCACATCAGTGGGTGGAGGTTCCAGGCCGGCGAGTTCTGGAAGGTTGGCCCGTCGAGCAATACTTTTTTACAGCCAATCAGGCTCACCATAACCGGCCGGAAAAAATCATGATACGGTTTGTTGGCCTCCAGGTTCGACTCCGCCGGTAATTTATTTTCGCTCTTGGCTTTCAAATAGTCAACCGAACTTTGCGAGGGGTACCAGGTATCGCCAATCGGAATGCCACCGCTGGCAACCAGCTCATTCCACTGCCCCTCGGTTAATTTCGATTTCTTAACCTGGCGCCATGCCTGGCCGGCCCCATCCACAATCCCATCGCCGGTAATGGCAATATTTTCGAGATTGCGCCCGCTGATGGGCGACTGGCAACGCAAGGCCGCAAGCCCTTCATAGTATCCGGAGAGTAATGGATATTCAGCCGTCTGATCGGTAAATTGGAGCAATGCCCCTGATGCCAGGTGAAGGTTCACGTTGCTTTTCAGAACAATTGGCCCGGTAAGCCAGATTCCGGCGGGAACCAAAACAACGCCGCCGCCCGAAGCCGAACAGTCTTCGATGGCCTTGTTAATAACCGCTGTATTCAAAGTCTGCCCATCGGCTACAGCACCCAGTTTCTCAATATTCAGGGTATCGGTTTTAAAAACCGGGACCTGAACAGCCGGCATCTCAAACGGGAGCCCGGGCATATTTTCCGCGACAGGCTGAGTGCCTGGCTTTGGCTGGCAGGCAACCATCAACCCTGCAGCAAACAACATTAAAAAGTGTTTTCGTTTCATATCGTTTATTGATTTAGTATCATTTTGCCAATTCGGGCATCCAGTCGGTGTCAAAAGCCGGACTGGTACTTTGCGCCGAAAAGATTTTTTCAAGCGTATATTCCGCTGCTTCTTTTTCTGAAAGTTGTTTCGACCAGGTTACCCGCGAACCGGTTGGTGCCCCGGCCCCCCGGTTGCCAAATTCGACGTACCGGGCCGTTTTTTCATTCTCCGGATTACCCCAGTTGTCCCAACCTTCAGGCTTTACAACACGCCCGATTTCACAATTCAGATAAGCCACATTGGCGTAAGGCCGCCACGGACGGCCCAGGTAAAATGTCCCCTCGCCTTCGCCGGTAATCTTACAATTCAGGAATACAAAGCCGTATTTCGACTCCGGAAGTGTCGAGGCCGCCGTGAAATAGCCAGCCTGCTTCCCGAACAGGGTACAATTTTCAAACACGGCAATCGACCAGCCAAAGATAAAATCGACTGTACCCTCGATGTAACAATCGCGATAATACTGGCGGCTGTGGTTGCCCTGCGGATAAAGCGTATCCTGAAACCCAAAAAACCGGCAATTGCGGAACGAAACCTGATCGGCTGTAACACGAACGGCAACGGCCTGACCAACCGGCCCTGCCGAATTTTCGAACGTCAGGTTTTCGGCCGAAAAACCGTCGCCAAACACAAAGAACGACGACGACCCGGTTGTGCCGATGGTTTCGCCAAAGCGGTTTTTCTTCGAGGCAAAATCGTCGTATGTCAAAATAGTCTGATCGCGGTCTTCGCCCACAAAGGCCACGTTGGTTTTACTGGTTGGCAGCGTTAACTTCTCTTTGTAGACACCCTTTCTGATCAGAATCCTTGTCGGGTTCTTCCTGAAATCAGGAACGGCATTGATTGCTTCCTGCACAGTTTTAAAATCGCCTGAACCATCGGCTGCAACCACAAAATCGAAGGCAACCGATTGCGCACCGGAACAAAACACCAGTAATGTAAACGCGATCAGGAGGGTTATTTTTTTCATTGGTATAAATTTTCAAAGCAGGTTCGTAAAACTTTCGTATCACCTTCAGTTTTTCAATTTAGAATCCAATGCTTCTATATTTTATTTCTCAAGTCGGAACCAATCTATATCAGCGCTTCCGGCATCGTTGATGGCCCCTTCGCGAAGTGCATACAAACCAACTTTTGCCCCGATCCAGCGACCTTCTTTGGCTTTGAACGACTCGCCGACCGGGATAAATTTCTTTCCGTCGGCGCTAAACGAGAAATGGCAGACAGCGCCTTTTGCCACAGTTACCCGCAAATAGACCGTTGACCCGGAATATGCTTCAGAGAAGATGAGTTCGGGCGAACTTCCCCGATCGGATGCTACGCAGCGAACAACCGCGATATTCAGCCTGCCATTTTCGCGCTTCAGGATAACCGACTGATAATCCTGCCCCATTACAACTAACCCCATTTCTTCGCCATCAAAACGGGCATTGAAAGTTAGTTTGGTGGTTGCCGTGAATTCTTCGGCCGGAAACTTTTGGAGCAGCAAATTTGGCACATCCCACAAATTGCGATAACCTTCGGGTTTGGGGATGCAATTCAGGCGGAAAAACCCGAGCGCCCCGGTCGGGAAACCCCAGGTAATCTTCGGATTTGCATGCCATTGCCATTGCAGGCCCAGCGTATTGGCATCGAACTCATCGCTTTCGGGAGGCGTCATTTTTTCACTCACAGCAGCAACATTCGGTTTCTTATACGTTGCAACCGGTTCGCCAATTCCGTCGCCATCTTTATCCGAACCAATCACCGGCCAGTCGTTTACCCATTTCATGGGCTGCAAATGCACAATCCGCCCGTAAGCTCCTTTGTCTTGAAAATGCAGGAACCAGTCTTCGCCCGAAGGCGTATCGACCCAGGCTCCCTGGTGCGGACCGTTAATATCGGTTTTGCCCTGGTTCATAACGATCCGGCCTTCATAAGGCCCATAAACATTCTTCGAGCGCAAAACAAGCTGCCAACCGGTCGCCACACCGCCGGCCGGGGCAAATAGGTAGTAATAACGGTTTCGTTTATAGAATTTGGGCCCTTCGGTCGTTGGGTGTTCTGCATGCCCGTCGAATACCATCACGCCATCATCCAGAATCCGGGTCCCGTCGGCGCTCATCCGGCTAACTACCAGAATGCTTTTAATTCCGGCCCGGCTTCCGGCAAACGCATGGACCAAATATGCGTTACCATCATCGTCCCACAGCGGCGAGGGATCGATCAGCCCTTTCCCTTCTTTGATCATCACGGGTTCCGACCACGGGCCTTTCGGGTCGGCAGCCTTTACCACATAAATACCAAAATCAGGATCAGGATAATAAATATAGTATTCGCCATTGTGGTAACGGATGCAGGGGGCCCAAACGCCATTGCCATGCTGTGGTTTGTCGAACACATCAAACGGCGGTTGTTTCTGCAGGGCGTAGCCAATCAGTTCCCAGTTTACCAGGTCGGTTGAATGCAAGACCGGCAGCCCCGGGATACAATTGAACGAAGAAGCCACCATATAAAAATCGTTCCCGACACGAATGGCATCCGGATCGGAATAATCCGAATGCAAGACCGGGTTCTTATAGGTGCCGTTGCCATTATCGGCCACCCAGGTTCGCGAGAGTTGAGCGTGAACACAGCCAACACTCAGGATAATTACCAGGGACAACAATATGCCTGTCCTGTTTTTTTGCGCAATCATTATTGCCTTATTTTTCAGGAATTTCTGCGTTCGCTTTATTTAACTCAAGGCAAGCCAGGATGAACGGACCGGTCCCTTTGGGGTCGTTGTCGCGCACCGGTTCGCCGATGTAATACTCGTAGCTTCCGTCGCGGTACGGATTTCCGCCCAGGCCGGCAACCGAGCAACACTGTGTCAGCGAGATGGTGCCGTCTTCGTTTTCTTTAATCAGTTTAGCGATAATTCCGTCGAAACCTTTTTGAGCAACTTTTAAAAGTTCCGGGTTCACGTACCCTTTATTCACGGCTTTTGTCATCGAGTAAACAAACATCGACGAAGCGGTTGCTTCCAGATAGTTTCCTTCACGACCTCCCTGATCGAGCACCTGATACCACAAGCCGGTTTCTTTATCCTGAAAGTTGATCAGCGAGTTCAGCAGGTTATCCAGGATGGTAATTATTTCCGGCCTTCCCGGATGATTTTCAGGAAGGTAATCCAGGATATCGACCAGTGCCATACTGTACCAGCCCACCGAGCGGCCCCAGAAGTTCGGGGAACAACCGGTTTCCGGATTAGCCCAT
This sequence comes from Bacteroidota bacterium, assembly GCA_029265715.1. Classification (GTDB taxonomy): domain Bacteria; phylum Bacteroidota; class Bacteroidia; order Bacteroidales; family Prolixibacteraceae; genus Aquipluma. The sequence continues at coordinate 5,188 of JAJUGZ010000068.1, forward strand.
TTTTGTTCTTTACTTTCGTCCCAGCCATGGAAGTTCAAGCCGGTTTTTGGATCGTATGTGTGTTTTTGGATGGTTTTTACCTGGAGTACGACATCGTCGAAAGCCAGACTGTCGTTAAATACAGCAGCATATTGCGCTAAAAACGGATCGGCCATGTAAATGCCATCGAGCCACATCTGATGGGTATATTTGTGCTTGTGCCAGAACCCGCCATCGGCCGTCCGCGGGTGTGTACGCAACTGATTGCGCAACGTATCGATAGCGGCTTTATAGCGCGGGTCGCCGGTCTGCTCGTATAGATAGAAAAGAATTTTTCCTGAATTGATCTGATCCAGGTTGTATTCCGTTTTTTGATAGGTTTTGATCGTCCCATCAGCCGCAATCAGCGAGTCGGCATAGCCTTTCTGATAGTCGTAGTATTTCTGGTCGCCTGTGGCAAGCCACAATTGTTGAAACGCCAGCGCCTCCAAACCCTGGGTATAACCCCAGCGTGGTTTTTTATTGGAATCGACCATCCAAGCCTCGGGGAACCGTTTCATTTCCGAATCGGCCATCCGGATTGCCCATTGAATGGGCTTTGGTGTACTTTCTTCTGTTTTTACCCTACTCTTGCATGAAACCAATGTAAAAACCGGTAATGCCAACACAACTAAAGTATGTCTCCAGCTAAAATCTCTCATTTGGTTGTTAGTTTTATTTGTAAAAGGTTAATTAAACTCTCTTTTTATTGCATTAAACGTCGTTCAGCCAGTTTCCCCTGAGTGCACAAAGAAAATATTTTGCAACCGATTGCACAAATTTACAAAACCAGCTTAATTTGGCCCGGTCTATACAGTCACATTACATGAACCGACCCCCCATTGGCGGGAAAAAGGAAACGAAAAAGAAAATCGGGAAATCAGATAATCAATCTATAAATCAAGGGGTACTGACAAAATCTTGTCAGTACCCCTTGGGCTGATTAAGCTAATCACATAAACTTTATAACGTTAATATCCTTGATTCTGCCAGAATCCTTGTCCTTCAGAAGAACTCAGATTGGTTACAGCATCAAGCTGAGATTGGGGTATCGGGCGCAATAAATGGAACTCTTTAATGTTTGCAGCAGCCTGCGCATTGTATGCCTTCACATGGCTGATCAATGTTTTTGTACGCTTCAAATCAAACCAGCGCTGCTGTTCGCCGCAAAGCTCAATGGCACGCTCCTCCAATATGGTTTCAAGATTCGCTGTTCCGGTCAATTTGTTATCGGTTCCTTTAATTGCACGCACCTGTCTCAATTCGTTAATCGTCGACATCGCTGCAGTTCCGCTTTCAGTATATAACTGACATTCTGCCTTGATCAGGTACATTTCAGCCAACCGCAAAACAATTGCATCACGGCTTGATATGTCATGAGTTGGGTAACTGGGATTATACACATTATCCAGAAACTTCTTAATTCCCGGATAAGAACACCATCCTCCAATCTTATATGTATTATAACGAGAGTCGTTATAAACATCAGATTTTACTTTAGCTGCTTCGGTTGGAAGGGCAGTTGCCGGATCCATTGATGTATAAACAGGGATATCCCCATTGGCCATAAACTGGATTCTGTACCGATTTTTCGCCCATGCCTGTTTGGCTTTACCCTCAGCAGAATTACCATCCAACGGACAATAGTATATCGCAGTATCACGAATTGAGGGATAGTTCTTAGAACTACCTTCCAGCCCCGGCGCAATGGTATAAGCTTCGAGTAATGTTGCATTGGTTCGCTGATCGGTTGCCCGGTGCTTATCTAATAGTTTCCACAAGTAGAGCGATGGCAGGTAGCGGGTAAAACCACGTCCATATTTTGAATAGGTATCTGCAACATATACATTTTGGCCGGTAACAATATTCTTAATGTAAGAAGTCGACTCGCCTAAAACACGGACAAACGTTTCTTTACCGTTTCCACCCAGGTCAGAAGCTCCATTGTTCCACATGCTAACGAACATAAGCAACATTGCACTGCCTCCGCGGCTGTATCCGGTACGGGTAATTAACGAGTTATAATCTAAGTTACTTCCACTCTTATCGGTTTTATAACGTTTCGGAATACAGTTGACATTGGTAGCAATATCTGAAGAATATGTTACACCCCAAATAGCTTCTTTGTTCACGGCAATATCTTCGTTGTTCATCGACCATGTGTCTTCATAATTACCATAAAATGAAGCCACCCCACTGCTAATAACTGCTTGAGCCTCGGCCTGTGCCAATGCATACAGATTTTTCCCGGAATAATTAGGATTTGTTTTGATGCTACTTTCTCCTAACCAGGATGCCGCATACAACAAGACCCGGGCTTTCAGGGCCCGGGCAGCCCAATAGTTTGCCCTCCCTTCGGTTTTTATCATGTACCCGGCCTTTTCAAACTCACTAATCGACTTATCCAAATCAGAAAGGATATTGCTGTAAATATTTTCTTCAGAAACCCTTTCCGGAGCTGTAACAATGCTTGAAACAGGTTCGCTGTTGTATGGGACAGGCCCCCAGATATTTACCATGTGTAAATAATAAAATGCACGCATAAAATATGCCTCTCCCAAGTACTGCTCCCGTTGAGTCTCACTAATTGCTGTATTTAACGGGATGTATTTCAATGCATTATTACAAATATCCACCGCAGAGTAAAAAGCTTCCCAATAGTGGTCTAAGCAAGCATTGTCACTGGTATTGCCATCCAGGCTCACAGCAGTCAGGTTATACGAGTTTAACGATTTTTGTTTGTTATCATACCCATAATAGAACAAGTCAGTCCCCATTTCCGATAAACCCAATCCAGCTTCTTTTCCATACCAGGCCCGACCAAAACTATAACACGACGCAACCAGTCCATTAATGCCGGTTGCAGTAGAATACGTTAAATCGGCTGTTTGTCCAACTTTGTTTTCCTCCTCCAGAAAATCTGAACAAGATGAAAAACCACCCCAAAGGGTCACAGCTGCCAACAATGATATATATATTTTTTGTTTCATCTCAGTAGTGTTTATCTATAATTAAAATTCGATGTTCGCACCCAATACAACTTGCTTGGCCAACGGGAAGGTAATTGCGCCTCCACGTTCCGGGTCATAATTTTCGATATTGCTAAACGTAATGAAGTTCTTCAATGAGCCGTATAACTTCACAGAACCAATGCCTGCCTTCCGAATAAGGCTAACCGGAAGATTGTATGAGAGGGTGATATCTTTCACTTTTATATAGTTTGCCTTTTCATACAACAAGGCGCTGCCATAATTTCCAAACGTGCTGCTTTTAGCCCCAGGGCTTGGGAATTTGGCATCCCGGTTATTCAGTGTCCAATAATCTAAATCTCCCCAGTTAGCCGACTCATAGTTTAACTGAGAATTCAATCCGTATGATACATAACCACCTAGGCGTGCGTATACCAAAACCGAAAGTGCCAGATTTTTGTAGCTAACCGAGTTGTTCATCCCAAATATGTGTTTGGGCGACCGATTATAGATTTTTTTATCGTCGTCATTCAAAACGCCATCGTCGTTCCGATCGACCAGTTTAATAGTCCCTGGCTCACCATAAGCAGAAATGTATCCTAATGTTTTACCAGGATTGCGTGCTTCCCATTCTGTTTTGTAGGCTTCAAATTCACCCACATCCCAGTTCCCGACGGCTTCAAAATCGTAAAATACCTTGGCCGGTTCCCCCACAATCAACGCGCTTGTACCGCTAATATCCCGTGTAACATTATCGTACAATTTATATACTTCATCTTTAAATGTTGAATAAGACCAGTTTATATCATATGTGAAATTTCTGTTCTTCACAATACTTGTATTTAACGCGATTTCAATGCCGTTGCCTTTTGTCTCACCAATATTCGAAATTACAGTTGGGAATACCGAAGATGCCGGAACTGTCCGATAAAGTAGTAAGTCGGTTGTATGGCTCTTAAAGTAATCGACACTCCCCGATATACGATTATCCCAGATGCCAAAATCCAGCCCAAAATTTAATGCTGCTGTCGTTTCCCATTTCAAGTCCTGATTTCCCAGGCTATTGGGAATATTTCCTGCAATATCATTTCCTCCGAGATAATAATAAACAGGTGATTCACTAAGTGTTGCCAGGGTTGCATACGGATCAATCGCCGCATTCCCGGAAATACCCCAGCTGGCCCGAAGTTTCAGGTTTTCCAGCCAATTCTGGTCTTGAAGGAATGACTCTTGGTTCATCCGCCAACCGATAGCCGTTGAAGGGAAATAACCCCATTTGTGCCCTTTGGCCAATGTCGAAGAACCATCGGCCCGAACAGATGCAGTAACCAGGTATTTATCCTTAAAGCGATAATTTACACGTGTAAAATACGAGAGCATCGATTGCTTCACATAGGCGCTGGTTGTTGTCTCTGTCAGGATTTTTGAAAGATCGTAAAATGAACTTTTATAATAATGTTCGCGTCCTGCATCACCTGAAGTCGCCGTTTGTTCATAAACACTCTGGTTCATGCTATGCCCCAGCAATAAGGTCAAATCATGCAATGATTGCCCAAAATTGGTATTATAGGTCATTGTATTTTCCCAGGTATACTTTGTATTTATTTCCCATTCTGAAGAAATGGATGTGGTCCCGGGCGACTGGTAGCGGCCAACGCTCTTATAATCCTGATAAAGCCCATCACGGGAATTACTACGGTCGATTGCAAAAGTTGATTTGAGGACCATTCCTTTTACCGGCGTCATCTCAAGATATCCATTTCCAAAAACACGAGTCGACTCAATGTTATGTTGATAATTTCCCGGGATTTCATCCATAAGCGGATTCACATGCGCAGCATAACGCGGATTCGGAGTTTCAATGATTTCTCCATCCTTGGTATATGGATGAGTTATTGTTGTCATTTTCATGGCCTGCCCAAAAACACTTGAGTTGCGCGAATCATGATTTTTATAAGTGAACAAGAGGTTCATCCCGGTCTTGAAAATATCACTTAGCTTATGATCAACAACCATCTTCGCATTGTAACGGTCCATTGCATCATTTTTCATCAATCCCTCTTCGTACATTGTTCCCAAAGACAGATTAAAGGTTGTTTTTTCATTTCCTCCCGAAACGGCCAATTCATAGTTCTGAGTCAACCCATTCTGCAGGATAATATCCAGCCAGTTGGTATATGAACCATCCTTATAAATTTCCAATTCAGTAAAGTCTTCCAAACTTTCAGTCAGGATATCTTCAGCCGTTAGGTTACTGCTTCCCCAGTTTCCGGATGCCGCGTCGGCCTGATAATTGGCTTTATCAATCAACCGCTGAACTTCTTTTCTGCCATACATTACTTTTGGCACATTTGTCGGCGAATTAGCGGAAAAATATGTATTCAGGCTAACCTTAGTTTTTCCTGATTTGCCGTGCTTTGTTGTTATCAGGATTACCCCATTAGCCCCTTTGGTCCCATAAATTGCCGTCGACGAAGCGTCTTTCAGTACATCCATCGATTCGATATCCGATGGGTTGATGTCGAGCGTTGATCCATATTCAATTCCATCAACCAGGATTAGCGGACTGTTGGATGCCGACAGGGAGCGGGTTCCACGCAAGTTAATACTCAGGCCCGCCCCGGCTTGTCCGTTACTTTGCTGGATATCCAGTCCCGGTATTTGAGCCTGCATGGCCTGCATGGCATTGCTGGAGGCAACCTTTGCAATTTCGTCGGCTTTAACAGAAGATACCGACCCGGTGAGGTCCTTCTTTTTAACAATCCCATATCCTACTGCAACCACCTCCTCGAGGCCGATGGTCTCGTCTGTCATTGTCACATTGAAAGTCGTCTGGCTGCCAACCGGCATTTCAACGGTCTTCATCCCGACGAAGGTGAACACCAACACATTAGAGGCACTAACATTGCTTATTGCGAAGCCCCCGTTCATGTCGGTTATTGTTCCGTTGCTTGTCCCTTTTACAATGACGGTCACTCCGGGCAAAGGCGAACCGGTCGAGTCGACCACTTTCCCTTTAACTTCTTTGGCCTGCTGGGTAGTTGATTGTTGCACCGAACTTTCTGCATCAGAAACAATCAGGATGATCTTCCCTTTTACAGAATAACTGAGGTGCTCGTTGGCTAAAACACGGTCAAGCACTTCGGATACCGCAGCATTTTCGAAGTTTCCCGATTTCAATCCCTTCCCTTTCAACAATTCATTGCTGTAAAAAATAGAATACTCTGAGTTTTGCTCAATCTGACTGAAAACTTCTTCCAGCGATAAATTAGAGAAGTTCAGCGTCAGCCGTGCTGATTGAGAATAACTACTGTTTGCCACAACCTGCATGATGGCCAGGAAAAACAGAAAAGCTGTTAGTTTCATAATGTTAAGTACTTTTTTGAGCACACAACGTTTGTGTCGCCTGTGCGCCACTTCATTTTTTTTCATAATTTTGGCTCTAATTAAGTTAATTACACTGTTTTAACTTTTCACCGCGCCGATCGGGTTGCCGCTCTTTCGGCGCATTTTATTTTACAATTACCTTGATTTTCCTGAGGTTTGTTTTTTCATATTCTATCGGGATATAAACTTTAACTGCATCCAGCACCTGCCAAATTGTTTCTTCATTCTTAAATACCCCGGTAAACCTTATTTGTTTGTTTTTCTTATTGACTAACTCAATATCCACATCATACCAGTTTTCGAGCCTGGTTACTAATTCAGAAAGAGGAACATTCACAAAATTGAATTTATTGTCGACCCAGCCCATTGCCTGATCTTTACCCGACTGAACCTTTATAAGCCGGTTCTCCCGGAGTATGGCACATTCGCCAGGTAGTAAGTCGGTTTCCTGTTCCGGCGTATTAATATGTACTTTCCCCGAAATCAGGGTTACCTCTTCGCGCCCAAACTCATCGTAGGCCATCACATTAAATTCAGTCCCCACGACTTTTATATCACAATCGTTGGTCCTCACGTGAAACGGGACTTCTTCATTATGCGCCACTCTGAAAAAACCTTCGCCTGAAAGTTTTACTTCGCGGGAACTCGCAGTAAAGCCGTTGTATTCCAGTCTGGATTTAGCATTTAACCAGACTTCAGATCCATCGGGGAGTGTTATTTTTGATTTTTCGCCACGGGGGGTTTCCAAAACGAACCGATCGGGGAATATCGATTTTTCTGAACGGTCGAAAAAATACCAGCCAGTTCCTCCCAGAACCAACCCAACCAACAGGACCGCGGCATACCGCAGGGCAACAACAAACAGCGAGCGACTCTTCCCCAACGTGCGGTTCAGGTTTTTATCCAAAGACAACCGGGCCTTTAACCGTTCAAGGCTTGCATCAACACGAGTTTCCTGCATTTGTACAAGTTCCCACTGCTGCTTAAATTTTTCAAAATACTCGCGGGCTTCGACATCCTTCAGGATATCTGTCACCCGGTCGTATTCCGAATCGACCAACCTGCCTTCGAGGTAGCGGGTCAACAAATCATCGTACTTTAAAAATTCTTTCTTCATATTGACTATTCAAAAGGTACAACGATTCCGGACCTGTTTTACCCATCATGTCCCAATCACTTTTTTGATTTTTTTTTTTGCTACAAAAACAACTAAATATCAGCAGAAAAAAGGAAGTTCGTTTTTGGATACGATCAAGCGGCTATCGTTTTAAAAACCAGAATAAAGATGGCAACCGGCAGCTCCCCCGAAAATCGGGTTTCAAAAGCCTTCAGAGCCCGGTTAATATGCCTTTCGACATTTTTAATATTGATATTCAGCTTTTCGGCAATCTCTCGGTTTTTCAGTCCCGTTACACGGCTCATTAAGAATACCTCCCGGCATTTCTCGGGCAGGGCCTCGATTACCCGATGTATTTCGTCGTTGAGCTCCTTCTCGATCAGCAGAACCGGTTCATCTTTCACAAAATCGACCCGGTACAATTCTTCAACCCGTTCGGTTTCGCCAAATTCAAACATCCGGTTCTCAACGACCTTAATGTATTTAATGTAATCCAGGCATTGGTTCCGCACCACACGAAAAAGGAATGCCTCGATATTTTTCACCTCAATTTTATCACGGCGTTCCCATGTTTTCACAAAAACATCCTGAACGATATCTTTTGCCACTTCGCTATCACGGGTCACCTTCCGGGCATAATCATTTAACCGGGGATAATAAATCCGAAATAACGAATCGAGCGCGGCTTCATCATTTTTCCTGATCCTTAAAAACAAACGATCAGCATTCGACATTCTTTTTTCACTTTCGGTATTCATCATCCAACGTTGGTCCTGTCAGGTAAATATAAAAACAGATCATATATTTTTCAAATCCTGCAATTGCCGGGAAAAATAAAATTCGAAATAGCACTCTGCTCCCGATGCCCCAACATAAAAAATCACTGCACCTTCACCAGGTACATATTTACCAGCGACTTTTCGCGAGTGGCCGGGTTCAGGAATTTCAGCGACTGGCGGGTCAGGGCATGATGCTTAAACGAATAATATTCGCCAAACGACACGCCCCAACGTTTCATAGCAGCCAGCCCCTCGTCGTCGGTATAAACCCAGACATCGGGGTCGCGCACCACGTTGGCCAGCTCATCTTCGGTATTCAGGTAAAGCCCAGGGTTTTTGGCATAATAAAACAACTCGCGGTGAATCGACCGGTAGGTATGCAACACCGCTCTGTCGTCGGCTTTTTCGTTAAATATTTTACACGCCGGAATGGTCGAATGGTACGCAAACTCGCCCGGAAAGACTACAAAATTGATCGTCCCCTGCAACAAAACCATCGAAAATACCGATGTGAGCAACAAGCCCGTCATCCGGTCTTTTATCCGGAGAGAAAAGACAAGCAACATGAGGCAGATTGCGGCAAACAACCAGTACCACAAATTCCCGGAGGGAAACAACCACAAGGCAAACACGAAACTCAGGAGAATTAACAAGCCTGCGGTACCATATTGCAACCCGCCCAGCCATTTGGCTAAACGCGGAAAGTCTGTCCCGCTCCAAACCCGAACCAACCATTGGGCGGCCAGAATAAAAATCAACGGGGTAATAATCATCATATAGTGCGGGGCTTTGGCTCTCGAAACCGAAATAACCAGCCCGTACAAAACGATTCCGCCCACCGTAACAAACTCACGCCCGTTGGTTTGCCCGAACCCTTTTTTCAGGTGTGTGCCAATCTCGGCAAAAAGCGCAGTCAATGCAACAAAAGACCAGGGCAACAGAATGTATAGCGAGGTATGAAGGTAAAAGAACGGGTCGGTCCCGTTGCCTTTGTACGTTCCGCTCATACGGCCCACATTGTTCTCAATAAAATAAAACCGAAGCCCGTCGTAACCCAACTGCCGGTAAATACCGATTATCGTTGGAAGAAAAAACAACCCGACAATTGGAATGGCCAGCAACCAGCGCGGGTGAAACAGCTCACGGTACTGCCGTGTTAAAAGCAAATGCGAACCAACTGCAAAAACCGGGACCGTCAGCCCGACAGGCCCTTTGGCAAAAACCGACAGCCCCACTCCGATCAGGCCCAGCAGGAGGTTTATCTTTTTTTTGCTCCGGAAAAAACCCATCAGTTGCCACAAGGCAAAAGCACAAGCCGAGGCCATCAGGGCATCCATGTGAATGTCGTTGGTAAAGAGCAGGAACATTTCGGACGAGGCCAGCATCAGAGCTGCCAGCCGACCGGCCCGCTCGCCGTACAACAGTTTCCCGAGCCGATAGGTGCTGTAAAACCCGAAAAACGAGAACAGCAACACCGGCAGTTTAAAAATTGCGGGCGACATCCCGAACAGCTCGAAAAAAGCAGCCGACATCCAAAACAAAAACTGTGGTTTTTGATCGTAAGCCGTATGGTGGACCGTCAGGTTAATCCAGTCGCCCGACTGAACGATGTTGCGCGAAATAGCCGCATATTTGCCTGCATCGCCGGTCAGCGGCACAAATAAGTTCCCCGTATAAACAATGAGCAGCAAGATCGTGGCGGCAAACCACAAGAAATCTTCCAAAGAATATTTTCGTAGCATTTTGTTTTCTGTTTCTGAGCACTAAAGTAATGCGAAATTTCAAAGACAGGATATCCAAAATAAAAAGTCGCAGGGTTCTGTCGCAATGGAAATAAACGGAGACAATCCGGCTACCCGTTCCGGAGCACATGCAGCCGGCAATCGTGCAGCTTTTCGGTCCCGATAACTTCACCGGAGATTTTGGGGGCTTCGACGCCACTGCCAAAAAACTGGTTGCCCGAATACACATGAGCCTCGTCCCACAAGCCGCGGGAAATGAAACTGCTCAGCAGTTCGTTGCCTCCTTCCACAATCACCGACTGAATATCGCGCCGGTAAAGTATTTCGAGCATTTGGCCAAGGATGTCGCCCCCGAAATCGATGGTAATGAACTCCAGGTTTTCGCCGGAAGGTTTCTGTCCGTCCGTAAAAACCCAGGTTGGGGCCTGCCCATCGAACAGGTGCAAATTTGCAGGCAGCCGCAGTTCACGATCAATCACCAGGCGGATGGGCTGATTGCCGGTCCACTCCCGCACAGTCAGCGACGGATTGTCTTTTTGGGCCGTGTTGGTGCCAATCAGGATGGCCGATTCTTCCGAGCGTTGTTTGTGTACCAGTCTTCGGGCCAGCTCGTTGGTAATCCAGGTTGGTTCTCCGTACGTCTCACGCGTGCGGTCGATATCGATAAATCCATCGAGTGTTTGCGCCCACTTCAGGATAATATACGGGCGGTGTTTTTCGTGAAATGTGAAAAAACGCCGGTTGATCTCCCGGCACTCCTCGCCCAGCATCCCAACCTCGACACGGATACCGGCTTTCTGCATCTTTTCAATCCCTTTCCCGGCCACCCTGGCAAACGGGTCAATTGTTCCGACCACCACGTGCGGAATTTGCTTTTCGATAATCAGGTCCGAACAGGGGGGTGTTTTCCCGAAATGGGCACAGGGTTCCAGGGTAACATACAAGGTCGATTCGCGCAAAAGTTCCGGATTTTTGACCGAACGGATGGCATTCACCTCGGCATGCGCCTGGCCGTATTTTTCGTGATATCCTTCGCCAATAATACGCCCTTCGTGTACAATCACGCAACCAACCATCGGGTTCGGCGCCACATCGCCCATGCCCAGGCGGGCCAGTTCCAGGCTTCGTCGCATAAATATTTCTTCGGCGCTCATCGGCTAAAAAATTAACTTTGCCAAAAATACGAAAATGAACGAAGGCATTGCCTACATCCGGAAAGAATTGGCCGGGCTGTACCCGAAAGAAGAAATCGAGAGTTTGGTTTTCCTGGTCCTGGAACACGTGAAAGGGTACACGCGGACCCAAATCAGGCTGGCAGGCAACGAGCAACTTTCGACGGAAGAACATGCCCAGATCCGGGCGATTGTCAGCCGCTTGCAAGCCCACGAACCAATCCAGTACATTCTGGGCGAAACCGAATTTCTCGGGCTGCCGTTTTTTTGTGCCCCGGAAGTGCTGATTCCCCGCCCCGAAACCGAAGAACTGGTCGACCGGATTATCCGCGATTTCTCCGGAACAAGACCAGCAATCCTCGACATAGGTACCGGAACCGGCTGTATCCCGGTTTCGCTGGCCAAAAACCTGCCGGGATCAGCCGTCTTTGCCTGCGACATCTCGCCGGTTTGTCTGCAACTGGCCGAAAAAAATGCGGCACGAAATTCGGCAGAAATCCACTTGTTTAAACTCGATATTTTGCATCCGGACAATTGCCCGGAGCTACCGCTTCTGGATGTCCTGGTCAGTAACCCGCCCTATGTGACCGAACGGGAAAAAGCATGGATGCACCCCAATGTTCTTAATTACGAGCCGTCGCTGGCGCTGTTTGTCCCCGACAATGAACCGCTGCGGTTTTACCTTGCCATTTCCCGTTTTGGCAGAAACCATCTGAAAAAAGGTGGTAAATTGTACTTCGAAATCAACGAGGCATTCGGGGCGGAAACCTGCCGGATGCTTGAGCAGGAAGGATTTTCGGATGCCATCGTGCTGAAAGATATCAACGGGAAAGACCGGATGGTCAGGGCAACATTTCAATAGTCAGGAAACGAAACAGGAGACATGAAACGACGTGAATTTATCATCAAAAGCGGAATCGGAGCAGGAGCGCTACTCAGCCCAGGATGGCTGATAAAGCAACAATTACTTGCCGCCCCGATATCCAAAGAAACCCCTCGGCTCACGGTTGCCAGCGGCGGAACGGCAGTCCGACTGATTGAAAAAGTCCTTCAGTCGACCGGCTATCTGGAGGCAATTATCCGGAAAGGCGCGAAAGTACTGATAAAACCGACCATCGCCTGGGACCGCACTCCCGAAATGGCCGCCAACACCAACCCCGAACTGGTGGGCAAACTAATCGAAGCCTGCTACAAAGCGGGGGCCCGTCAGGTGCTGGTTGTAGAGCACACCATTCATCCGTGGACCAAGTGTTATAAAAACAGCGGCATCGAACGGGTGACCAAGGACAACCGGGCCAAGATCCTGCCCGGGAACGAAGAACTGTATTATGTCGACGTGCAGATCCCGCAGGCACAGAAACTCAAGAAACTGAAGGTTCACGAAGCGCTTGGCAAAACCGATGTCCTGATCAATGTCCCGGTTTTAAAAGCCGATCCGGCAACCGGCATTTCAGGGGCCATCAAAAACCTGACCGGCCTGGTTTGGGACCGCCACTTTTATTACCTGAACGACTTTAACCGCTGCGCCGCCGAGTTCCTGTATTTCCGGAAACCCGACCTAAACATCGTCGATGCCAGTCGTGTACTGATGCGGCATACTCCGGCCGGAGAATCGCCAACCGATGTGGAACCGAAAAATACGCTGATCGTTTCGACCGACATCGTGGCAGCCGACGCCTGCGCTGCCCGGTTGCTGGGGCTCGACCCCGACCAGATCGGACACATAAAACTAACCGGGCAATTGGGATTTGGCGCAGTACATATTCCGGAGCGGGAAATAAAACAGCTGTCCCTTTAAAACCAGCCAACCAAACAGAGTTGGCGCTCCAACTGTTATTATCCATATATTTGTATCAGAGAAGAATTTTCCCCGGAGAATAGAAAACTAATCGGTAGCGAATTTGAAAAAACTGGCCGTAATCATATTGCTCCTGCTAAACCTGATTATCATTGCCGCCCTGTGCATGGCTTATCTGGCAGTTTATATCAGCCCCGCCCGAAACTGGATTTTCCCGTTTTTCGGGTTGGCTTTCCCCTACCTGGTGATACTGAACCTGGCTTTTCTGATAATCTGGCTGGTTTTTAAACCTAAATTGGCCCTGCTCCCCCTGGCGTTTTTCCTGTCCGGATATTTCCAACTGGCCAACTACATCCGGGTTTCCGGAAAATCCAATCCCGAAAAAGGAATCCGGATTGTCAGCTACAACGTGAAATATTTTATGGGGAACGGGAATGTTCCGGACAAAGCTGCAGCTGAACAGATCCTGAATTACCTGAAACAAAGCAAAGCCGACATCATTTGCCTTCAGGAGGTACAACTGAACAAACGACAGATTTTTGATATCCTGAACGCCAAAGACCAGTTGCCCCAGATCGAGCACCTGCAACTGGCACACGCCAGCCATGCCGGAGGTTCGGTTACCCTGACTACTTACCCGATTATCAACATGAACGAACTGCGGTTCGAAAACACCGGCAACTTGGTTATCTATACCGACATACTGATTAATTCAGACACCGTACGCGTTTACAACTGTCATCTGGAATCATACCGGCTGAAACCATCCGAAATCAACTCGATCGACTCGATCACGTATGACAACCAATCAAAAAAAATCCAGAAAATTAAAAGCCTGAAAAACAGGCTCTATCCATCGCTTGTAAAACGGGCCGACCAAGCCGAAAAACTTCAGCTGGCCATTGCCGAATCGCCCTACCCGGTTATTGTTTGCGGCGACTTTAACGATACGCCGGTATCGTATGTTTATCACACCGTGCGCGGAAAGCTGCTCGATGCATTTGTCCAGTCCGGGAAAGGGACCGGAAACACCTACAACGGGAAATTGCCCTCGTTCCGGATCGATTATATCCTGCATAGTCCCATTTTTTCGGCAGCCAACTTCAAAACCGGACATTATAATTACTCCGATCACTTCCCTGTTTCATGCGATTTATACCGGAACCCCCGGTAAATTAATTGCAGGATCAGGGCCGGTCCTTGCGATTGAATCCTGCGACTTTTTCCTTTACCTTTGTCACCCAAAATAACAGACCATGCAATCCCCTCCAGACCATTATATCAATGCCGGGCATGCCTGCTTCAGGCCCAACGGCGAACTCATCCTGAAAAACATCAGTTTCAGCCTGAGGCATGATGAATCGCTGGCTATTACTGGTCACTCCGGAAGCGGGAAAACCACCCTGGCCAAACTTATCGCCGGAGAATATGTGCCAACAGCCGGCTCCTTTTGGGTTTCTCCGGAGCTAAAAACAGTCATGGTCGACCAGCAGGACCATTTCGCCACGCTATCCGGACAGCGGAGCGTTTACTACGGACAACGCTATGAATACCAGGGCGTGGAACATTCTCCATCTATTCGTGGGTACTTGCAGAAAATTGCCGGTTCGCACCATAATCCGGACGACGAGGTAACAACAGTTATGAAGCAAATGGGCATCGACCGGATAGCCGACCGCCACCTGATGCAACTCAGCAATGGCGAACGAAAACGCACCCAACTGGCTGCCGCCCTTCTGCAAAAACCGGATATCCTGATCCTCGACCAACCGTTTGTCGGGCTCGATGCACCGGCACGCGAGATGCTCGGACAACTCTTAGTGCAGCTAAAAGACAAAGGGACCCGGCTCGTCCTGATTTGTTCTCCGGAACACATCCCTCCCCGGATCGACCGCGTTCTGGAACTTCGAAATGGCGAAATCGGTTGCTTTGTCGAACGGCATAAGTACTCGCCCCCCGTTGACCCAGGACCAAACAACCGCTCTTTTAATGATGAACTGATTGCCCGGTTGCCCCAAAATCAGGAAGAGTTTGAGTTTGCCGTGAAAATGCGATCGGTCAATGTGACCCTGAACAACCGCCCCATATTGAAAGGCATCGACTGGACGGTGCGCAAAGGCGAACGCTGGGCTTTACTGGGACATAACGGAGCCGGAAAAACAACCCTGCTGAGCCTGATTACCGCCGATAACCCGCAAGGATACACAAACAACCTGGTTTTATTCGACCGGCAACGCGGAAGCGGCGAAAGTATCTGGGACATCAAAAAACGGATCGGTTATGTTTCGCCCGAGCTTCACCTCTACTTTTTGCGCGGAAGCGGCATTTTCAACACCATCCCCGGCTTGGGCGCCGCACCAGTTTACAATGCGCTGACCTGCGCCGATGTTATCATTTCGGGCCTGCACGACCAGATTGGTTCGGTCACAAACCCCACCTCTTACGAAGAAAATCTGGCGAAACACTGGCTGACAGCCCTGCAAATGGGCCACCTGCCGGAGAGGCCTTTCGTACACGCGTCGTTAGGCGAACAACGGGCTTTGCTGCTGGCCCGCGCCCTGGTAAAAACACCGTCGTTACTTATTCTCGACGAGCCCTGCCAGGGCCTCGACCCCGGCCAGACCCGCGAGTTCATTGCACTGCTCGACGAATTGTGCCCGCGCTTAGGCACAACACTGATTTATGTAACACACTACCGCGAAGAAATCCCGCCCTGTGTGCACAACGTGCTGGAACTGGAAGAGGGACGGGTAAAACCGTAGTGCCCCATACATTGCTTCCTGCCATATCTGTCAGCTTTGAACGATATCCGGATTTCGCAGCATACAATATGCCCGAAAACGAGAATATTTATTTTGTTTATCCTGCGAAATTATTTAACTTAAGGACCCGAAAAATCAACCCCTATGTCACCCGAAAAAACCATCCGATTAAGCCGGGCCGAACACAGGCAGCAACCTGGGGTGCTCACCAATTTTACATCCGATACCGAACTGATCGGTATTGATTTGGATAGTGGCTGACCTGACGATACATTCAGAAAACAGAACGGTATGTTCATGTTTTCAATCGACACAAAAGAAATAAATTCAAT
>JAJUGZ010000083.1 GCA_029265715.1 Bacteroidota bacterium
AATAGGCCTAGCATATTGATATTCTTCATTGTTGCTCTTTTTTGTACTGTAAAATAGGCAATCTAACCATATATCCCATGCTTAAAATATTAACAATTAAACAAATATATTAACATTGGGTTTTTAGAGATGCCCATAAGTAAATATTGTTGTTAAAATATTGAAATTTAGGTGTGTACTTATGGAACTCCATACCATGAAAATTAGCTTTTCTAATAATATTTACATGGCCTTGGGTGCCACCACCATAAATTTTGTTACCGTGGCATGTTCGTTTCATTGGGTGCAAAAGCTCAGAAAAATTCTGAAAAATCGCTCGAAGAACTGAAATTCAAAGTCAACGTGTTACATAACGGCAAAACAACCATCACCGAAGACGAGATAGAAGGAAGCGCCTACCTGAACAAAAACTACGAACCCGGTTTTTATGAAACTATATCCGGACAACGAGTTGAAAATGTACCTCTCCGATATAATATTTACAAAGACTATGTTGAAGGGGGAAAAGACGATGGTACAAAATATTTTCTGCAGGTTCCTTCACTAATTAAAACGCTGTGCATCGGAGAAAGACAATTCGTTTATTAGAATTATTTACTCGGAAACAGAATTAATCAGGGCTATTTTGAACCGTTAACGTCCGGGGAAGTAACCTTATTAAAAAAACACAATATCAACCTGCGAATTAACGACACAAAAAACTCAAGAACAGAAGCTTACCCTGCATCTTTTATTTTGAAAAAACCTTCTTACTACATTAGCTTTCAAACAAGAACAGCCAGGTTAATTGCAAAAAACAAAGATTTTCTTCTTATGTTGCCCGATTCAGAACGATGGGATATTGAAAAATACATAAAGCAAAACCACTTAGATATAAAAAAGAAACTGATATCCTTACGGTTATCAAATATTACAACACAACAAATTCGCATTAAAGATCCCTCATTCAACCTAATCAATAATAATTTTAAGAAAATACCCCGGTCCCGTGCAACATTCCGGATCGGCATTTCGTCTTTCAACCAGAAAACAAAAACTGAATATTGGAAGCGCTGTACCCAAATATCCATCAGGAAATCATTGACCGTTGCCGCGAAGGCGACCAACAGGCTCAGTTTCAGCTTTACCGGTTATATTATAAACCCATGTATAACATCAGCCTTCACATGGTAAATAATGCGACCGATGCCGAAGATGTGATGCAGGAAGCTTTCTTGAACGCATTCACCAAAATTGACACCTACGAAGGCAAAGTTAGTTTTGGAGCGTGGCTGCGAAAGATTGTCATCAACAAATCACTCGATCTCCTGAAAAAACGAAAGGTAAAATTCGAAGAAATCAACGAAAAAATTCCGGATGAAGAAGAGCCTTTGTTTATGGATGCTTCAGATTTTGACATCAACCGGTTGAAAAAAGCGATTATGCAGTTGCCCGACGGATATCGTGTTGTCCTGACCTTGTACCTGCTCGAAGGCTACGACCATGAAGAAATCAGCCAGATACTGGGAATTTCGAATGTATCATCGCGATCGCAATTCATGAGGGCCAAGGTCAAATTACGCGAACTGCTACAGCGCGATCAGGTTTTTTCTTTCAATTAAAACGAACTGTTATGAGAGACGAATTAGAAAAATTAATCATAGAGAACCGTGCCTTTATCATGGATGAAGAGCCCGATGAAGGCCACATTGAGAGGTTCCAGGTCAAACTCAACCAACAGAAGAAGCATAAACTTATCTGGAGAAATGGATTAAAAATTGCCGCAGCTGTCGTGTTTGTACTGATGGCGGTGAACCAGGCCCGGCTTTATCTTACTCCGGAGAAAAAACCTGAAATAACACTATCCTCAATTTCGAATGAATATCGCGAAGTTGAGTTCTACTATACATCAGCGATCGATGGAAGCCTGACCGAATGGGAACGGATGGAAAAAGAAGGTTTGATTTCCGCTTCCGACCAACAAATAATGAACAACGAAATGAAAGAATTTGAGCAAATGTACCACAAGCTGCAGCAAGAACTCGAAGCCAATCCCGGCGACGAAAGGGTCATCAACGCCATGCTTGAATTCTATCAAAGTAAACTGAACGTCGTAACCATGGTCGTTGAAAAACTGAAAGAAGTGAAAGAACAGAAACGCAAAGAAATCTCTTCGGCCAGCCCGAAGAAACCAACAAACATGTAACCCATTATACACACGAAACGAGCCATGAGAGCCAGGTTTATACCAACCGAAAAATGAATTTGACCAAAGGAAAATCCGCGGAGCGAATAACTGGCAAATCTGCCTGGCGGATTTCACTGCGTAGATCTTTGCTGCGCTCCGATTCGCAAGGTCAATTCCATGTCGGTGCTAATTTGATTGAAAAGAAACGTTGTTACAAAAATTTTATGACCGTGCGTTGAAAATTTATACACATAAAAACCATTTAAAAGACATTATATGAAAACAATAAATTTCAAATTAACTTTTTTTGCAGCGTTATTTCTGACCATAGCCGGCAGCCTGACTGCCGCCTCCGTCTCCGATTACAGCCGCAAAGTACACAAAGCCTTCCCGAAAAGTTCGGTAAGCACGCTTGTGGTTTCCAACAAGTTTGGAGAAATAAAAATCAATGATTTGGGAGGCGATTCGGTAACCATCGATGTAAGAATTACCACCGATGATTACAGTAACCGGGCCGAGAATCTGGTCCGGAGCATAAAGATCACAATCGAAAAATCGGGGAATACCATCAATGCAGAAACTGTTTTCCCTCAGGATTTCCGCACAAAAGGAAAATTTACGGTTGACTACACGATCAATATCCCCGCCGACCGGAACTTAAACATCACCAACAAATTCGGGAATGTCGTGCTGAAGGATCTCAATGCAAAAGGTGCATTCAATATCAGCTACGGAAACCTGACCGGCAGTAACCTGAAAGCCCCGTCCGGAGAACCGATTACCCTCAACCTGGCTTACGGAAAGGCAGATATCCAATCCATTAACCTGTCAACAATGAGCATCCGGTATTCAAAGATTTTTTTGGGAAATTCCAAGAAACTAACCGTTGAATCGCGCTACTGTGGTTTAAACATGACCTCGATTGATGACATCCTGCTCGATTCGAGATACGACGCCGTTTCGATCGACCAAACAGAGTCGCTGAAAGCCGATTCGAAGTACACCAATTACAAAATTGGACAATTGAACAAACGGCTTGAAATGAATACAGATTACGGTTCGGTAAGAGTCGCAAATGTCAATCCACAGTTCGAAAAAATTGTGATCGACAATTCATACGGCGGAATCAGCCTGGGTGTTGGAGAAAACGCCAATTACAAGCTTAATGCCGACTGCGATTACTGTGGCGTCGAGTATCCGTCATCCCGGTTCGTTGGGAACCGGATTAAAGACAACCAACACATCAGTCTGAGCGGAACTGTTGGAAATGGCGGCGGCTTAATTGTAATAACCAGTAAATACGGCAGTATAAAACTGATTGAATAATCACAGAACAACAGCCTTAAATAAAAAGCCATGAGTCGGACTGAACTGACCCCATGGCTTTTTATTTTTCCATCTGTTAACCCGGCTATTTGTCGTACCAGCTTCGTTGTTTGGAAAGCTTAAGGTCACGCAGCATCGACGAACTGGCGCTCAGGTTAAAACTATAGCTTTTTCGGTCGCCAAACGGAACAAAGTTGAAACTCATGCTCCAACAATGCAGCGTTCGTGTTACATTAAAGGTTGTAAACGAAAATTTCATGGCCTGAACGTCGAAGTTGGTATTCATGTTCATTTTCCACTTCTCGGTCAGGCTTAACTGTCCGCTAAAATTCAAGCTTTGCATAATAGTCGATTTTTTTGAGGGGACCAGGGGCTTTGAATAGGTCATCGAATAATTAAAATTAAAGCTCCAGGGAATATTAAAATCGACATATTCGGAATACGACCCGGGTAGTTTTTTCTCTTCTTCGATAGCTTTTTTATTGGCCTCGGCTTCTTTCTTGCCTTTTTGCGAATCGAACGACATACCAAACGACATGTTGGCGCTCCGCAACGTTCCCAGCTTTTTCAAACCTTGTGCATGGTTCCAGACATACTCGTTATAATGGACTCCTTCTTCATTTACCATGTAGGGGTCCAAAATCCCGCCAAAGTTTACACTGACTCCTTTAATGGTCGTACGTCCGTTAAGACTGATCGTACTCAGGTTCAACGAGTCGGCAATCAGGTTATATGATGCACTGGCGCTCAGATTGTCGATGATTTTCACTTTCTTAAAAGCCTGCCCCGATTTGGTTGAATCGTTCTTTGCATCTAGGACCTTGGCTTCAAGATTATTGGAAATACTGAAATTAATAGACCCACTGGCCCCGCGACTGGTATAACCATAAATCCCGTTCTCGAAGTACGTATAGTAATTTACTTTTCCCGTCGAATCAACGTATGAATCCCAGAACCCGTATTTTGACTGCCCAAAGTCCGGACGATAGCTAAAACTTACCGACGGAGTTACTTTATGCCGGATTGCTTTGATTTTCGAATCGGGGTTCCGCATCTGGTACATCCCGTAAATATTGGTCGAAGCGCTTAAACTGTACGAATAATCATAGTTCCTTTTAAAACCGTACAACGTATCGATACGCACGTGATAATAATCGCTGCTGGCACTCAGTTTTGGGTTGCCATAGCTCAGATCATACTCTTTTTTCACATAGCTGGTGTACCAGCGTTCGGAATAACTGAAACTCGGCGATACATTAATAAATTTCAGCAGGTTAAACGAAGGCAAGGTGATCGGGATACTGTGTTTCATCCCGTTTTGCCAGTCTTTAACCAACGATTTTTTCAAAATTTCGTTCTCTTTCGCGGTAATTGTATTTCTGATGTTACCACTATAACTTAAACCAATTTGTTCGTACCATTTGGTTGGGCCAACCCGCTTTTTCGCCTTGAATGGGTTAATTTTTGACATATTGAAAGTCATCTCCGGAAGGCCCAATGTCATTGTCGAGTCGGTTGAATTTTGAGAATGGCGAAGGTTTATCGACATATTAAACGGAGAATTTTCGAAGGTCTTCGCATACGAAATACTCGACGATTTCTGAGTCTGCAAGTAATTGGTTATCGTCGTTGCATTTTCCCGGTCGTACGAACTGGTCGACAAGTTTACACTGGCGCTGAACGACTGGCTTGGATTTGCCTTCGAATCCTGCGAGTGAGTCCAGACTAGTTGAAACCCTTTTGATATTGATTGCTTCGGTTCATCTCCGGTTTTGTTCAGGTTATAATCAAACTTAAAACTTCCGGAGTATTTATATCTCTTTTTATAATTGGTCCCTAAACTGGTTCCCCACGATCCTTTCGAATAAATATCGCCCTGAACGGTTAAATCGAAAAATTCGTTGGCCGCCCAATAATAACCGCCATCACGCAGAAAAAACCCGCGTGAATTTTCCTCTCCGTACGTTGGGATCAAGATTCCGGAAGAATAAGTAGTCGAATTCGGGAAATACCCAAACGGGATCATGGGAAAATAAATCGGGAAATCTTCCAGCACCATATAAGCCGAACCGGTAATGATCTTCTTGTTCGATATCACTTTGGCCCGCGACATCCGGAGATAAAAATGAGGGTGATCTGCATCACAGGTGGTATACTTTCCATGCTGGAGCAGAAACTCGTCCTTCCCTATTTTCTTAGTCCGCTCACTGTGCACAAATCCATCGCCCTGAGCTGTCTTCACATCGGTAATTATACCTTTCTGTGTTTCGAAACTATATCGGAGAGTCTGAGATTCAAATTCGTCTGATCCTTCTTTAAATACCGGAGTTCCAACTTTTGTACCGGTCGAATCGGGCAAGCCTTCGGCATATACTTCCTTGGTTGCCAGGTTCAGTTCAATATAATCAGCCTTCAGCTCAATATTTTGATAAGTAACCGCTCCTTCTTTATACATGTACACACGCTGGTTTTCCAGATCGACAATGGTAGAGTCTTTCGCCGAATAGGTAATGGCAGCTTCCAAAACGGGCTTCTTTTTTTTAGCCACTGAATCCGGCTTCTGGATACCGGTCGCAGTTAATGAATCAGGGATTGATTGAAACGAATTAACCGATAAAGAATCAACACCTTCTGGCATTTGTCCCAAAACCGGGAAAACATACAAAAGGAAAATAATTATCAGCAGATTTTTAATCAAAGCTAAATTATTAAGATAAACATTCTGAACATCGTCGGTGTGCAAAAATATAAATTCGGGGTTTACCAAAGAGTGAACAAATGCAAAATATATATAATTTTCTATTTTTGTGAACGTAAAGCTTTGCGTTATGAGAAAAGCCACCACGTTTATTTTTTCAGTAATCACTTTAATTACAATATCTTCCTGCTTCATGCTCCAACCGGCTGTCGCCGGGACCCGAAAAAACATGGTTGTCGTCATCGATCCGGGGCACGGGGGAAAAGACCCCGGCGCTGTGAGCAACGGGGTTCGCGAAAAAGATGTGGTATTAAACATTGGGCTCAAGCTGGGCCGTCACATCCGGGAAACCTATCCGGAAGTAAAAGTTGTCTTTACGCGCGACCGCGACATATTCGTCCCGCTGAACGAACGGTCGAATATTGCGAACCGCAACCATGCCGACCTGTTCATCTCGCTGCATGCCAACATTTGCGGATCTCCGGCTATTCATGGGGCCGAGACATTTGTATTGGGGCTTCACCGCTCACAGGAAAACCTGGACGTTGCCAAAAAGGAGAACTCGGTAATCTTGCTCGAAGAAAACTATTCGACAACGTACGCGGGATTTGATCCAAACTCATCGGAATCGTACATCATGTTTGAGCTGGTCCAGGACAAATACCTTGACCAAAGCCTGAATTTTGCAGCCGACGTTCAACAGCAATTCCGGGCAAAAGCATCGCGCGCCGACCGCGGTGTGAAACAAGCAGGCTTCCTGGTTTTGCGCGAAAGCTCGATGCCCAGCGTGCTAATCGAAGCGGGCTTTATCAGCAACTCGGAAGAAGCCCGGTATCTTAGCAGCGAAAGCGGTCAGGAAAACCTGGCACTGTCGATCATGCGGGCATTCAGCAAATACAAAGACAATCTCGACGCGGTTCCTTCTGCCCGGCCAGCCGAACCAAACAGAGTTGCCGCCCGTAACCCGGAACCGGCCCCTACTGTCAAAAAAGATTCGGCAGCAGAAAAACAAGCCACAACCGCTCAACCTGAAAAGAAAAACGAAAATTCACCAAGTCTTTCAAAACAGGCGGTGTCTGAGACCAGCCCGGCATCAACCAGCATCCAATTCCGGATCCAGATTGCAGCCGGCGACAAGAAACTGGCAACAACCCCGGCCAATTTCAAAGGACTTAAAGAAGTAACAATGAAGCAATTCGGAAAATTATACAAATACTATTACGGCAATGAGTCTTCATATAATAACATTCTGGCCATGCGTAAACAAATTGCATCAAAATATCCGGGATCGTTCATTGTTGCCTTCGAAAATGAAGAAATAATTCCGGTAAACGATGCATTGAAAAAACTGAAATAGAACGGGTTATTCTGCTATTTCCTTGCATCTCAACCCAATACTCCGTAATATTGCATAAGAAAACACGAAAACGAAACAAATTATAGCATCCTATCCATGAAGATTTCAAGATATTCGAAACTGGGCTTTCTCGTCATTTTTTGTCTGGCGGTCCTGATTTGGGGAATTAATTTTTTAAAAGGAATTGATTTTTTTAAAAATGTCAGCAACTACTATGTTGTTTACGACAAGATCGAAGGACTAAACAAGTCGAGTGCAATTACCTTGAATGGCTTCAAAATTGGACAGGTCAGCAACATCCAGTTCACCAAAGATTATTCTGGGAAACTGCTTGTGACCTTATCGGTCGAGGGTAACTTCAAAATCATGAAAGGCTCGGTTGCCCGCATCGTTTCCAGCGATATCATGGGAACCAAATCCATCAAAATAGAAATCAAACAATCGCCTGAATTTTATGCTGACGGCGATACCATCCCCGGTTCGGTTGAAAGCGACCTGAAAGAACAGGTAAGCATGCAGGTCCTGCCTTTGAAACAAAAAGCGGAAGAACTGCTGGCCTCGCTCGATTCGGCGTTAACGGTGGTCACATACGTATTCAACGAACGCACCCGCCAAAACCTGACTGAAAGCTTCGAACATATCAACCGCACAATTGCCAATGTGCAGGCCACATCCGATCAGCTTCGCCTGATTATGGAAAAAGGTAATATCCAAAGCATTCTTTCCAACACCGAGGCAATTAGCCAAAACCTGAAAAACAACTCCGGGAAGATTCAAAATATTGTCGGGAACATTTCCTCGATTAGCGACTCTATCGCCAAACTTGATATCGCCCAAATGGGAAAAGAACTTCAAGCTTCAATTGCAGGACTGAACCAAATTATCGCACAATTAAATGCGTCTGATAATTCTGCCGGAATGCTGTTAAACGACCCGGCTCTGTACCAAAACTTAGTAACCCTGTCATCGAGCCTCGATTTATTAATGAAAGACCTTCGGAATAATCCCAAACGCTATGTACACTTCTCGGCATTTAAGCTGGGGAAAGATGTTTACATTACTTCCAAACCATCCGCTCCCAACAAACAAGATGCAATTATCTACAAGGTATATCTTATATCAAGCCCTGCAAAATTATCACTCGACTCCAAATTTTTTGAAGGGCTCGGCCCTATCGAAGAAACGCTTGTCAGTGAAACGTATAACTATATGGCAGGCGGTTCAGCCGATATTCAGGAAACCAACGCACTTTTGGAAAAAGCCAGAGTTATGTTCCCTGATGCTACGATTGTTGCGTTCAAAAACGGTCGGAAAATAAAACTTGAAAGGGCTATTCAGAAGCTTTCAAAACAGTAAATGCATGCATATTATCGTTAAATGTCTTATTGCCCTTTAGAATGAAGGATTTAAGCTAAAAAAAGTTAATAACCTCACACAAAGTATTGATTTTCAGCAATATAAAATTGTTAAAAAATTTTTAAATTTTAATTGCCTGAATGTTAATGTCCTTATATTATTTTCAAAAAAGTCAAGAGTAAAAACGTTTTTTTAAAAGGTTTTTTTTGTCAAAATTTGTTCTCAGGGAAATTTTTAGGGAAAAATAGTTTTGTCAAATTTTTATAATCCTGCAATCAAAAAATGAGTAAAGATCATCATTTGGTTTGGGATAATTGTCTGTCTGTAATTAAGGACAATGTACCAAGCATTAGTTTTAAAACATGGTTCGAGCCTGTTGTGCCTGTAAGTCTTGATCGGGACGTTCTGACGATTCAGGTGCCCAGTCCATTCTTCTATGAATATTTGGAAGAACAATACATCGATCTTCTTCGCAAAACCTTACGAAAAGAACTCGGATCGGGAGCCAAACTCGAATATGTTGTTGTAATGGGCAACCAAAATAATGCCCAGCCATATACGGTTAAATATCCAACCAACAACAACAGTAAAATTCAGAATAAACCGTTGAACCTGCCTTTGAAAACGGAAGGCAACAAGCCAACTATTAAGAATCCATTTGTCATACCGGGTATTCAGAAATTGCATATCGACCCGCAACTGAAGCTTGACAATACCTTTGACAATTTTGTGGAAGGTGAGTGCAACCGGTTGGCCCGCAGTGCAGGATATGCTGTTTCACAAAATCCGGGAGGAACAGCCTTCAATCCGCTTATGATCTACGGAAATTCGGGGTTGGGGAAAACACATTTGGCCCACGCTATCGGGATAGAAGTTAAAGAACGCTTTCCGGATAAGGTGGTGTTGTATGTGAATGCCAACAAATTCCAGACACAGTTTACCGAAGCAACCCGTAACAATAACCGGAACGATTTTCTGAACTTCTACCAGATGATTGACGTGCTAATCCTGGACGATGTGCACGAATTTGCCGGAAAAGAAAAAACCCAGGAGACGTTCTTTCACATTTTCAACCACTTGCACCAAAGCGGCAAACAGTTGATCCTGACCTCGGATAAACCGCCAATTGAGCTGAAAGGCATGGAACAGCGTCTGCTCTCGCGTTTCAAATGGGGACTGACAGCCGATTTGCAGGTTCCAAGTTTTGAAACGCGTATGGAGATCCTGCGCCGTAAAACCTATAAAGACGGCATCGTAATTTCGGACGAAGTGCTCGAATACATCGCCTCCCACATTACCAACAATGTACGCGAACTAGAAGGCGCGTTGGTCTCGCTGCTGGCCCAATCCACCCTGAACCGTAAAGAAATTACCATCGAGCTGGCCAGCGAAATGATCAACAAACTGGTTAAAAACCAGGTTCGCGAACTTTCAGTCGATTACATTACCAAAGTCGTTTGCGACTATTTTAAAATGCCAACCGACTCGCTGCAGACAAAAACCCGTAAACGCGAGGTAGTCCAGGCCCGGCAATTGGCCATGTATTTTTCGAAAAACCTGACCAAATCGTCGCTGGCGGCTATCGGGTCGCAAATCGGAAATAAAGACCACGCGACGGTACTACATGCCTGCAAAACAGTAAACAACCTGAAAGAAACCGATAAGAACTTCCGACAGTTTGTTGACGAAATTGAAAAGAAATTAAAAATGTAATTCATGAAAGCAGATCAGCAACGATCTGCTTTTTTTATATTTATCCTGATGATTTACCTCCTTCTAAGCATATTAACAGCAACATTAATCTTCATCATTTTCAAGCTGGCAGTGCCCTACAAGGCCAACCTGCTGAAACTGATCACAATTAACTATGTCGCCGCCCTGATGTTGGGTCTGTTTTCAAATGCCTCCGGAATAAGTATGGCCAGCGCATTTACCAGCTCGTGGATTGGGATGGCCTTGCTGATCGGCTTTCTGTTCATCGTAATGTTCTATTTTTTCGGGCTATCGACCCGCGAAGCCGGAATGGCGGTTACCTCGGTCGCCGGGAAAATGTCGGTAAGCGTACCAATTGTGTATTCCATCATCTGGTATTCCGAACCGGTTGGTTTTCTGAAGATTGCAGGTCTTATACTGGCTCTTTCAGCATTGTTTCTTACCGTATATAAGCCAATCAGATCAACGCCAAACAAGTTGGCCTACCTGCTTCCGATCGTTATTTTCGCGGGCTCGGGTATCACCGATTCGCTGGTTAAGCACACCCAATACCATTACCTCCGGAATAGCGATCCCCTGTTGTTTTCAACCTTTGTTTTCTTTTTTGCATTAATCATCGGAATTGGGTACATCTTTTTTACCCGGAAGCAGGTAAGCCTGCGCCTAACCCCGTTCGAGCTAATCGGGGGAACCATTCTGGGATTTGCCAATTTTGCCTCGCTTTATTTTTTCATCCTGGCGCTCAACTGCGGGAAGATAGACAGCTCCATTGTTTTCGGCATCAACAATGTTGGCATCGTACTGCTGTCGGCACTTTCAGGGACCCTTTTCTTTAAAGAACAACTCATAACCCTTAACTTTGCAGGCATCGGACTGGCCTTGCTGGCCATCCTGATACTAATGTTTGCATAATGGAAGATACCTATAAAACGATTGATCAACCGGCCGAAGGGCTTTTCAAAGACAAAGGCAGCAAGTTTATCGCCTATGCCTACCCGGTTTATTCGGAGGATGAGATCAAAGAACACATTCAACGCATTAAAAAAGAGCACTTTTCGGCACGGCACCACTGCTATGCCTGGCGCCTCGGGGCCGATAAGCTCCAGTTCAGGGCCAACGACGACGGAGAACCTTCGTCGACTGCCGGAAGACCAATCCTGGGGCAAATCCAAAGCTTCGACCTGACCAACATCCTGATTGTGGTCGTCCGTTATTTTGGAGGAACACTGCTGGGCGTTTCCGGATTAATCAATGCCTACAAAACAGCGGCAGCCGACGTGCTGCACAACGCCACAATCGTTGAAAAAGTGGTCGAACAAAGGCTGACCATTGAATTCGACTACGGGGCTATGAACGATGTGATGAAAGTTTTCAAAGACGAAAACCTCGTCCAGCTCAACAATCAATTCGATTTGCGATGCCGACTCCAAACCCTTGTCAGGCTTGGAGAATTAGACCGTATCCAGGAAAAATTCTCCAAGATTGAGGGAGTCAGCACCTTACAAGGATGAAATTGTTAATAAGACGACTAATAACTATCTGAACGAACTTCAGGAATTAACGATAGAACCATCTAAATTTGGGTATTGATGAAACGCTTGACAAGACACGACCCGAACAGTTTGGGTGAACATGTTCACCAAGCTCAGAAATTTCCCAAATTCCCAGGTTTCATCAACGATATTTTTGATTGCAGACATCACCAGTTAGGTCCGGTTTGCCGGAACTTAATAAGAGCCAACAGCAGGGCAAACTTGCTGTTGGCTTTTTTTTTGATTGGCTCAAAATTTTAAACATGTCCGAAACATGAAGAAAAAAGATTTGATTTCGATTACCGACTATACCAGGGAAGATTACCTGCGTATTATGGAGCTGGCGGCCGATTTTGAAAAAAATCCGAACCAAAAACTACTCGAAGGGAAAGTGGTGGCCACCCTGTTTTTTGAACCATCGACCCGCACCCGGCTTAGCTTTGAAACGGCCATCAACCGGCTGGGAGGGCGCATCATCGGTTTCTCTGATGCGGGCTCGTCGAGTGTAACCAAAGGCGAAACACTGCACGACACGATCCGGATGGTGAGCAACTACGCCGACCTGATCGTGATGCGGCACCCGCTCGAAGGAAGCGCCCGCTACGCCGCCGAAGTATCGTCGGTCCCGGTCATCAACGCCGGCGATGGGGCCAACCAGCACCCCACCCAAACCCTGCTCGACATGTATTCGATCCTGAAAACACAGGGTTCGCTCGACAACATCAACATCTTTATGGTGGGCGACCTGAAATACGGGCGTACCGTACATTCATTGCTGATGGCCATGTCCGAATTCAAAAACCCGATCTTCAACTTCATTGCCCCGGAAGAACTGGAAATGCCCCAGGAATATAAGCTCTTCCTGAAAGAACGCGGCATCCGCTATTTCGAGCACCGCGAATTTACCGACATCATTTCCGAAGCCGACATCGTTTATATGACCCGCGTACAAAAAGAGCGTTTCAACGACCCGATCGAATACGAAAAAGTGAAAAACGTGTATGTTCTTCGAAACAGCATGCTGGCCCACACCAAACCCAATATGCGCATCCTGCACCCGCTGCCACGCGTTGGCGAAATACACACCGATGTGGATGCCAACGAAAAAGCCTACTATTTCGACCAGGCCCGCAACGGTGTCTTTGCCCGCGAAGCCATAATTGCCCATACGTTGAACCTGAAATAACCGAAAGCCATGACAGATAAATTAAAAAAACGGCTCAAACTGAAAGTCAGCGCCATCAACAACGGAACGGTCATCGACCACATCCCTTCTGAAAGCCTGTTCAAAGTCATCTCGATCTTGGGGCTCGACAAACTAAAAACCCAGGTAACCTTCGGGTTTAACTTCGAAAGCGAAAAACTGGGCAACAAAGCCGTGGTAAAAGTAGCGGATGTGTTTTTTGAAGACGACGAAATCAACAAAATTGCCCTGATTGCGCCACACGCCAAACTGAACATTATCCGCGATTATGAGGTAATAGAAAAACGGGTAGTCGAAGTGCCGGATAGAATCGTCGGTATTGTGAAATGTTTCAACCCGAAGTGCATCACAAACCACGAAGAAATCACAACCCATTTCTCGGTGGTTTCGAAAAAACCGATTGAATTAAAATGCCGCTACTGCGAAAAAATCACCCACGAAGACCAGATGGTAATCAAGTAAAAAATAGTCAGTTATAGTCGCAAAAAGCAATAATTGACGACTTGTGACCGAAAAAACCTTAAAAAAATGGAACAACCTGATTTTGAGAAAATATTGAGCAAAGTAACAGCACTGGTCGAGGCGAACCCCGACGATTTGCTGCTCCGGATTTGCACCTTGCTGAAAGAAGAAGTTTATCATTACGACTGGGTGGGCTTTTATGTGCTCGACCCTGCAAAAAACGAACTGGCACTGGGACCGTATGCCGGTAAACCAACCGAACACACGCGCATCGCCGTGGGCAAAGGTGTTTGCGGACAAGTAGCCACCAACTGCCAAACCATGGTGGTACAAGACGTAACCCAGATTGACAATTACATCTCGTGCAGCATCGATGTTCAATCAGAAATCGTAGCACCCGTCCTGAAAAACGGCCGGTTCGTGGCCGAAATCGATATCGACAGCCACTCGCCTGCCCCGTTTACACCTGCCGACAGCCAGTTTCTCGAAACGGTTTGCCAACTGGTAGCCAATAAGTTTTAGCAAACTTTTTTTCACATCATCCACAAATCCCGAAGCATGAAATACAGACCTCGGGATTTTTTTCTTTTACCCGAAATTGAATTTCACAAAAGACAATTGCCTGACTCAATTCTCATCTCAAAGCATCGTGTACTTTTTACGAGCAGAAATAAGGATTTAAAAAATGAAATAGCCATGATTCGTAAACACCAACAGATAATGAAAATAATAACCGGATCATGGCTATTCCATCTGACAACTTAAAAACAAATTATTTACGGATGAAACAGGTCTTAACCATCTTTTTAGCGCTTATCGCCGTTGGTTTTGGATATGCCCAAAGCCATGTAAATTTCATCATTACCGATCAGATGAACAGCCCGCTGGCAGGTGCGAATGTGGTCATTAAGGGAACTACGGCCGGAACAGCTTCCGATGCAACAGGGCTGGCCCGGCTAACCGGCTTACCCAACGGGAAAACGACCTTCGAAATTTCATTTATCGGCTACGAAAAGAAACAGGTTACCCTGAATTTCCCGTCAGATAGTGGCCGTACCATTAAGATTGAATTGGAAGAAGGAGAAGAACTGGAAGAAATTGTGATTGCTTCAACCCGGTCGTCCCGTACCATCGAAGATACTCCCACCCGCATCGAAGCAATAACCGGCGAAGAACTTGGCGAAAAAGCAGCCATGAATTCGAGCAACATTGGTATGCTTTTAAGCGAAACAACCGGAGTGCAAATGCAGCAAACCTCGCTTAGTTCCGGAAATTTAAGCATCCGGATCCAGGGGTTAGACGGCCGCTATACTCAAATTTTAAAAGATGGCTTCCCGCTTTATAGCGGGTTTGCCGGAGGCTTGTCGATCATGCAGATACCTCCGCTCGATTTACAACAGGTCGAATTAATCAAGGGAAGCAATTCGACGCTTTACGGCGGCGGAGCGATTGCCGGATTGGTTAACCTGATTTCGATCGCTCCCGGGAGCAAACCTCAGTTAAACATCATGTTTAACCAAACAAGCGCCTCCGGAACAACCGGGAATGCATTTTATGCGCAAAAATTTGGCAAGGCCGGACTTACCCTTTACGGATCCGCCAGCAACCAAAAAGCATTCGACCCGGATAACGATGGATTTTCAAACCTGCCCAAATCACAAACCATCAATTTCAACCCCCGTTTTTTCTATTACCCGGCACCCCACACCGAATTAAATTTCGGACTTAGCGCCAATCTCGACCAGCGAACAGGCGGCGATATGCAAGTCATCAACCAACAGTCGGATGCCGACCACCTGTTTTCTGAAAAAAACGTTTCTGAGCGTTATTCAACACAGCTCATGCTCCGAACAACTCGTGAGAACCACGCCTTTAGTTTGAAGAACAGCATTAGCTGGTTCAACCGTAACCTGGAAATTCCGGATTACCAGTTTAAAGGGAACCAAATCTCGAGCTTTTCTGAGTTCTTGTTTAGCCTTAAAAAAAGCAAAAAATCCGACTGGCAGTTTGGGGCCAATCACTACTACGAAAAATTCAACGACAAACATTCCGCTGCTGATCCAGACCGAAGTTACGAGCAAAACACAGTCGGGGTATTCGCCCAAAACACTACCGATTTTCATCCCAAACTAACCCTGGAAAGCGGCCTCAGGTCCGACTATAACCCGGATTACGGAACCTTCTGGCTACCACGGCTTTCGTTGTTGTATAAACCAGTATCCCGGTTGACAGCCCGGATTGGCGGAGCTATGGGCTATAAACTTCCAACCATCTTCACCGAAGAATCAGAGCGAAGGTACTATCAACATATTCTGCCACTGCCGGCCAGCGACATAAAACCAGAAACTTCGGTTGGCGGAAGTTTCGACCTGAATTATAAAACCGTATTTTTCGACGAACTAAGTTTTTCGATAAACCAACTGTTTTTTGCAACCCGGCTAAAAAACTCACTGTTGCTGGAAGAAAATACCCCTACCGGCGCCTTTGAGTTTAAAAATGCCGCCGGAAACGTTGTCAGTTCCGGATTTGAAACCAATATAAAATTGACTTGGAACGATTTTAAACTATAGGGCATCTCTAAAAACCCCTTTTTCTCTGTCTATAGTTGACGTCTTTGTTGCCTAAGGCTGGGCCATGCTTCTTGTTGTTTTTTTATAAAGCACACATAATCAGTGTTTTATGTTATTTTTTTGTTGATTAATGGACAT
>JAJUGZ010000104.1 GCA_029265715.1 Bacteroidota bacterium
ATGTCCATTAATCAACAAAAAAATAACATAAAACACTGATTATGTGTGCTTTATAAAAAAACAACAAGAAGCATGGCCCAGCCTTAGGCAACAAAGACGTCAACTATAGACAGAGAAAAAGGGGTTTTTAGAGATGCCCTAAAATTGTCGAGGTAACAGATGGGTTGATTTCCCGAAAGATTGATCTTTCAGAGATTGATCAGAAGGTCCGCGAGATCGATGAAGCGACTAAAAAACAAAACCATTTAGTCCTGACTTTTGCGTATGCATTGGCTGGCGCCACATTTAACCTTATGATCGGGACCAATTGGATATCGGTTCTTTTTGCAGCTATTCTTGGGGCATTTGTATACTTGTTGGTGTTCATGGCTGGTAAATTCAGCTACATCAATTCTGTGCTCGAATCGATTGCATCATTTCTGGTGACCATCGCCACCGGGTTGCTTTCTTTTGTTTATACTGATTTGAATATAGGCCTGACTATTGTATCTGCCATTATTATTTTTGTGCCAGGACTCGCCATTACGACAGCCCTCGAGGAGATTACTTCAAAAAATTTAGTTTCTGGGACAGCGAAACTTTTCGACGCCCTGATCTCTTTGTTTAAGCAGTTTTTTGGAGTTATCCTTGGCCTTACCTTCTTGAAGTTTTTTCTTGACCTGAAAATCTTCAATCACTTTATTACTACACCGCAGTGGGTTATTTATTTTGCCATACCGCTTTTCTCAATCAGTCTGTTTCCAATCTTCCAGGTGCGCAAAAAAGACATGCTGTTAGGGGTACTTTCGGGGGGCGTTGGTTTTTTTCTGGCTTACTTCTGTTCTGTGGCCGGTACGCTCGTTAGTACTTTTGTCGGGACAATTGGGGTGGTGATTGCCAGTACTCTTTTCTCCAAAATAAACGGCACTCCAAAAACAGTTTTCATTACCCAGGGAATTATTATGCTGGTCCCGGGGAGTAAATCACTGTTCGGACTAAGCAATGTATTTCTGAACACCACCATTGTAAATGCTGGCAATATAGGCGAACAAGTAGCCTATATTCTTATGGGAATACTCGGGGGCTTACTGTTTGCCGGGGTTTTTAAACCCGAAGAAATGTAGCATTCGGTTAGTCGAGATGTGCCTGAAAGGTTTTTACCAACAATGGATTTGCCAGGGGAACTGGCAGCTTGAGACGTTCTAAAACCTGTTTGCAAAAATCGATTGGATTGTCTGACTTCCCATTTTGACAGGTGGTGTTTATCGCAGAGTCAATCTGTTCAATGTAATTTTTGCTGGCCCGCAAAATGGACGGAATTTCTGCTCCTGATTTTGGTTCGTCCCAGGCTGAAAGAAGAATTTTTGCACCGACCTCGTCAATTTTCCGAAGAGACAACAGGTACTCGTCAACCTGTTCATAAATCGGCATTTCTCCCGGTAATAAAATGGCATCGCCTGTAAATAGTGCGTCATCTTTGCTTAGCCTGAAACTGACTGATCCGGCAGAGTGCCCTGGCGTATGCATCACCCTCATCATTAGGTTTTCCTCAAGATAGATTTCCTGATTGTTGAATAGTTCTTGGTCGATTGAGACCGAACCTCCGACGAGCGTGTGAAACCCCGGGACCGGACGAACCGAAAATTGGAGATCGGTCTCTTCGATCATTCGACGCTCAGGCGAATGGGCCCAGATTTGGCATCCGGATTTCTCTTTAAGTTTTGCAGCGCATCCGATATGGTCAGGATGCGAATGTGTCAGTAAGATATTTTCCAGATCATTCAGACTTCGGCCAAGCGATTCAATGTAATTTTTGATGATGGGATATGCGGCTGATACGCCACTGTCAACCAAGTGTAATTTTTTGCCCTCGATTAGGTAAACGAATACGAACCTGTCAATTTGCTTTTCCGGAGAGAGAGGAATTTGAAAAGGTATTCTGATTCGGTGGATGTGTTTCGTTGTTTGCATGTTTCTTTTAAATAAATAAAAAGCCTGCCAATCGATGACTGGCAGGCTTTCCTGAACGTATTTCATTTTTACTTATACGATCTTTTTCATGGCAGTCATCGATTCGCGCAGGTAAGCGCCGATTTCTTCCACCGGGTGGAAGCGGATGATTTCATTGACGGCGATTAATTGTTTGTTGTCCACTCCGTTGCCCTTTCCGGCTCCGTAAGGTTTCCCAATCACGTCGACATCGATTTTGCTCATAAAGTCGGCCAATAGCGGTTTGCAGGCATGGTCGAACAGGTAGCAGCCATATTCGGCTGTGTCTGAAATCACACGGTTCATCTCGTAAAGTTTTTTACGGGCGATGGTGTTGGCAATCAGCGGAGTTTCGTGCAATGATTCGTAGTAGGCCGATTCTTCTTTGATGCCGGTTTCGGTCATGGTTTCGAAAGCCAGTTCAACACCTGCTTTGATGAAAGCCACCATTAAAACACCGTTGTCGAAATATTCCTGTTCGCTGATGGCTATATCGGCAGCCGGAGTTTTTTCGAATGCTGTTTCAGCAGTCATAGCCCGCCAGGTCAACAGTTTTTCGTCGCCGTTTGCCCAGTCTTCCATCATGGTTTTCGAGAATTCACCGCTCATGATGTCGTCCATGTGTTTCTGGAACAATGGGCGCATGATGCGTTTCATTTCTTCTGACAGTTCGAATGCTTTGATTTTTGCCGGGTTCGACAAACGGTCCATCATGTTGGTGATGCCGCCGTGTTTCAATGCTTCGGTAATTACTTCCCAGCCATACTGGACTAGTTTGGATGCATAGCCCGGATCGATCCCTTTTTCAACCATTTTGTCGAAACACAGGATTGAGCCGGTTTGCAGCAAACCGCACAGGATGGTTTGTTCGCCCATCAGGTCTGACTTTACTTCGGCTACAAACGACGAGCGCAAAACGCCGGCTTTGTGCCCGCCGGTTGCAACAGCATAGGCTTTGGCAATTTCAAAACCGTCGCCGTTCGGGTCGTTTTCCGGGTGAACAGCAATCAGGGTCGGAACGCCGAACCCGCGTTTGTATTCTTCACGAACTTCAGACCCCGGAGATTTCGGGGCTACCATAATAACAGTGATATCCTTGCGGATCTGCATTCCTTCTTCCACGATGTTGAACCCGTGAGAGTAAGAAAGCGTAGCGCCTTTTTTCATTAAAGGCATAATCGTGTTGATTACGCTTGTGTGTTGTTTGTCCGGAGTCAGGTTGATCACCAGGTCGGCAGTTGGGATCAGTTCTTCGTAGGTGCCAACTTTGAAATTGTTTCCAACGGCATTTTTATACGATTGGCGTTGTTCTTTGATGGCCGATTCGCGCAACGCATAGGAAATATCCAGCCCGGAATCGCGCATGTTCAAGCCCTGGTTGAGGCCCTGGGCCCCGCAACCAACGATTACAACTTTTTTCCCTAACAGTTTTTTTACACCGTCTGCAAATTCAGAGCTATCCATGAATTCGCAAACTCCAAGTTGTGCCAGTTGAAGGCGCAATGGCAGTGTATTGAAATAATTTGCCATAACTTATTTGTGACTTTAAAATTTAATCATGATAATTCGGATGTTGAATCCGAAAAACGCTTGCAAAATTATAAAAAGAACTTGTTTTATCTTATAATTTGTGAGTTATCGTTGTCGGGTTGACTGAAAATTAATCGACCTGTTCCAGTAACGAGTCGCGTACTTTCAGGAATTCCGACAGTTTTTCGATGATGCTGCGGGTGATGGCAATCCGTCCGGACCGGATGAACTGCATCACACCAAACGGTGCCAGCTCTTCGAAAAGTTGCTGCGTTTCGTCCTTGTGCCCGGTTTTCTCGATCACGATGTATTCGCGGGTAATTTCCAGGATTCTTGCTCCTGAATTGCGGACAATCTTTTCGATTTTGTCTGATTCGTACAGCAATTCGGTCGAAACTTTATAGAGTGCAATTTCCTGGTGGATCATTTCATCCTCGGTGTTGTAGAAAGCTTTGATTACATCGACAATCTTTTCGAGCTGGCCAACCACTTTCTCAACGCGGTCTTTGGTTTCGTTGATCACGATGGTGAACTTAAAAATGCCCGGAATGGCCGATTCCGAAACTGTCAGGCTGTCGATGTTGATTTTCCGGCGAGTGAAAACAATGGTGATGCGGCTGAGCAACCCAATGTGGTTTTCAGAAAATATGGTGATGATATAATTTTGTTTCATCTTGTTGAATTTCAAGGTTAATACTCAGTTTTTCCTGGCGTTGTTAAGGTTCGAGCAGGATGTCGGAAACCGAAGCGCCGGCCGGGACCATTGGGAATACGTTGTCTTCTTTTTCAACAACAACCTCAAGAAGATAAGGACCTTTGTGATCGAGCATTTTCTGGATGGCATCAGCCAGTTGGTCGCGCGAGGTTACTTTGGCGGCTTCCAATCCGTATGCTTTTGCAATTCCGACGAAATCCGGGTTTTTCAGCTCGGTGAACGAGTACCGTTTTTCGAAGAACAACTGTTGCCATTGACGGACCATCCCGAGAAAATTGTTGTTCAGGACGATGATCTTTAAATCAATTCCATATTGGGAAATTGTACCCAGTTCCTGAATTGTCATCTGGAAACCACCATCGCCGGCCATGGCAAACACGGTGCGGTCGGGGCGTCCAATTTTGGCCCCCATCGCAGCCGGAAGCGAATAGCCCATCGTGCCCAAACCTCCGGAAGTTACGTTGCTGCGCGATTGTTTGAACTTGAAATACCGCGAAGCAATCATTTGCTGCTGACCCACGTCGGTTACCAAAATGGCGTCGCCGTTGGTCTTTTCCGAAGCAATCCGGACAACCTCGCCCATGGTCAGGCCGGGCTTGGTCGGGTAGAGGTCTTTGTCGATAACTTTTTCGTGTTCAATTTTATCGCACTCACGAAATTCGTTCAGCCAGGCTTCGTGCTTGTTTGGTTTCACGTTGTCGATCAACAGGCGCAACGATTTCTTTGCATTGCCCAAAACGGCCACATCCGCTTTGATAATCTTATTGATCTCGGCCGGGTCGATTTCCAGGTGAATTATTTTGGCATTGGGCGCATAGGCGCTGACTTTGCCGGTGACACGGTCGTCAAAACGCATCCCAACGGCAATAATCAAATCGGCTTCGTTGGTTTTGATGTTCGGCCCGTAATTTCCGTGCATCCCTAACATGCCCACGTTTAGCGGATGATCGCTCGGTAAAGCCGAAAGGCCAAGCAATGTCCAGGCAGCCGGGATTCCGGTTTTTTCAATAAACTCTTTCAGTTCGGCTTCTGCCCCTCCCAGGATAACGCCATGCCCGAAAAGCAGCAGCGGTTTTTTTGCCGCGTCAATCAGTTCGGCTGCATCTTTTACTGCAAACGGATCGACAGGGTATTCCGGCAAATAGCTCCGGATTTTTGTGCATTTTTTGTATTCGAAATCGAATTGCGCAAACTGGGCATCCTTGGCAATGTCGAGCAAAACAGGGCCCGGACGTCCGGTGGTTGCGATATGGAAAGCCTTGGCGATAGCCTCCGGGATTTCCTCGGCCTGTGTTACCTGAAAATTCCATTTGGTTACCGGCATGGTAATACCCACCACATCTGATTCCTGGAAGGCGTCGGTACCGAGCAGAGGCGAAGCTACCTGGCCGGTGATGCAAACCAGCGGGATTGAGTCGATCTGGGCATCGGCCAGTCCGGTAATCAGGTTGGTTGCTCCCGGGCCTGATGTTGCAAAGCAAACACCGGCTTTGCCGGTTACACGCGCATACCCTTCAGCGGCGTGGATTGCACCCTGCTCGTGGCGGGTAAGAATGTGGGTAACTTGCTGGTCGTAGTCGTAAAGCGCGTCATAGATTGGCATGATCGCGCCTCCCGGATACCCCCAAATGGTATCAACTCCTTCTTCAAGTAATGATAAGATAACGGCTTCCGAACCGCTTACACGTTTTGTTGCCATATGTGATCTAATTAAGTGTGTGTTATTAATCAATTAAACGAACAGCGCC
Organism: Bacteroidota bacterium; assembly: GCA_029265715.1. Taxonomy (GTDB): domain Bacteria; phylum Bacteroidota; class Bacteroidia; order Bacteroidales; family Prolixibacteraceae; genus Aquipluma. The sequence continues at coordinate 5,962 of JAJUGZ010000104.1, forward strand.
TTTATCGGCCGACGAAACTAAGCTGGCATAGGCTTTCAGCGCTTTGCTTATTTGGCGGTCGCGTCTGGCAGGCGTAAAGGCATCTTTGCCTTTTGCTTCTTCTTTTGCCCGGCGTTGTGCCAATTCTTCGTCAGAAACCATCAGGTTTATTTTGCGACCGAGGATATCGATTTCTATCACATCGTTGTCTTCAATCAGTGCAATGGCCCCGCCGGCTGCTGCTTCCGGAGAGATATGCCCGATTGACAATCCGGAGGTTCCTCCTGAAAAACGGCCATCGGTAATCAGGGCACAGGCTTTGTCGAGTTTTACCGATTTAATGTACGAGGTTGGGTATAACATTTCCTGCATTCCCGGTCCTCCTTTCGGCCCTTCGTAGCGGATAACGACTACGTCGCCGGCCTGCACTTTGTCGCCAAGTATCCCGTTGCAGGCTTCTTCCTGCGAGTGGAATACCCTGGCGGTTCCCCTGAATTTATAGACCGAAGGATCGACTCCGGCTGTTTTTACAATACATCCGTCTTTGGCAATATTCCCGTAGAGTACGGCCAAGCCGCCATCTTTGTTGTAGGCATGTTCCAAATCGCGGATGCAACCCTTGGCGCGGTCAGTGTCAAGCTCTTTGTAATAAGTGTCCTGAGAGCCAAGTATTAAGTTTTTGAACCGGCCAGGTGCCGATTTATATCGACTCAGGGCATCTTCGGTTACCGTACTGCTCATGATGTCGTATTCCTGAAGGGCCTGGGCTAATGTGCGACCATCGGCGCGGCTAACAGACGAGTCGAGCATTCCGGCGCGGTTCAGTTCGGCCAGGATGCCGAGAATACCTCCGGCCCGATTTACATCCTGAATGTGGAAATGGCTGCTGGGCGCAACTTTACAAAGATTTGGCGTTTTTCGCGACAGGTTGTCGATGTCTTTCATCGTGAAATCAACGCCAGCTTCGTGGGCAATGGCCAGAATATGTAAGACCGTGTTTGTCGAGCCGCCCATGGCAATGTCGAGCTTCATGGCATTTTCAAAAGCTGCTTTGGTTGCAATGCCGCGGGGCAATACCTTTTCGTTCCCATTCTGATAATAGTCGAAGGTCATATCAACGATGCGCGAAGCTGCTTCCTCAAAAAGTTTTTTGCGGTTTTTGTGTGTAGCAACGATGGTGCCGTTGCCGGGCAATGCCAGGCCAAGCGCTTCGGCCAGGCAGTTCATCGAGTTGGCCGTAAACATTCCGGAACATGAGCCACAGGTCGGACATGCTTTTTGTTCGACTACAGAAATTTGCTCATCGCTTACCGATTGGTCGGCAGCCATGACCATGGCGTCAATCAGGTCATAAAGTTTGCCGTCGATTTCGCCGGCCTCCATTGGTCCTCCTGAAACAAAAATGGACGGAATGTTTAGGCGCATGGCAGCCATCATCATTCCGGGGGTAATTTTATCGCAGTTCGAGATGCATACCATCGCATCTGCCTTGTGCGCGTTGCACATGTATTCAACGCTGTCGGCAATTACATCGCGCGATGGGAGGGAATACAGCATCCCGTCGTGGCCCATCGCAATCCCGTCGTCGATGGCAATGGTGTTGAACTCGGCGGCGAAGCATCCTTTTTGCTCGATCAGCCCTTTTATATATTGTCCAATTTCATGCAGGTGCACATGACCCGGAACAAATTGGGTAAATGAATTGACGATGGCAATCACCGGTTTTCCAAATTGTTCTTCTTTCATTCCGTTTGCACGCCAGAGGCTTCTGGCCCCAGCCATCCTGCGACCCTCGGTCGTTGTAGCTGATCTTAGTTGTTTCTGCATATCTTCAAGTCTGATGTTAGTTTACTTTTTAAAAAAAAGCCCTTCTCATTGGTTGAGAAAGGCTTCATATCGTTTATCTACATACTCCTGCCGGCCTTTCTCAACTTGTTTTGAGTAGGACAATAATAATGGCCACGACGACCAGCGATAAATATGTAACTATTTTTTTCATACTATAATAATTTATTTTTTAATGATAGTATGGAACTCCATGTTGCTGAAAATTATTATTATATCTCTGGGTGTTGTGAAGCAACATGTTCGTTTCATAGTCAATTTTTAACATTAAAAAAGCCATTCTGTCTGAATAAGAATGGCTTTCATATCGTTATCACATTATTCCATTCTTATTCCGCACGAAGTAGAACGACCACCACGTTAACCAGATTAGCTGAAATAATGTTGTTGTTTATCATCACTTTATTTTGAATGGTTGGGACAAATGTAGAAATTAATTTGAAAATCAAAAATTAATTTGAAAGTAAATTGCCCGGGTAAGTTAAAAAAAAGAAGATAAGTGGATGTAGTGCCGGATAAATGAAAGCATTAGGGAATGAAAGTTGGCTGTTGCAGTAAAAGTTCCTGAGAGACAAAAAGTTTAAAGGCAAAAGTAAAAAGTAAGAAGTAAAAACTCCAAATACTTGCCTTACGACTTGCGACTTTCTACTTACGACTAATAATTCAGCCCTTCAATCCTTCATTCTTTAGTTATAACAGGCGGCTCCAAAAAACCGAACGGAATTATATTATAGATATCGGTCCAGGTTTTCAGGTCGGCAGTGTTTTTCCGGAGGTCGTACCAGCGAGGGTCGCCCGCACTGTCAGGAAACCCGCCGGCGCCTGTAAAACTGTTTGGCCCTACACGGATCAGTTCGGCGCGTTTGTTGTGATGCGGTCCCAGCAAATTTCGCAATGAGTTTATCATCGTAATTTTCAGCTCGTTTTTCCCCGGTTTCAGCACACTTGTAATCTCTGTTTTGAACGGAGACCAGCAAAGCGTATCGATAACTGACCCATTCAACTCGATTATAGAAACGATAGATTCGCAATTGGGAAGTTCAAGAAAATAACGGCCCTTTTTGCTAATGTCGGGCATGTCAAACGTTTGCTTTAGCTCAAAAGACCCGGTATAAAACGGATAACCTTGCAGGCTAATATCGCCCGAAAAATGTTTTTCTTCAGCAGAAACCGAGAATGATTGAATCTGATGTACCGGTCTTGGCTGGAAAGTTCCCGAGGCATTTCGCTGGCTGGCAAACGTGTCGGTGTTTTTATGTGCCGATACTGCAAAATCGCCAATCAGGTAGATACTTTCGATCTCGGTCCCGTAACGATCAGTCGCTACGCGGCTGGTATCCACAGATGGTTTGAAATCGAGCACAAGTGTTATGGTGTTCAGCCCTTTATGGAGTAATCCGGATATGTCGGATGTTTTAAATTCATGATCGACGAAAAATCCGTTGGTTTTGAAAATGTACGGATTGTTGTTGATTGCAATTGATTGGTACATGCCTGGTTGTTCGAGCACCAGTTCGCATTTATCCGGGACGTCGTCAATCAGAACAGGGTAGCGGAGTTGCAGGTTCCCGCTGAATTGCAGGTCGGAAAGACGGGTAAAAATGCCGATAATTGGTTCCGGTTCGCTGAATGTTTTCCCGTTGTCGGTAGAGCAGGCTGCAAAATCGAGGGTAATGGCGTTGGGGGCGAGTCGCTTGCCTTGCCATTCATTTTTGAGTGTAAAGACTGTCGTTTCAGGTACGGGCAGTTTATAAGTCCCCAAAGTGTGGGCGGTTTTGCTTATGTTGCCTGAAGTAATCCAGATTACAGAAGAAGCATCCAATTGTATGTCAAAAGCACCGGACCCATTTGGTTTTACTTTGTAACATTTCGCTTCGGAAGGGTCCCAAAGAACTGCATCATTTTTCAAAAAGGCCGACCGGATAGAAATTCTCGCCGGATTGGTATGTGAGGTATTGAACAACATAACCATGCTCCCATCAGAAGCCTGACGGGTTTGAGTCCAAACAGCCATGGCGTTTTCTCCGCTTATCTGGTTGTTGGGTTTGATTAAGTCAGACAGAATCTCCGCAATATTTTTTTCATTCGCGACAATTAGATATTGTGTCAGTTCTTTCAGTTTTTTGTTTCCCGGTTTCCCGTCGACAAATTCGGGTTTGCGGCCGGTACTAAATATCAGGCCACCATTGCGATGCAGTTGGAGTAACAGGTCAATTGTCGATTCACGCAACGAGATCATATCCGGAAGTATTACATGGCTGTAGGCCATTGGGCCAATTACCAGCTTTTTGTTTTCAATCCGGGCTGTGTCGGCAATAATTTCTTCGTCGCCCAGGTCATAATCGTAGTGACTGGCTTGCAAAACTTCCATTATCTGTTGGACGCCGTTGGTAAAATCGCCGTCAGCTTTGCCTTTCAGATATTCGCTTTCAAGCGGGTTGATAACCAGAATTTGCGGGACGTATTTCCCAATGGTTGCCGCGTATGAAATCCGGCCGAGGTAATCTTCTATTTTTTTATTGTATGGCCAATAAGGTTGCTGATAGGAAAAGGTTGGTGGGTAATCGCGCTTCCGGAGGCCTTTCATGCTGTATAAGGTCAGGTGCGGGCAAAAATGGTTAATGCCCAAAATGCTGTGCCAGCCGGCGATCCATTTTCGGTCTTCAAAGTTCATATTTTGTCCGCTGATGCCGAAAAGTTCGGAGAGGCGCCGTGGCGTATTGTATTGATTCGCCACACTGCTCAGGCTGCGGGCCGTAAGTAGCCGGTTGGCTATGGTCAGGCCCAGGTTGTCGATTCCCGGTTGTTGCATCCAGCGGTAGTGCATCATCGAATTGCCAATGCGGTCGCGGACTTTCTCCAGGTCGTCTTCTCCCAGATAGTGCCCTGTAAATTTTACCCCGTTCTTTTCGCAGTAGCCCGAAATCTGTTTGGCAAAGCTTTCGTCAAATTGTGTGGCCACCGCCCGGTAGTATTGCAGTCTGACTTCACGCCAGTTGTCTTTTTCTTCGAATAGCAGATTCACTTTATCCAGGAAGTTGTACCCGTTCATTGCCTGAAACTTCTTTGCTACCCAGGGAGAGTAGGAAAGGACTCCTTCGTTGGGGGTGGTTTTGTCGAAATATCGGGCATGAATATGCGGTTCGTCGGCAAAAATAGCAAATCGGTAATCCCTGATTTTCGATGCAAATCGTTCAATATAGGGCCGGTAGGCTACATTCAAAAATTGAGCAACCATTTCGGGATTGAACAAATCGACCCAGCAAGTGCCGTTGAAAATCGGATTGCCCATCGGAGCCGTGTGCTGGATGTATTTATATAAGGAATCTTCTTTTAATACAATTGAGCCAGACGGAAGAGGAGTTTCCTTTTTTAGCCTGACCAACGATTTGGCGCGGTAATCATCGCTCATCCGGGGGATAATCCCACCGGCATATCCGGATGGCCATTTGTCTTCGTCGTAAAACATCGCATGGATCCCTGTTTCCTGTGCCGCTTCAACTGCCGCATCCATGATGGTCCACCATTCCCGGCCCAAAAATTCAGTAATCAGCCCGTCTCTGCTATGCAGATAGAATCCGCCAAACCCGGCTTTTGCAAATCCCCGGATTTGTTGCTTGATTTCGTCTGCATCAAGCGAATCGTTGATTGAGTAAAACGGGAATGACCGATACTCAGTTGGCGGATCTAGAAATTTCTCATAGTCAAGCTTTTCTTCAAAAACGCCTTTCAGGGGTTGAGCGGAGAGGTTTTTATTGTTTGCGTCAAACACGATGATGGCAAGAAGCAGAAAGATTTGGCACGAGAGATTCTTCATGTTTTCTTCGGATTAAATTGATACTTGGCAGTCCGGTCCAACCGTGAATTTTCAATTTAAAGGCAATATTAAAATATATTTTCCATTTTTCTATGAAAACGTTTTCATTTTTTCTTTGAAATATCTATTTTTGTTAGGTTCAAACTTTAATTCTCTTAAAAACACAGAACGTATGGCCAGCATGAATGAGGTTGCGAAACGCGCCGGGGTGTCAATTGCAACTGTTTCAAGGGTATTGAACAACAGCGACAGCGTGAACGAAGCAACTCGTTTGAAAATTTTAAAGGCAATAAAAGAGTTGAAATATCAGCCGAGCCGGGTTGCCAAGCGGTTGCGCTCAAAAAGCGTATCGAGCAATTTGCTCGGGGTCCTGATTCCGGATATTCAAAACCCGTTTTATGTCGATGTATTAAGGGGAATAGAAGATGTTGCATACCGGAACAATTATGCCATTATCATGTGCAACTATGGTCAGGATGAAAAGAAAGAGATTCTTTATCTGGATATCTTGCAGTCGGAAGCCATTGATGGGCTGATAGCTGCCCCGGTTAACGAGAACGACCAGCGTTTGAAAAACATTATCAAAGGCGGCTTGCCGGTGGTCTGTGTCGACCGTGGCCTGGCCGGGATCGATGTTGATATTGTATGGGTTAATAACGAAGAAGGTGCTTATTCGGCAGTTAGTCACTTAGTTAAGTCGGGATACAAGCGGATTGCCTACATATCCGGGTTGCCGTCGATCCCATCGAGCCGAATGCGGGAGAACGGTTATCGTAGGGCATTGGAGAATGCCGGGTTGATGGACTCTGGCCTGATAAAGTACGGCAATTCATCGTATGCCAGTGGCGTTGAACTGTGCGCCGAACTGCTGGATATGCCCAATCCGCCTGATGCGATTTTTACCGGGAATAACCTGATTACCCTGGGGGCGCTGGAAACCATTCATAAACGGAAAAAGCAAATACCCAACGATGTGGCAATTGTTGGCTTTGACGATATGTTTTGGGCCAGTTCATTGAATCCGCCTTTAACTGCCGTGCGGCAGCCTGCATACGAAATCGGGAAACGTGCAGGAGAGTTGTTGATTCAGCGCATTACTGATCCGCAACGGCCTTGCATCCAGATGACACTGAATGCCGAGCTGATGATCCGGAGTTCGTGCTGACATGAATAATCATGAGTTTTGTGAGATACAAAAAATAACTAGTATAATTACGCCTAAAAATGTAAACGATTACAGACCGGCTTCAATGTTTAAGCCGGTTGTAGTCAGAAATACTTCGAACATGAATCAGATTGTTTTTCATCAGCCGGCAAAGCTTGTATTTGGGGAAGGGAGCATGGACCGGTTCGTTCAGGATATACAAATATCCGGGAAGAAACGGCTTTTTATATTGACAGTCCCTTTCCTGAAAGAAGCCGTCAATAATAGACTACAGGCGCTGGTTGAAAAAGGAATTGCCTGTCAGCTAAATGCATCATTAAATACGGAACCTGGTTTTGAAGATTTTTATTCATTGAAGCGCGAAGCTGAAGACTTTTGTCCGGATGCGGTGGTTGGTATTGGTGGCGGCAGCGTTTTGGATTTGGCCAAACTGCTTGCAGCCCTGATTCACAGCGATCAGACCCTGCCCGAAGTTGTCGGGATTGGGCTGTTGAAGAACCGGAATCTTTACCTCGCCTGTCTTCCAACTACAGCCGGTACCGGGAGCGAAGTCTCGCCCAATGCGATTTTGCTTGACGAGCAGGATGGCATGAAGAAAGGGGTTATCAGCCCTTTTCTGGTTCCCGATGCGGCGTATATCGATCCGTTGCTGACCGTTGGGTTGCCTGCTGCCATTACCGCAGCAACCGGGATGGATGCCCTGGCCCATTGTCTGGAAGCCTATACAAACCGTTTTGCCCATCCGATGGCCGACCTGTATGCTCTGGAAGGGATCCGGCTGATAAGTCGTAACTTAGTTAAGGCCTGTGCTGATGATTTGCAGGCCCGGTCGGCCGTTGCGCTGGGAAGTTTATACGGCGGGATGTGCCTTGGGCCGGTCAATACAACCGCCGTTCATGCGCTCTCGTACCCGCTGGGAAGCGAGTTTAAAATTGCTCACGGATTGGCGAATGCCCTGTTGCTGCCCGATGTGATGGAATATAACCTGGTGGCGGCTCCCGAGCGGTTTGAGAATGTTGCCCTGGCATTGGG
>JAJUGZ010000100.1 GCA_029265715.1 Bacteroidota bacterium
AAACGTCATCCGGTTCCATGGTGGCGGGGCAATTTGCGGCCCAAGGAAGTGAGTCAGGCCAAACCGGCGATTACCCGTAATGTCCCCGGAAGGCACGGGCTGGGGTATACCGATAACTTAGACGAAGTGGTCGCCTGGATGAAGCATGAAAATTATATCGGGATCGAGCATAATTATGGTTTGTGGTACGATCGCCGTCGCGACGATCATGAACGTACTCGCCGGATTGATGGCGACGTGTGGGCTCCGTTCTATGAACAACCTTTTGCCCGCAGCGGGAAAGAAACAGCCTGGGACGGCCTTAGTAAATACGATTTGACGAAATACAACCCCTGGTACTGGTCGCGCCTGAAACAGTTTGCCGATCTGGCCGACGAGAACGGATTCGTGTTGGTTCACCAGAATTATTTCCAGCACAATATCATCGAGGCCGGGGCACATTGGGTCGATTTCCCATGGAGAACAGCCAATAACATTAACGGGACGGGCTTCCCCGAACCCCCATTCTATGCCGGCGATAAACGTGTTTACATGGCCGGGCATTTCTACGATCTGTCCGATCCGGTCCGGAAAGAATTGCACCGGAAGTATATCAGGCAGTGCCTCGAAAATTTCAAAGACAATTCCGGAGTTATCCAGACAATCGGGTTCGAATTTACCGGGCCGCTCCATTTTGTCCGCTTCTGGGTTGATGTTGTAAAAGAATGGGAGGCCGAAACCGGTAAAAAGCCCCTCATCGCCCTGAGTGTCACCAAAGATGTTCAGGACTCCATCCTGGCCGACCCGCTCCGGGCAGAGGTGATCGACCTGATCGACATTCGCTACTGGACCAGCCGGAACGACGGGACACAGTTTGCCCCCTTAGGCGGACAAAGCCTGGCCCCCCGGCAGCAGGGGCGGATATCGAAGGTCGTGAAACTTTCGTTTGATCAGGTTTATCAGGATGTTCTAACCTATCGGACACGGTTTCCGGAGAAAGCGGTTTGCTATTCGTACGATTTATCGACAACCTATGGATGGCCGGTTTTCATGGCGGGCGGTTCGCTGGCAGCCTTGCCCCCAATACAGGCGGCAGGTTTTCTGGAAAGCGCCTCCGGAATGTCGGTTGCGGCAAATACCGAAGACGGGCTGTACCAGCTTCAGAATAAACAGGGCGAACGTATTGTTTATCTCAGGAAAGGGATTGGCTGTGTACTCGATCTGAAAACTGCAACGGGCCGGTTCAGGTTGACGCAGATCAACCCCGAAAATGGATCTGTTGTGGGAAAACCGCAGATTGTTGCGGGCGGAAAAAAAATTAACATCGAAGCGTCTGGAGCAGGCGATACGGTGTATTGGTTAGCTAAAAACTAAATTTTTTGATAAAGCAACCCGGAATCAGGCAAGGGTTTGTGTGCATTCGATTGTATAGTATAACGGTTTGCTGATCCGGATTCAGAAAATAAACCACTTAACCTTAAAATAAAAACGAAAAAAACGAACTCATGAAATAGCCATGATTTGCAAACACCAACAGACAATGAAAATAATAACCGGATCATGGCTATTCCATCTGACAACTTAAAAACAAATTATTTACAGATGAAGAAATTGAAAATACCAGCGATCGTACTGGCTATGGTTTTAGCAATGGCAGCCTGCGCCCCGAAAGTTCAAACCGAAAAGAACGGGCTTCCCCGGTTAAAAGTTTCCGAAAATCATCGCTTTTTGGTTGATGAAAATGGGAATCCTTTTTTCTGGCTGGGCGACACCGGGTGGTTGCTGTTCTCGAAGCTGAACCGTGAAGATGCCGATAAATACCTGACCGACCGTGCCAATAAAGGGTTCAATGTGATTCAGATCATGATGTTGCATACGCTGGGGGCCAAAAACGTGTATGGCGATTCGGCCCTGGTCGGGCAAAACCTGTCCCGCCCGTTGGTAACCGAAGGAAATTTGTTTGCCGACACCACGCAGTATGATTTTTGGGATCACATGGATTATGTGATCGACCTGGCCGCTGAAAAAGGGTTGTATGTAGGGTTGGTGCCGGTTTGGGGCGGGAACGTGACGCACGGTGGGGTGAAAAACGAAGAAGCTGCCTCGTATTCGGCGTGGATTGCCAACCGGTATAAAGACCGCCCAAACATTATCTGGATGAATGGCGGCGACATCATGGGCAGCGATTCGATCCGGATTTGGAAAACCATTGGTTCAACCATCAATGCCAACGATACCAGTCATCTGATTACCTTCCACCCGCGCGGGAGGATGACCTCATCGGTTTGGTTTCACAACGAAGACTGGCTCGATTTTAATATGTTCCAGTCGGGCCATCGCCGCTACGATCAGGACGATACCGAATGGGCCTTTGGCGAAGACAACTATAAATACGTTGAAATGGATTATGCCAAAACGCCAATCAAGCCAACGATCGACGGAGAGCCCTCTTACGAAGGGATACCTCAGGGATTGCACGATACGTTGCAGCCTTTCTGGAAAGACGAAGACGTGCGGCGGTATGCTTACTGGTCGGTTTTTGCCGGTGGTTTTGGCTTTACCTACGGAAACAGCGCGGTGATGCAGTTTTATAAACCGGGCGATAAAGGCGCCGCTTATGGGGCAAAAGAATACTGGACCGAAGCGATCAACGATCCGGGCGCTTCCCAGATGCAATACCTGAAAAAGCTGATGCTCTCGCGTCCGTTCCTTGAGCGTGTTCCCGACCAGTCGCTGATTGCCGGTGAGAATGGGTTGAAATACGACTATCTGGCGGCTATCCGGGGCAACGATTATGCTTTTATTTACACGTATACCGGACGAAATATCCCGGTTCAGATGGGTAAAATTTCCGGACAGAAAGTGAAAGCTTCGTGGTATAAACCGGTTGATGGGACAATGACTGAAATCGGCGAGTTTGAAAATACAGGCATCCATGAGTTCGACCCTCCGGGCGAACCGGCCAACGGAAACGATTGGGTGCTGATTTTGGATTCGGTTAAGTAAGTTTTAAACCCGACAGGTTTTCAAAACCTGTCGGGTTTAAAAATCCAACCATCTAAAAGACTAAAAAAATGAAAGCAATTAAGATATTCGCAATTCCCTTACTTGGGCGAGTAGGGGGGATTCTGCTCCTTCCATTGTTGCTGATCAGCCTTTGGTCGTGTACCGGAGAAAGAGTGTACCTGTTTAGTACGTTTCGCGAGCCGGCTACCGAAGGTCTGTACCTGGCTTCCAGTTCCGATGGCTATCATTGGGACGATCTGGGTGGGCCGTACCTGAAACCGGAAGTCGGACAGCAAAAAGTAATGCGCGACCCTTCTGTTGCCCAAGGCCCCGACGGCACTTTTCATCTGGTATGGACCTCGTCGTGGAAAGGCGATTTGGGCTTTGGCTATGCCAGTACCAAAGACTTCATCCATTGGTCGGCCGAAAAGTTTATTCCGGTAATGGCTTTCGACACATCAACCGTAAACGTGTGGGCCCCCGAGCTTTTTTATGACGATGAGAACCAGGATTTCATTATTGTGTGGGCGTCGACCATTCCGTTCAGGTTTGAAAAAGGAGAGGAAGAAGAGCGGAACAATCACCGTTTGTATTACACAACAACCAAAGATTTTGAAACTTTTTCGGATACAAAGTTATTTCTCGATCCCGGTTTTAGTGTGATCGATGCCGTGATTGTAAAACGGGGAAAGAAAGATTACGTACTTGTACACAAAGACAATACGCGTCCGTATCGGAATATCAGGGTGTCGTTTGGCGAATCGCCGCTGGGGCCCTGGAGCAAAAGTTCTGAGCCATTCACGCCTTTTAAGACCGAAGGGCCCACGGTGGCCAAAGTCGGCAGCGACTATTTGGTTTATTACGATTCGTATGGCAATGGTACGTATGGGGCCGCAAAAACATCCGACTTTATTCACTTTAACGATGTCTCGTCGGAGATTTTGCTGCCCAAAGGGCATAAGCATGGGACCATTTTTATGTTGGACCGAAAGGTTGTTGAGAGATTAAAAAGATATAAGAATAGGGATTAACGAATACTGATTAAATCTGAGCTACTCAGAAACTGTTTAAATTTTATCTGTCCCTCATACCCACCCCTGTCCGGGGTCCCGGGCTTGGGGTGAGTGAAAAATGATACAATTGAGTTTAAAATTTTTCGATAACCTAAATTTAAACAGTCACTCAATCGTTGATCGTTATTCGGTAATTAAATCAAATTGACGGATGAAGAATTTAAGATTTGTTGCAATAAGCTTGTTTATTTTGGGCGTTACGGGGTTGCTTTCCGCTCAGGAACAAGTGCATTATACCGGGAAAACGTTGAATAACCCGGATTATCATCACGGACAATTGAGCCCGGCGATGGGAGTCCACAATATTCAGGTTTTACGGGCCAACCGCGAATTTCCGGAGTTGGCCGATGGGTTTGGCTGGACTTACAACCACGCCCCGATGTTGGTTTACTGGAACAACCGGTTTTACTTAGAATACCTGAGCGATTCGGTGGGCGAACATGTTCCGCCGGGGCAAACGTTATTGGTTACCTCTCCGGATGGCGAAAACTGGGGGAAACCAGTGGTGGTTTTCCCGAAGTATAAAGTTCCGGATGGAACAACCCAGCCGGGAGAAACCGAGGTCGCCAAAAATTTGTACGCCGTCATGCACCAGCGGATGGGGTTTTATGTGTCCGACGACCAGCGTTTGTTGGTTTTTGGCTACTACGGAATTTGCCTGAACCCCCACGACGGGCCCAACGATGGGAACGGAATTGGCCGCGTGGTGCGCGAAATCTATAAAGACGGGTCGTTTGGCCCCATTTATTTTATCCGTTATAACCATGGCTGGTCGGAGAAAAATACCGACTTCCCGTTTTATACCCGGAGCAAGGACAAAGGTTTTGTGAAAATCTGCAACCAGGTGCTGGCCGACCCGTTGCAAATGCAGCAATGGAACGAAGAAGCCGACCGCGATGACCCGCTGGTCCCATTGAAAGATGACTACAAAGCCTTCTGTTACTATCATTTGCCCAACAATCAGGTGGTTGGCTTGTGGAAACATGCCCTGACAGCCATAAGCGCCGACGGCGGAAAAACCTGGACCCGGCCCCAACGCGCGCCCGGTTTCGTGAACAGCAATGCTAAAATCTGGGGGCAGCGCACTTCGGATGGGAAATATGCCACGGTTTACAACCCGTCTGATTTTCGCTGGCCTTTGGCTATTTCGGTAAGCGACGACGGGCTGGATTATAAAAACCTGTTGCTTGTGAATGGCGAAATACCCACCATGCGTTATGGCGGAAGTTATAAATCGTACGGGCCCCAGTATGTTCGCGGTATTCAGGAGCGAAACGGGCAGCCGGCCGACGGCAAACTCTGGGTGGCCTACAGCGAAAACAAGGAAGATATCTGGGTGTCGTCCATCCCGGTTCCGGTGAAATCGGTTGCCGAAACGCCGGTGTCCGATGATTTTTCAGTTTTGCCTGACAAAAAGGAACTGGAAAACTGGAACATTTACAGTCCGGTGTGGGCACGGGTTGGCGTTGAACTGCATAACGGACAAAAATGCCTGTCGCTGAACGATAAGGACGAATTTGACTATGCCATGGCAACCCGCTTGTTCCCGCCTTCCGAACAGGTAAAAGTTGAATTTACGGTAGAGGCCGGGCAGAATGATCGCGGGACTTTGTATGTCGAGCTTCAGAATGAAAAAAACACCGCAGCCATGCGCCTGGTCTTTGACTCGGATGGCGCCTTAAAAAGCAAAAACGGTTACCGGATGAAAGGCCTGATGAAATATCAGCCCGGTCAGAAATACACCGTTCGTATCGAGGCACAGACTTCAAACCGGTATTTCGAAGTGTTTGTCGATGATAAAAAGGTTGGCAACGGATTATTCTTCGCTCCGGTAGCCAGTTTGCAGCAGATTGTGTTCCGCACGGGCGAAGTCCGTCGCTATCCGAATGTGGATACGCCAACCGATCAGGATTTTGATGTGAAGCAGGACGGAAAACCGCTTCCGGAGGCCTGTTACTGGATCGGCTCGGTAAAAACGTGGAATTAAACTGTTTAAATTTTATTTACAGATAATATTGATTGCATAACTCACCTCGTCGTCTGGCAACTGCCAGAATCCCCCCTCTCTATGTAGAAGGGGGAAAGACCGATTTATCGGTCTTGGGGTGAGTGAAAAGATAAAATTGGCTTTAAAATTTTTCAACGAATTAATTTTAAACAGTTTCTAATACTGAAATAGAATTGATGATGAAATTTAGAAACATAGTTCATTTTATAATCTCCGGATTGCTGGTTTGTATTACGACTGCACCCTCTTTTGCCATTTCCGGAGTGAAAGGGAAAACCAGAAAGTCGGTACTGAATGCGGATGATTATCGTCATTACGTGGAGTATTTCAACCGCATGGAAGATGAAAATATTGCCCAGGCCATTCCGAATGCCCAGGCGTGGGATTGGATGAAAACCAACATCCCGCTGTTTGAATGTCCGCAGGATAATTTCGAGGAAATGTATTATTTCCGCTGGTGGACCCTGCGGAAGCATATCAAACAAACGCCGGTGGGTTATGCTTTTACCGAATTTTTGGTCGAGCGCAGTTATGCCGACAAATACAACCTGATTAGCTGCGCCCTGGGCCATCACACCATGGAAGCGCGCTGGCTCCATAATCCGCAGTACCTGAACGATTATTTGCATGTGTGGTTTCGCGGAAACGAAGGACAGCCCATGAACAAACTGCATAAATTCAGCAGTTGGGCCCCGGATGCTTTGTATCAGAAATATTTGGTCGATGGCAATTCGGTTTACCTGGTTGATATGTTTCCGGACATGAAAAAGGAATATTCGTACTGGGAAGACACCAACCGGTTGCCAAACGGCTTATACTGGCAATACGATGTGCGCGACGGTATGGAAGAACAGATTAGCGGCGGGCGGAAAGTAAAAAATGCCCGGCCGACCATTAACAGTTATATGTTTGGGAACGCGCAGGCCCTGAGCAAGATTGCCGCATTGGCCGGCGACAATCCGGCTTCGGTATTTTACCGGGCAAAGGCTGATACGCTGAAACAGTTGGTTGAGCAGAAGCTGTGGAACCCCGAAAGCCAGTTTTTTGAGACGGTGAAAGAAGATGGCTCGTTTGCCAACGTGAGAGAGGAAATTGGCTTCATCCCGTGGTATTTCAACCTGGCAGAAAAGAAACAGGAGGTTGCCTGGGAACAGGTGAAAACCGAAGACGGGTTTCTGGCCCCGTATGGCCTGACTACCGCCGAGCGGCGCCATCCGGATTTCCGTACGCATGGCGTGGGCAAATGCGAGTGGGACGGGGCTGTGTGGCCGTTTGCTACCTCACAAACCCTTACCGGCATGGCCAACTGGATTAATCAGGGGCACACAGCAGTGGTGAATGATTCGGTGTTTTTTCGCCAAATGGAATTATATGTCGAATCGCAATATCACCGTGGCCGTCCGTATGTGGGCGAATACCTCGACGAAGTGACCGGCTACTGGCTGAAAGGCGACCAGGAACGAAGCCGCTATTACAATCACTCTACGTTCAACGACCTGGTAATTACCGGACTGGTTGGCCTGCGCCCGCGTGCTGATCAGGCCATTGAGGTGAACCCGCTTATTCCGGAGGGGAAATGGGACTGGTTCTGCCTCGACAATGTGCTGTACCACGGCCATATCCTGACGATCTTCTGGGATAAGGACGGTTCGAAATACCACCGAGGCAAAGGTCTGGTTGTGCTGGTCGACGGGAAAGAAGCAGGCCGGTCTGAAACCCTGACCAAACTGGTTTGTACCAATGCGGTCAGATGATCAGGGTATCCGGTGAAGAATTAAGTGCGTGAGCCAAATTGTTATGGTAGAGTGAGCTCGATGTAATAAGTAATCAAAAAGAAGGATGCTGCATTTTAAAATCGATTAGTGTTGACTCACCCCCCGGCTCCCTGTGCTCGCTTTACCCCGCTCTATTAATAGAGTGGGAGCGCAGCGGACTGGGTTGAGTCAAAAAGAATATGTTCTTATGGAAAATAAACCATCTTTTAATCATATGAACCTGAGAATAATTTTTTTAACCCTCTTGTGCCTGCTTGCTGTGATCTTTGTGCAGGCTGAGCGGGTCGACATGCTGAAGGCCGGTGCTAATGCATCGGGCCTGAAAACCAACACCACTCTGATCAATAACACCATCAATAAACTGAATGGACATGGCGGTGGTACGTTATACTTTCCGGCTGGAACATATCTGACCGGCCCCATAAAGCTGAAAAGCAATATCACCATTGAACTGGAGGCGGGCGCTACGCTCTTGTTTTCAGATAATTTCGATGACTATCTGCCTTTTGTTGAAATGCGCCACGAGGGAATTTTGATGAAAAGTTTCAGCCCGCTGATTTATGCTGTCGATGCTGAAAATATTACCATTAAAGGCGAGGGAAAAATTGACGGACAAGGCAAAAAATGGTGGGACGAGTTTTTTCGGATCATTACCGATATTAAGCAAAATGGCGTTCGCGATGTGAACAAATACCAACCCATGTGGGACAAGGCAAACGATGTGGCTGCGTTGTATGCCGAAACCAATGAAGACTATGTATCGTCGATGCAGCGCCGTTTTTTTCGTCCGCCGTTTATCCAGCCAATCCGCTGCAAAAACGTGAAAATTGAAGGGATCACCATCGTCAATTCTCCGTTCTGGACAGTCAATCCGGAGTTTTGCGAGAATGTGACCATCGATAAGGTGACCATCAATAACCCCTTGTCGCCCAATACCGACGGGATTAATCCGGAGTCGTGCCGGTACGTGCATATCTCGAACTGCCACATTTCGGTTGGCGACGATTGCATCACGCTGAAAAGCGGCCGCGATTTACAGGGACGAAAACTGAATGCGCCGAACGAAAACATCACCATTACCAATTGTACGATGTTGGCCGGACATGGCGGCGTGGTTATCGGGAGCGAAATGAGTGGAAGTGTAAAAAAGGTTGTTATCAGCAATTGTGTTTTCGACGGGACCGACCGGGGCATCCGAATCAAATCGACCCGCGGGCGTGGCGGTGTGGTCGAAGATATTCAGGTTGATAACATTGTGATGCGTGATATCAAAGAAGAAGCAATCATCCTGGACATGCTGTATTCGAAAATGCCTCCGGAACCATTCAGCGAACGGACGCCGGTTTTCCGGAACATCAATGTCAGCAACATGACCGGGACGAATGTCAAAATTCCGATCAAAATCCGGGGCCTGGAAGAGTCGCCCATCACCGATATTTCGCTTACCAACATCAATTTGCAGGCAACCGAAGAATGCTTGTTCCAGAATTGCCAGCGGATCAGGATGAACGATGTGTTTGTCAACGGTAAGAAAATAAAAGCCCCCTAAATCCCCCGAAGGGGACTTAAGAATGAGTAGTTGGCTACGTTCAGGATTTGAATTAATAATTTCTAAAACCTTGTCGAAATGTATAAGACAATAATAGAAAAACTCACGTCAAAGTTCCCCTTTGGGGGATTTAGGGGGCTTTTCCTCCTGTCATTTATTACGATCAACTCCCATGCACAAACGTTTGAGAACCAGTTTGCAAAACCGCTGGGGAACGTGCTCCGGGAAATTGGGGCCCGCTTCGACGTGAACCTGAAATTCGACGTTGATACGGCCGGGAAAGTGGTAACGTTTGCCGATTTCCGCATCCGTCCGTATTCGGTAGAGGAATCGCTGTCCAATGTGTTGTCGTTGTTCGACTATAAAGCTGTGAAACAGGACGATAAAACCTACAAGATCAAGGCTTATGAATACCCGCGGCGTACCCCGGCTGATGGCAAAAAAATGCTGGCCTACCTGGATACGCTTTATCCTGATTCGGCCACCTGGAATGCACGAAAGGCCTGCCTGAAGAAAGAAGTCCGCGAGAAACTGCAGATTGACTCTGTACTGAAAAAACGGGTTCAGTCCAAACCGATTTTATCGAAAGTCCGCAAATTCGATGGCTACTCGGTTCAAAATATTGCGCTGGAAACCTTGCCCGGATTATATGTCTGCGGATCGGTTTACACGCCTGCGGGTAAAGGGAAACATGCAGTAATCCTGTGCCCGAACGGTCATTGGGCCGATGGGCGGTATAACTCCGACGAACAGCACCGGTTTGCGACCCTGGCACGAATGGGCGCTATCTGCGTCAGTTACGATCTGTTTGGCTGGGGCGAATCGGAGTTACAAGTTACCGGCGCGGCCCACCGCACCTCGGTTGCCCAGGTCATTCAAATTATGAATGGCATCTCGCTGCTCGATTATATGTTGACCCGCCCCGATGTGGATCCAACAAAAATTGGGGCCAACGGTGGTTCGGGCGGAGGCTCGCAGGTGGTCTTGCTCACAACGCTCGACAACCGTTTTACCGCCGCCTGCCCGACCGTGAGCTTAGCTTCGCATTTCGACGGCGGTTGCCCCTGCGAAAGCGGCATGCCCGTCTCGTTGGCATGCGGGGGCACCAACAATGCCGAGCTCATGGCCACCTTTGCACCCAGGCCGCTTTGCGTGATTTCCGACGGGAAGGACTGGACCGCTTCCGTACCTGAACTGGAATATCCATATCTCCGGCGTATTTACGGTTTTTATGGTGCAGAGGACAAAATTTCCAATGTCCATTTACCGGCAGAGGGGCACGACTTTGGCATCAATAAACGGAATGCCGTGTACAATTTTTTCATTGACGCATTTGGACTCGACGCGCGTATGCTCGACGAGAGCAAAGTGACGGTTGAACCGAAAGATGCGCTATTCAGCTTCGGGATAAAAGGCGGGAAGATGCCTTCGAATGCCATTCGCGATTTCCGGACGGTTGAAAAGTTTTTCAATAAAATTCCGGACCAGAAAGTAAGTTCGGACATCGAAGCCGAAAAAAAGGCGCAGGCCTGGACCGACTCGCTGAAGCTGAACGACCCGGGAAAAGAGGCACGGGTAAAATCAGTTATCCTGGCCCACCTGAAAGCGGTCAGGAATTGGCACAACGAGCACCCGGCCAGTACCGTTCCTTCCGGAATTAACCCAATGACCGGAAAACCGTTGAGCGATCTCGACCGGCAAATAATTGCCGATTCGTCCATGCCGAAGTCGGTCCACGAAAACTTGATGGCCGGCTTGCGAAGAGATTTAACCGAAGAACAGGTAGAGAAAGTGCTCGATTTTTACACCGTCGGGAAAGTGGCCTTTACCATGAAAGGCTACCATGCCATTGTGCCTGACCTTACCCCGGAAGAAGAAGCCACGATTTCAGGCTATCTGAAAGAAGCCCGCGAAATGGCAGTCGACTATAAAAGTATGAAACAGATTTCGGCCATCTTCGAGATATACAAAACCAAATCGGAGCAATATCTCAATTCGAACGGCCGCAACTGGAAAGCCTTGTTCAAAGCGTATGTTGATGCCGTAAAAGCGAAAAAAGAGGCTGCAAAGAAAGCCGAGTAAATGACATTTTTTTAAGATGATGAGAAATTTAATTGTTGTTTTAATGCTGGTTGTTCCCAGCCTGTCAGGCCTTGCCCAGACACCCTGGTGGAAACAGGGAATCACCGTCGATGAGTTTATATACGACACCGCGCCTTATCCGGAATGCCATGCGGCAACCATTGCCGAAACGACTGAAGGATTGGTTGCTGCCTGGTTTGGCGGGACTAAAGAACGTAATCCGGATGTGTGCATCTGGGTTAGTCGCCTCGAAAACGGGAAATGGACACCCTCGGTTGAGGTAGCCAATGGTGTACAGAACGATACCCTGCGTTACCCAACCTGGAACCCGGTTTTGTTCCAGATACCGAATGGCGAGCTGATGTTGTTTTATAAAATTGGCCCCAGCCCTTCAACCTGGTGGGGCATGCTGATGAAATCGTCCGACCACGGAAAAACCTGGGGGAAACCGGGAAAATTGCCCGAAGGGTATATCGGGCCGGTGAAAAACAAACCGGTTTTGCTGAAAGACGGAACCTTGATGTGCCCGTCGAGTACCGAAGGCGACGAAGGCTGGCGCGTTCATTTTGAATGCACCCGCGACTTTGGTAAGACCTGGACGAAAATCGGGCCGATCAACGATGGGAAGAAAATCGGGATTATCCAGCCCAGCATCTTGACCTATCCGGACGGGAGCCTTCAGGTGCTTTGCCGCAGCCGGAACCGGGCGGTCATCGAATCCCGTTCGGCTGATGGCGGAAAAACCTGGTCGGAAGTGAAGCCAATCGGCTTGCCAAACAATAACTCCGGAACCGATGCCGTAACGCTCGCCGATGGCCGTCAACTGTTGGTGTACAATCATGTGCTGCCGCCTGACGGCCAAGCAAAAGGAGCGCGGACCCCGTTAAATGTGGCCGTTTCTGAAGATGGGAAAACCTGGTATGCCGCGCTGATTCTGGAAGATTCGCCAATCAGCCAGTATTCGTACCCGGCTGTTATACAGACTTCCGACGGGATGGTGCATTTCGTTTATACCTGGCGGCGTGAAAAAATCAAGCACGTGGTGGTCGATCCATCCAAAATGGTATTAAAAAAGATCAAAAACGGGCAGTGGCCGTTGTAACCAAGGAAAAGTACCTGAGTTTTTGAGTACCTGAGAAACAAAGGTAGAAGAAAGAAGAAGTATCCGGCTTCAAGCTACAAGTATCAAGAGGATTTGTGATGAAGTGTACCCACAGCCCGGAACTTTTGTCTGACGACTGTTTAATCCTTTAGATTCTCACGTCTCGCTACGAACAATACATGTCTAACTACTAATTTTCAAAAATATGACTTCAGTAAAAAACTTAAAAGGAATAGTTCCACCGATCATTACTCCCTTAAAGGATATTGATACGTTGGATGTGGACGGATTGGAAAAGCTGGTGGAACACATTCTGGCCGGCGGGGTGAGTGGTTTGTTTGTGCTGGGGACAACCGGTGAGTTTTCCAGCCTGAGTTACCGGCTGCGCAACGAGTTGGTTGAACGTGTCTGTAAACAGGTAGCCGGCCGGGTCCCGGTACTGGTTGGAGTGACCGATACTTCGATTATTGAAAGTGAGAACCTGGCCCGTAAAGCAGCCGATTTTGGGGCTGCTGCCGTGGTGGCTGCCCCTCCCTATTATTACGCCACCGGCCAGCCCGAGCTGGTTGAATACTTTGAGAAACTGGCCGACCGTATGCCATTGCCTTTGTATCTGTATAACATGCCGATGCATACCAAAGTGATGCTCGAACCTAAAACGGTTCTGAAAATTTCGGAAAATCCGAAGGTCGTCGGGCTGAAAGACAGCTCGGCCAATATGGCTTATTTCCGGTTACTGCAGTATACTATGAAGGGACATCCGGATTTTCAGTTATTTGTCGGGCCCGAGGAAATGATGGCCGATGCCGTGGTGTTGGGAGCCGACGGCGGTGTAAACGGCGGGGCCAACATGTTCCCGCGGCTGTATGTCGATCTGTACCAGGCTGCTGTTGCCCGCGATTTTGATAAGATACACGCGTTGCAGGAAAAAGTGCTGGCCGTAAGCTCGGCTATTTATACCGTCGGGAAATACGGTTCCAGTTATCTGAAAGGACTGAAATGTGCGCTGTCGGTGATGGGGGTGTGCGACGACTTTATGGCCGACCCGTTTAACCGTTTCCGGAAAGAAGAACGCGAAAAAATTGAACAGGGACTGGAAAGCCTGAATTGGAAATCGTTGATATAGCGAATGAGGCTGTCTGAAAAGTTCCGGAATGCAAATTAAATACAAGGGGGCAAGATATGCGTAGTGTGATAGATTGAAGGGATGAAGGACTGATGAAAATAGTTGCGGAAAACGAGACAAACTGATGATTTGAAATTTTGAAGATGTAAGCAGCAAGCCGCAAGATTCAAGATATATTAGACTTTAGACAATAGGCACAAGACTTTCTTCCTGGTACTTGCAGCTTGAGGCTTTAAACTTTTTGTCAATCTTTTATCTGCTTTGAGAAACTGTTTAAAAAGAAGATTGTTTTTGGTTGTTTTACTTGAGGGCATCTCTAAAAACCCAATGTTAATATATTTGTTTAATTGTTAATATTTTAAGCATGGGATATATGGTTAGATTGCCTATTTTACAGTACAAAAAAGAGCAACAATGAAGAATATCAATATGCTAGGCCTATTTGACG